>CAZYJG010000010.1:0-28942 GCA_964647745.1 uncultured Piscirickettsiaceae bacterium
AGAACTGGAGCTTCCCAAGCTTCAAACGTGGGTTCGATTCCCATCACCCGCTCCAAACACAACAGGGTCCAACTTCCGCCACACTCAGTGTGCATGTTGATGCCGGTGGGTTGATGCGTCTCTGGCGAGATCAAAAAAAAGCCCCCTCAGTTGAGGGGGCTGGAAATCGTTCGTCTCCTGGCGTTGATATGGGAGGGTCAGTGCCAGGTTGTCTCTCTGTTGTCCCCTGAGGCACGGCTTCGAAACGCACCCAAAGGGCTGGAGAGGTGTGGATACCGCAGCTCGGGAGGTGAGCAGTTGATATCTATGTCCAACGAACTGCGGGAATGATAACCGATCTTATCTGAATACACAACCATTTTAGTCAAGTAATTTTTCTGGCTGAGGAGGTATACTTCTGTTTCGATGGATGCCCCCTTTTCAACAAGAGTAGTGCGCTGGTCTGCTGTCAATGGGCGCAACAGCCTCCCCTGGCAGGAGGGGCGCGACCCCTACCGTATCTGGGTCTCCGAGGTGATGCTGCAACAGACGCGGGTAGAGACAGTTGTCCCCTATTTCCATGATTTTATCGGCAGTTTCCCGGATGTTTTTGCCCTTTCGGCAGCAACCCAGGACCGGGTACTGGCCCTCTGGTCAGGGCTCGGCTACTACTCCCGTGCACGCAATCTGCACCGTGCTGCGGCGCTGATCTGTGAGCATCATGGTGGTGAGCTCCCCCGAAGTCGGGGTGAGCTGGAGGCGCTGCCGGGGATCGGGCGCTCTACGGCGGCAGCAATTCTTGCGCTCGCCTTTGATCTGCCAGAGCCGATCCTGGATGGCAATGTGAAGCGCCTCCTGAGCCGTTTCCATGGGGTTGAGGGGTGGCCGGGCAGTGGGGCAGTTGGGCGCAGGTTGTGGCAGCTTGCGGAGCAGAATATGCCAATGGTGGATTGTGGCGCCTACACGCAGGCCATTATGGATATGGGGGCACTTCTCTGCAGGCGGAAGAGTCCGGACTGCCCCGCCTGCCCCGTCGCCTCCGACTGTGTGGCGCGGGAGAGCGGGCGGGTGGAGGAGCTGCCCAGTCCCCGTCCAGGAAAGAGGCTGCCACAGCGGGCGGTCTGCATGGCAATGGTGCAGAACCGGCAGGGAGAGGTGCTGCTGCAGCGCCGGCCGGAGGAGGGGGTCTGGGGTGGGCTCTGGAGCTTTCCGGAGCTGGAGTCACCCGGGCAGTGGGGGGAGTGGAGCAGCACACATCTGGGCAGGAGATTGGGCAGCCCACACTGCTGGCCTGCGGTCAGCCACACCTTTACCCATTTCAGGCTGGAGATTACCCCGCTCCATCTTGAGCTGGAGAGTGGGGTGGCAGTCACAATGGAGGGGGCGGAATGGGTTACACTTGCCCAGCTGCAGGAGAGGGGTGTGGCCGCCCCGGTGGGGCGATTGATTCAACGGATGAGCTCAACAGAAGGAAAAGAGAATGGCGAAAATGGTTCAGTGTGTGAGGTTGGGGCGTGAGGCAGAGGGGCTGGAGCGCCCACCCTATCCCGGTGAGTTGGGGCAGAGGATCTTTGAGAATGTCTCGGCCGAGGGGTGGCAGCAGTGGATGCAGCAGCAGACGATGCTGATCAATGAGTATCGACTCAATATGATTGACCCGAAATCGAGGAAATTCCTTGAGGAGCAGATGGAGGCCTTCTTTTTTGGGGAGGGGGGAGAAAAACCGGAGGGATATGTGCCAACTGCTTGACCAGAGCCCTGTGATGCGATTCAATACGCACCCTGTCCACTCAGCGGCAGGAGATATACTGGCCAGATAGCTCAGTTGGTAGAGCAGAGGATTGAAAATCCTCGTGTCGGTGGTTCGATTCCACCTCTGGCCACCATACAAAACAAGGGGTTACGTTATAGCTGACGTAACCCCTTTTCTTATTGCAGTTTCGTAGCCACCCTGCCTTGTGGTTGCTGTACCATATAAACAGTATTGTTTGACATTAATACTGCAGTGCGTTAATGTTCAGCTGTGATTAAGGAATTTTCAGACAGGCCGACTGCTGCCATCTTCGCTGGGGTCATCCTGAAGAAGATGGACAAGAATCTACAGCAGAGGGCGCGGCTGAAGCTGCAACAGATAGATGCTGCCACCAGGCTGAATGATTTACGCAACCCTCCCAGCAACCGGCTGGAACGCAAGACGGGCAATATGAAGCACCTGCACTGTTTGAGAGTAAACAGGCAGTGGCGAATCTGTTTTAAGTGGGTTGATGGCCATGCGTACAAGGTGCAATTTGTGGATTACCATTAGGAGAGACCTCATGATTAAGAGAGAAGATCTAAACAGTGACGATTTTTCTGATATTGCAGCAGAGGAGGTTGCTGCCCCCATCCATCCCGGCCTCCATCTGCGTGACTATATGGATGGTGCTGGAGTTACCCAGTACCGCCTTGCGAAGGAGACGCATGTGCCCGCCATTCGTATCAGTGAGATTGTGAATTGCAAGCGTGCCATTAGTGCAGATACCGCCATTCGACTGGGCCGCTTCTTTGGGACTGCAGCGCAGTTCTGGATGAATCTGCAGTCACGATACGATTTGGATGTTGCGGCCAGCAAGAAAGATTACAGCGATATTCACCCGGTAGCAGCCTAGGAGCCTGTCCGAGAATAGAGAACCTACTGCAAATCCCATAAAGATCATAATCTGAGCTTATTGAACTCGTTGAATAGCGGTGCTATTCGCCTCGCTCAATAAGCTCACCTTATAACCTTTTTGTGATTTTCGCTACGGCTTCTATTCTCGGACAGGCTCCTAGGCCACCACCTTATAAAACCTGTTGGTCAATCCAGCAGGTTTTTTTATTGCATCCATAGTATAATCATTCATCAATATTCTCACGACCCGCGCCTCTCTGCGGAGGTGCGTAGGTAGATAGAGCAGCCATGGACCAGAAAAAAATTGATCGCGCACTGGAAGTCGTAGGCCAGATGGGATGCGAGAGGACACGGGAGATCATCCGTAAGCTGGAGGCGGGTGAGGATGTCCACCCCTGCAAAACCCTCTCGGCTGATGAGTGTCGATCCATGCTGGAGGAGCTGAAAGAGGTGATGTCAGTCTATGGGGATGACTGCTGCCCCATTCCTCAAGCCGAGGGAAGTTCTGAAAACGTCTGTACAAAATAGATTGCGCCGATAGCGATCAAAAGCAAGGTGCTCGTTTCCCCTGGCAGGGGTCAGAGATACTGGGACCAGTCATGATCCCCCTTTCCAAAGACAAAAAAGTGCGGATTCAGCAGCGACGCCTTGGTGTTGTAGCGTAGCGCTTTCATTGCGGTATCGGTGATACTGCCCCCCGCCTCCTCAACAATGCACTGTGCGGCGGCGGTGTCCCATTCGGATGTGGGGCCCAGGCGTGGATAGAGGTCCGCCTTCCCCTCAGCGACCAGACAGGACTTGAGCGAGCTGCCCATCGGGAAGATGCGGTGTGAGCCGATCTTCTCCAGAAACCGGGTAATCACCTCATTGCTGTGGGATCGGCTGCCTGCAACCACCAGCTGCTCATCAGAGGGGTGACGTGCATGGATCTGCCCGGGGGGGTCGTCCGGCATCTGTTTCCACGCCCCTCCATTGCGCCAGGCGTAGTAGAGGATGCCGTTGACCGGTACCTGAATGACGCCGAGGATGGGTTTCTGCGCCTCGATCAGTGCAATGTTGACGGTGAATTCGCCATTGCGCTTGATGAACTCGCGGGTGCCATCGAGCGGATCGATCAGCCAGTAGCGCTGCCACTGCCGCCTCTCCTCAAAGGGGATGGAGTCCGACTCCTCCGAGAGGATGGGGATCTCCGGGGTCAGTGCAGAGAGCCCCTCGGTGATGGCCCGATGGGCGGCCAGATCGGCATCGGTCAACGGGGTCTGGTCGGCCTTGTCGGTAATGGTAAAGCCGGCCTCGTAGATCTCCAGAATCGCCTGGCCTGCATCGCGTGCCAGCGCCGAGACCGGACCAATCAACGGCTGCAGATCGAGCGGCTCCACTAGCGCTGCATCTCCCGCACCATGAAGAGGGCGGCAATGGTGCGTGCCTCGGTCATCTCCTCGTGACGCAGCAGCCTGTCCAGCTCACTCAGCCTCCAGGGGACCACCTCAATCTCCTCCGGTTCGTCGCCGGGGAGCTGCTTCTCGTAGAGATCCCGCCCCACCACGATATGGGTGGTGTGGCTGAGATAGCCCGGGGCGATGGTGAGCGAGTCAAGGTGGGTCAGCTCGTTGGCACCGTGGCCAACCTCCTCCATCATCTCGCGGTTGGCCGCCTCCAGGATCGACTCACCGGGGTCAATCTTCCCCTTGGGGAGGGCCAGCTCGTAACGCTCGACCCCGGCAGCAAATTCACGGATCAGCAGAAAGGTATCCTCATCCACCATCGGGACAATCAGTACGGCGCCCCGTGACGACCCCTTGAGCCGCTCCCACTGCGCCTCAACGCCGTTGGAGAAGCGCAGGTCAACGGTCTCGACTGTAAACAGTCGACTCTGTGCACAGACCTCGGTCTTCAGGATCTCCGGGGGGGTTCGATTTTCTGCCATAAAGGGTATCCTACTCCACTATGGTCAACTGGTCACAAATCAAAACCGTTTTGCTGGATATGGATGGGACCCTGCTGGATCTCCATTTTGATAACTATTTCTGGCTTGAGCATGTTCCACTGCGCTATTCGGAGAAGAACCGGATGGGGCTGGAGGATGCCAGGCAGGAGCTGTTTCGGCGCTACAAGGCGGTCGAGGGGACCATCGAGTGGTACTGCGTGGACCACTGGAGCCGTGAGCTGGATCTCGATATTGTGGCGCTCAAGGGGGAGGTGCACCACCTGATTGCAGAGCACCCCCATGTGCGGGACTTTCTCGGTGCGGTGCGTGGCTCCGGGCGGCGTGCGGTACTGGTGACCAATGCCCACGGCAAGAGTCTCGACCTGAAGATGCGCAAGACAGAGCTCGGCCCCTATCTGGATGCCACCCTCTGCGCCCACGACTTTGGACTGCCCAAGGAGCAGCCGCTGTTCTGGGAGCGGCTACAGGAGGCGGAGCCCTTCGATCCGGAGCAGACCCTGTTGGTGGATGACAGCCTCAATGTGTTGCGCTCGGCCCAGCACTATGGGATTCGCCATCTGCTTGCGGTGCACCGGCCCGATACAAAAAATCCTCCAAGGGATGTGGAGGATTTCAGTGCCATTCACCACTTCAGGGAGCTGCTGCCGGTCCCGTCACTTTCCTGACGGCCCGGAGGAGCCTCTGGGCCTCCCCCTTCCGCGCTGCCCGTTGCGGTGCCCGGAGTGGGGTCTGCCACGGCGCCCCTTGCCGGGAGGACGATTCCCGGGGCGGCCACCACCCCGGTTGCGGGAGGGGCGCTTGACCGGTGGCTCCAGCTTCGCCAGCATGGTGCCGCTGATGCTGCCGACCGGAATCTTGTGGTCGATATACTCCTCAATCTCCGGCAGTGAAAAGGAGTACTTCTCGCAGGCAAAGCTGATCGCATCCCCGCTGGCACCGGCACGTGCGGTACGGCCAATGCGGTGGACGTAGTCCTCGCGATCCTGCGGCAGGTCGTAGTTGAAGACGTGGCTCACCTCGGGAATATGGAGGCCACGTGCGGCAACATCGGTGGCCACCAGGACCGGAACCTCACCCTTCTGAAACTGCTCCAGCAGTTGCTGACGCTTTTTCTGCGGCACATCGCCCGAGAGAACAGCGGAGGGAAAGCTGTTCCCCTCCAGGAAGCTCCAGACCTTGTCGGCCTCATACTTGGTGTTGACGAAGACGATGCTGCGGTGTGGTGCCATATCCTTCATCAGCCCAATCAGCAGTGGGATCTTCTCATCATTGGCCGGGTAGTAGACCACCTCGTTGACCTTGGATGCGGTCACCTGCTCGGGCTCGATCTTCACCTGCTCGGGGCTGTTCATGTGGTCATAGGCGAGCTCCATGACACGGAACGAGAGGGTGGCCGAGAAGAGCATGCTCTGACGCTTCTCCGGCTTCGGGGCACGCCGCAACAGGAAGCGGATATCCTTGATAAAGCCGAGGTCAAACATCCGGTCCGCCTCGTCCATCACCACAATCTCGGCCGCCTTGAGATCAAACACATGCTGCTTGAAGTAGTCGATGATGCGTCCCGGCGTTCCAATCAGGATGTCAATTCCATCCTCGATCACCTTGCGCTGTGACTCATACCCGGTTCCACCATAGGCCAGCCCCATCTTCAGCTCTGTAAACTTGCCCAGCTGCTGGGCATCGTTGTGGATCTGGATGGCCAGCTCGCGAGTGGGGGCCAGGATCATGGCGCGGGGCTGATTCACCTTCTTCCAGTGCGGGGGGTGCTTTCTCAGCAGGTGGTCCATGATCGCCAGCAGAAAGGCGGCCGTCTTTCCTGTACCGGTCTGCGCCTGTCCCGCAATATCCCTCCCCTCCAGCGCCAGCGGCAGGGTCCCTGCCTGGATCGGGGTGCAGTATTCGAATCCTGCCTCTTCTACCCCACGGGCAAGCTCGGGGGAGAGCTTCAGTGAGGAGAAGAGGGTGTCGGAGAGGTGTGATTTTCTCTCGCTATCATTGTCTGTCTGTCCATTCATGGAGGCGGAGAATAGCAGAGAACCTACAATTATGTGTAAATAAAGGCTTGCATTGTGTGGATGATTAGGCTGAAATAGGAAAAAATTGATGACGCAATCTGGTTGAGGAGCAGCGGAAGCGGGGCTCGATCCAGCCAGCAGGCAAGCGACCACACCATGACGGTGCCGGGTCCAAAATATTTCCCCTAAGGAGCAGACAAACGATGAGTGACGATATCGTCTACATTACTGACAGTAGCTTTGATGATGAGGTGCTGGCGGCAGAGTTGCCGGTACTGGTGGACTTCTGGGCAGAGTGGTGTGGCCCCTGCAAGATGATTGGCCCTGTGCTGGAAGAGATCGCAGGTGAGTATGCCGGAAGGGTCAAGGTGGCCAAGCTCAATATCGATGAGAACCCGAATACCCCGCCAAAATTTGGAATCCGTGGAATCCCGACACTGATGCTCTACAAGGGCGGTGCGGTTGAGGCCACCAAGGTGGGGGCTGTCAACAAGTCACAGCTCTCGGCATTTCTCGAGGAGAACCTCTAAAACCATTTTTACTGCACCCCGGACTTTTCGGGGTGCACCCTTTTCAACCCAGCAGTCCCGACTGCCCCGTTTCATTTCTGAAAATTCCCTGGGGTAGTCAGTAACAGTTAATTTCCTATCCAGACGACTCCCGACAGAGGCAACCAAACCATAATGAATCTAGCAGAACTCAAGCTCAAGAGCGTTCCAGAGCTTCACGAAATTGCGCAGACAAACGAGATCAATCTCCAGAATCGCCAGAGAAAGCAGGATCTGATCTTCACCATCCTCAAGGGGCTGGCAAAGCGCGGGGACAGTATCGATGCGGGTGGGGTGCTCGAGGTGCTGCAGGATGGTTTCGGATTCCTGCGGTCCAGTGATGGCTCCTACCTTGCGGGTCCGGATGATGTCTATGTCTCTCCAAACCAGATTCGCCGCTTCGGCATGCGCACCGGGGACACCGTCACCGGCACAGTGCGCCCACCCAAGAAGGGGGAGCGCTACTTTGCACTCTACAAGGTTGATAGCATCAACGGCGAACCCCCGGAGAAGGGGAAGAACAAGATCCTGTTTGAGAACCTCACGCCACTCCACGCCAATGACCGACTCACCATGGAGCGCGGCAACGGCAGTACCGAGGACCTTACAGCACGTCTGATCGACCTTGCATCCCCCATCGGCAAGGGACAGCGTGGACTGATTGTCTCCCCCCCCAAGGCGGGAAAGACGGTCATTATCCAGAATATCGCCAAGGCAATTGAGCACAACCACCCCGAGGTGCAACTGATCGTACTGTTGATTGACGAGCGCCCGGAGGAGGTGACAGAGATGCAGCGCTCGGTGAAGGGCGAGGTGGTCTCAAGCACCTTTGATGAGCCTGCGACCCGCCATGTGCAGGTGGCGGAGATGGTGATCGAGAAGGCCAAGCGGATGGTTGAGCACAAGAAGGATGTGGTGATCCTGCTCGACTCCATCACCCGTCTGGCCCGTGCCTACAATACCGTGGCCCCCTCCTCAGGCAAGGTGCTGACCGGTGGTGTCGATGCCAATGCACTGCACCGGCCCAAGCGCTTTTTCGGTGCCGCGCGAAACGTTGAGGAGGGCGGAAGCCTCACCATTATTGCAACGGCACTGGTCGAGACCGGATCCAGAATGGATGATGTGATCTACGAGGAGTTCAAGGGAACCGGCAACATGGAGCTCCACCTCGATCGCCGTATTGCCGAGAAACGGGTCTTCCCTGCGATCAACATCAACCGCTCCGGAACCCGTCGTGAGGAGCTGCTGACCGATCCGGACGAGATGCAGAAGATCTGGCTGCTGCGCAAGGTGCTGCATCCAATGGATGAGCTGGCGGCGATGGAGTTTGTGCTGGAGCGGCTGCGTGCCACCAAGAGCAATGCCGACTTTTTTGATGCGATGAAGCGCTAAGGGGCCAAAAACGGCCTGCAGACTGGAAAAACACCATTTTTCAGCCTCTCCAGCTTGTCAGAGACGCAATTTTGAGTATAATTGCGCGTCCTGAAATTGGGTTAGCTGCCCAACAAGAAGTTTTATTAAAGAGATACCGAGAGAAGTCATGAAAAGCGGAATTCACCCAGAGTATAGTGATGTAGATGTAACCTGCAGTTGCGGGTTCGAATTTACAACAAAGTCAACCATGTCTGATGAGAAGCTCCATATCGATGTCTGCTCTCAGTGCCACCCCTTCTTCACCGGAAAGCAGAAGATTGTGGATACAGCCGGACGTGTGGACAAGTTCCGCCAGAAGTACGGGGATATGTAACTCCGCTGCCGGATCAGATAACAGAAAAAGGGCGCCTCTTTGGGGCGCCCTTTTTTGTTGTCTGGATTATGGTTCCGGTTCCTTTAGGATTCCGGCTCAAAAGTAGAGTAGAATGACGCGCTGTTTCATGGACGAGAAAGAGAACAACAGGGAGGACCCATGGCTGAACTGAAGAATGACCGATTCCTGCGTGCACTGATGAAGGAGCCGGTGGATGTGACCCCGGTCTGGATGATGCGTCAGGCAGGCCGCTATCTGCCAGAGTACAAGGCAACCCGTGCCGAGGCCGGCAGCTTTATGGATCTCTGCAAGAATCCGGAGCTCGCCTGCGAGGTGACGATCCAGCCGCTGGAGCGTTACCCGCTGGATGCCGCGATCCTCTTCTCCGACATTCTGACTGTACCCGATGCAATGGGGCTGGGGCTCTACTTCGCCGAGGGGGAGGGGCCCAACTTCGAGCGCCCGGTGCGCACTGCTGCCGATATCGACAAGCTCTTTGTCCCCGACCCGGAGGGGGAGCTCAAGTATGTGATGGATGCGGTCCGTACCATTCGCAGGGAGCTGGATGGGCGGGTGCCGCTGATCGGTTTTGCCGGCAGCCCCTGGACCCTCGCCACCTACATGGTGGAGGGGAAATCGAGCAAGGAGTACGCCACCACCAAGGGGATGATGTACTCCGATCCGGCCTCACTGCACAGGATTCTGGATGTGACTGCACGCTCGGTAACCGCCTATCTCAATGCACAGATTGCTGCCGGTGCCCAGGCGGTGATGGTCTTTGACAGCTGGGGCGGAGCGCTCTCCCACGACGCCTATCGCGAGTTCTCACTGCGTTACATGCAGCAGATTGTGGATGGACTGAATCGCGAGAGTGAGGGGCGCAAGGTTCCGGTGATCCTCTTCACCAAGGGGGGTGGGCTCTGGCTGGAGTCGATGGCAGATAGTGGCTGTGATGCGCTGGGTCTCGACTGGACAGTGGATATCGGCGATGCCCGTGCCCGGGTGGGCGACAGGGTCGCACTGCAGGGCAACATGGATCCGGCGGTACTCTATGGAACGCCGGAGCGCATTCGCCAGGAGGTGGCGACAATTCTTGAGCGTTACGGCAGTGGGTCGGGCCATGTCTTCAACCTGGGGCATGGGATCCATCAGCATGTAGAGCCGGAGAATGCCGGGGTCTTTGTGGAGGCTGTCCATGAGCTGAGTGCCCAGTATCATCAGTAGTGCTGCTCTCCCAGTATCAATATTAAAGTCTTGCCAGCTCCTGTCTGCGGCGCGCTCAGGCACATCCTTGTGACGCTCGGCTGTGGACTTCCGTGTCCACAGACGGCCGCAGCCCAGGAGTGCCAAGACTTTTAAATGATCATTAAATGTCGGAACAAAAAAAGCCGCTCAATGAGCGGCTTTTTCTCTCTTGATCTGGAGGAATACTATCCGCCCAGTCCATCAAAGATCTGGTTCTTGATCTCATCGACACTGCCGACACCGTTGACCTTGACGTAGTTGCAATCCTCATTGCTGTAGAAGCTGATCAGTGGCTCGGTCTGGTCATGGTAGATCTTGAGGCGTGCCTTTACGGTCTCCTCCTGATCGTCCTCACGCTGGATCAGATCCTCACCGGTTACATCGTCTTTTCCCTCTACCTTGGGGGCATTGAAAACAATGTGGTAGGTACGGCCCGATGCAAGGTGGACGCGGCGACCAGACATGCGCTTGATGATCTCCTCATCAGGCACGTCGATCTCAACCACTGCGTCGATGGGTACACCGGCCTCCTTCAGCGCCTCTGCCTGAGGGATGGTACGCGGGAAGCCATCAAACAGGTAACCGTTTGCACAGTCATCCTCAGTGATACGCTCCTTGACCATGCCCATGATGATATCATCAGAGACCAGGCCGCCCTCATCCATGATCTTCTTGGCAGCAACGCCCAGCTCGGTGCCCGCCTTAACGTGTGCACGCAGCATGTCGCCGGTAGAGATCTGAGGGATATTGTATTTTTCCTTGATGTAGTTGGCCTGTGTACCTTTGCCGGCACCAGGGCCACCGAGAAGAATAATGCGCATTTCGTTTGACTCCTTGTCAATCGGGAACTGCCTGCAACAGCGTCAAATGAGTGTGCCGGGCAATCCACAAATAAAAAACAGGTTCTTGCGAGGTCATTCCGCACAAGAGTCTGCTAATTATCAGATTAGTAAGGGGCTCATGGCCAGTTGAGGTTTTCAATGGGCAGATAAGGAATCTATGGATCGATGGGGGGAGCCCTCCCCAACGGCTGCACACTACCGGGAGAGCACTCTGTCGATCATCCGCTCTGCCTGGCGCCCATAACCGCCTCCAAACAGGTTGAAATGGTTGAGGATGTGGTAGAGGTTGTAGAGCCCCTTGCGCTGCCCGTATCCGGGGTCCAGGGGCCAGCTCTCGTTGTAGGCGTCATAGAAGTGGCTGGAGAAGCCACCAAACAGCTCGGTCATTGCCAGATCGGCCTCCCGGTCCCCATGGTAGAGTGCCGGGTCATAGATGACGGGCTCTCCGTTCTCTGCGCTTGACCAGTTCCCCCCCCAGAGATCCCCATGGAGCAGTGAGGGGATGGTCTCCCGCTCTCCGAGCAGCTGCTCAACCTCCTCCAGCAGCCGTTCCCCCTTCTGCAACAGGGCGCTGGAGCCCCCCCTTTCTGCGGCCCAGCGGAGCTGGGGGGCGAGACGCTGCTCCCGCCAGAAGGTGGCCCAGGAGTGCTCCTGCCGGTTGATCTGTCGGGTTGAGCCGATGGTGTTGTCCCGCTGCCAGCCAAAGAGGGGGGCTCTGGTCTGGTGCATGGCGGCCAGTCCATGCCCCAGCGCCTCCTCCGATTTTGCGCTGCCCCCCCCTATCTCGATGAACTCCATTGCCAGGAAGGCCCGCCCCTGGGCGGTCGCGGCAAGGATCGGGGCGGGTGCACGCAGTGTATTGCTGCGGATGATCTCCTCCAGCGCCTCCGATTCGGCCTCGAACATCTCCAGCCGGCTCGCCTTGTTGATCTTGATAAAGAGGGGGGTGCCGGAGACCGTATGCAGCAGAAAGGCCTGGTTGATGTCTCCACCAAACAGGGGTTGGTGGGAGCGATACTCCAGCCCGGTTCCGAGATGTTGTGCAAGTTGGCTGGTAATTTCCCTCAGTAACTCATTCATTGTTGGAAAAACAATTCACACCGTTGTGGAAGAGAGCAGACAAGATAAAATTAATGGGCTCATCATTTCCGCATCTATTAGAAAAGCAGAATAAGATGTAACATGCTGTTATCCAAAGATTATATTGAAAACCCCGATTTCAGGGGGGGAGTGGGGCGTCTGGGACTCTTTGGCAGTGGTGGAGAGGGGGTGTGCTCTATTCACAGAGTTATCCACAGGCACTCAGAGCGGGAGCCGGTTCTCCCGGTGCCACTGGAGGATACGGCGAAAGACCTCGGGATCCTTGATGTGGGTCATCTCGCCGGGGCGGGGGAAGTGCATGTCCAGCAGACGGGAGAGCCAGAAGCGCAGTGCGGCCGCACGCAGCATTGCGGGCCACGCCTCGCGTTCCCGGTCGGTAACCGGTCGCTGCTGCTGGTAGTGGTCCAGGAAGGCCCGGTAGCGCTGCCGGTCAATCGCCCCGTCACCCTCGGTACACCAGTCATTGACGGTGACCGCGATGTCATAGAGCAGTGCGTCATTGCATGCGTAGTAGAAGTCGATCACCCCGGTCAGGTGGGTGTCAACAAAGAGGGCGTTGTCACGAAACAGATCGGCGTGGATCACCCCCTGCGGCAGCTCATCTCGATGGGATTCAGACTGAAAGCGGAGCTCCTCCTCAAGAAACTGCTGCTCCTCCCGGCTCAGCCTTTCGCCCACGGTTGCAAAGCTCTCTCTGCACCATGCAATGCCGCGCGGATTCTCACGATATCCATCAAAGTTGTGGGCCATCGCGTGCATCCGCCCCAGGGCACCCCCCAGCTCTGCACAGTGCGCCTCATCAGGGTAGTCAACACCGCGGCCACGGAGCCGCTGAACCAGTGCTGCCGGCTTGCCCTTGAGTCTGCGCAGGTACTCTCCCCCCCTGTCGGCGATCGGGTGTGCGCTGGGGACATCATGCTCTGCCAGAAAGGCCATGATCTCGAGAAAATAGGGGAGCTCATCCCACTCCAGCTGCTCAAAGATGGTGAGGACAAACTCGCCCCCGCTGGTGGTTACAAAGTAGTTGGTGTTCTCAATCCCGGCCGAGATTCCCTCGTAGGAGACCAGCTCTCCGGCATCATACTGCCCAAGAAATTCGACAAGCTCATCCCGTGAGATGGTGGTATAGACAGACATCGGTGACAGCCGCTACCAGCGGAAGAGTACCCAGCGCGGGATCCTGAAGTCCGGACTGAGGTCATCATGCCGGGACTCCAGATAGCCATCCCCATCCATGTCGCTCAGATAGTAGGGAGGGCCGCTTCTGGGGGTGATCTTGACCAGATAGAGGTAGCCATTGATCCGGTACTCCTCGGCCACGTGGTGAGGTCTCTTGATGATTCTCACCTCGGGCTCGGGCATCTTCTCCAGCTCCTGCTCCAGGTTTGCACCCCTCTCGGGGAGCGGTGGGGGGGCGAGCGGTTTCAGTGGTGGTGGCAACGGGGCAGGAACGGGTTCGCCCTGGCTGATCTGGAGAGAGAGCAGCAGAAGCAGGCTGAATAGTAGTCGAACCATCATTGTTCCTCGAATGTTGGGCAAACCGAACCGTTACTCGGTATCATGATACGACAAAACAGTTCAGACTTCCCGTTTTCATACCGATGGACCAGACCCCACAACCCGCTCAATCCAGTGCTGCCGGGGGCCACCCGCTGATTCTGGTGGATGGCTCCTCCTACCTCTTCAGGGCCTTCCATGCGATGCCGTCACTGACCAGCCCGCAGGGGCAGCCGACGGGTGCGGTCTATGGTGTGGTCAACATGCTCAGGAGCCTGCTGCGAGAGTACCAGCCCAGACAGCTGGTGATGGTCTTCGACGCCAAGGGGAAGAGCTTTCGCAATGAGCTCTATCCGCAGTACAAGGCCAACCGCCCCCCGATGCCGGATGAACTGCGCAGCCAGATTGAACCCCTGCATGCCGTGATCGAGGCGATGGGAATCCCGATGGTGATACACCAGGGGGTGGAGGCGGATGACGTGATCGGAACGCTGACCCGTCGGGCAGAGTCCGAGAGCACCCCGGTACTGATCTCAACCGGGGACAAGGATATGGCCCAGCTGGTGGGGCCGGAGGTGACGCTGATCAATACCATGACCGGAATCACCATGGATCCGGCCGGGGTGGTGGAGAAGTTTGGGGTGCGTCCGGAGCAGATCATCGACTTTCTCGCACTGGTGGGAGACAGCTCGGACAACGTACCGGGTGTCCCCAGGGTGGGGGAGAAGACGGCGGCCAAGTGGCTGGCGCAATTTGGCTCCCTGGAGGAGATCATCGCCCACTCCGGGGAGGTGGGGGGCAAGGTCGGGGAGAACCTCCGTTCCGTGCTGGATCAGCTCCCGCTCTCGCAGGAGCTGGTCACCATTCGCTGTGACCTCGATCTGGGGGTCGGGCTGCCGGACCTTCAGTTTCGGGATGCCGACCCCGACACCCTGACAACGCTCTATCGGGAGTTGGGCTTCAACCGCTGGCTCTCTGAGCTGCTGGAGGATGAGACGCAACAGCAGCAGAAGGGGGAGCCGCTGCAGGTTGAGACCATCCACACCGAGCAGCAGCTGCAGGGCTGGCTGCAGCGACTGCAGCAGGCGGAGCTCTTTGCCATCGATACCGAGACTACCAGCCTGCGCGCGATGGAGGCGGAGCTGGTGGGGATCTCCGTTGCGCTGGAGGCGGGTAGTGCCGCCTATCTGCCGCTGGCCCACCAGGATCTGGAGGCGCCACCACAGCTTGATCAGGGCTGGGCCCTGGAGCAGTTGCGCCCACTGCTGGAGGATCCACAGCATCTCAAGGTGGGGCAGAACCTGAAATATGATGCCACGATCCTTGCCAACCACGGGATTGCGCTACAGGGCATTGCCTTCGACACCATGCTGGAATCCTACGTGATCGACAGCAGCGCAACACGACACGACATGGACTCACTGGCGCTCAAGTACCTGGGGCAGAAAACCATCAGCTATGAGGAGGTTGCCGGCAAGGGGAAAAAACAGCTCCGCTTTGACCAGGTCCCGATTGACCAGGCGGCCCCCTATGCGGGGGAGGATGCCGAGGTCACCCTGAGGCTGCATCAGGCCCTCTGGCCCAAACTGCAGGAGGTCCCGGAGCGGGAGCAGCTGTTTCGCGAGATCGAGATGCCCCTGCTGGAGGTGCTTGCCCGCATGGAGCGTAACGGGGTTGCCGTTGATACCGGGATGCTGCAGCAGCAGAGTACAGAGCTGGCAGCACATATTGAGAAGATCGAGAGGGAGGCCTTCGAGGAGGCGGGCAGCGAGTTCAACCTCTCCTCGCCCAAGCAGATCCAGGCGATCCTCTACGAGGATAAGGGGCTCCCGGTTCTGAAAAAGACACCCAAGGGGCAGCCCTCCACTGCAGAGGGGGTGCTTCAGGAGCTGGCGCAGGACTACCGGCTGCCACAGCTGATTCTGCAGTACCGCAGCATGAGCAAGCTCAAGTCGACCTATACCGACCGCCTGCCGGAGCAGATCAATCCGCAGAGCGGACGAATCCACACCTCCTACCACCAGGCGGTTGCAGTAACGGGGCGACTCTCCTCATCTGATCCAAACCTGCAGAACATCCCGATCCGGACAGCGGAGGGGCGGCGCATCCGCAGGGCCTTCATCGCAGGGGAGGGAAACCGCCTGGTGGCGGCAGACTACTCGCAGATCGAGCTGCGGATCATGGCCCACCTCTCGGCAGACCAGAGTCTGCTTGAGGCCTTCCATCAGGGGCAGGACATCCACCGTGCCACTGCGGCCGAGGTGTTTGCGGTCGACCCGGAGCAGGTAACCAGTGAGCAGCGGCGCAGCGCCAAGGCGATCAACTTCGGGCTGATCTACGGAATGTCCGCATTTGGGTTGGCCAAACAGCTGGGAATCAGCCGCGGCGCGGCACAGCACTATGTGGAGCTCTATTTTGAGCGCTATCCCGGGGTGAAGCAGTACATGGAGCGGACCCAGCAGCAGGCGCGGGAGCAGGGGTATGTGGAGACCCTGTTTGGGCGCAGGCTCTACCTGCCCGAGATCAACTCAAGAAACGGGCAGCGGCGCCAGTACGCGGAGCGAACTGCAATCAATGCCCCAATGCAGGGGACCGCAGCAGACATCATCAAGCGTGCAATGATTGCCGTGGACCGGGCCCTGCTCGAGGGTGACTATGGGGCAATGATGATCATGCAGGTGCATGATGAACTGGTATTTGAGGTCAGGGAGGACCGCCTCGATCCACTGGTTGCACTGGTGCGTGAGAAGATGGAGTCGGCCGCCCAGCTCGATGTCCCACTGATTGTGGATGTCGGCAGTGGGGACAACTGGGATGATGCCCATTAGAATTAATCGTTGAACTTCTCTCCAGAGCCGCTGTCACACGATATAACTGCCACAATCATGGCGTCCGGCCTCCCTTCCCAACGATCAATAATGGGGTTTGGGCCACAGGCGCAGGGTCGTGATCAAGCGGTGCCCCGTCCGGTCTTCCTCCCTTCCCGGGCGGGGCTTTTTTCTTCTGATTACAGGCAGATACTGCCCCGGCCCTCTCTTCAAAAACGAAAAGAATTTGTCTTCCTGTATTCAATACACTACAGTCTGAATTAGTATATGCCGCACTCAGGAAAGAGATAGGAGCTCCAGATGACTCATTCAAACCTGCATCCTCAATTCGTACTGGATGAGAGTGGCCAGAAGAGTGCTGTCATTCTGCCGATGTCAGAATATGAATCCCTGATGGAGGATATTGAGGATCTTGCTGCGGTTGCTGAAAGACGGGAAGAGCCAACCATCACTCATGAGGAGCTGCTTGAAAATCTGAGGCAGGATGGCCTCATACTAGCATCCACTGGAAGTCCTCAGCAAAAAAAGAGCTGAAGCGCATCGACCGTCAAATGATTCCATGAATCATCAAGGCGGTTGAATCACTCGCCAACAATCCCCACCCTGCTGGTAGCAAAAAGTTACAAGGCGCTGAGCAGCTATGGCGTATTCGTAGCGGCGACTACCGTGTAATCTATTCTGTGAATGGTGGCCAGCTCTGCATTGAGGTCATCAAGATCGGACATCGCCAGTCCCTCTATCGCTGATTACTGCTCTATACTCTCTGACACCGCCCCTTCCACAGGCTCCGACTCCAGCCACCCCGAAATGGTGCTGCGGGCCTCATCAACCCCGACCCCCTTGGTTGCCGAAAAGATCTGCGCAGTCGCCCCGGGGAACTCCTCGGAGAGCTGTTTGCGAACCTTGTGCAGCACATTCATTGCTGCCCCCCGCTTCAGCTTGTCCGCCTTGGTGAGCAGGATATGGAGCGGCAGACCGGTCCAGCGGCTCCACTCCACCATCTGGCGATCATTCTCGGTCATCGGGTGGCGGATATCCATCAGCACAATCACCCCGCGCAGGGCAGAGCGCTCCCGCAGATACTCCGCAAGATCACGCTCCCACTGCTGGCGCACCTTGAGTGGCACCTTGGCGTAGCCATAACCGGGCAGATCCACCAGATAGTGGCCCTGGTCCAGGGCAAAGAAGTTGATCAGCTGGGTGCGCCCCGGGGTCTTGCTGGTTCTGGCCAGACCCCTGATCCCGGTCAGGCGGTTAAGTGCACTCGATTTTCCGGCGTTGGAGCGCCCGGCAAAGGCCACCTCGGCCACACTCTCCTGCGGGCAGCGGGAGAGGTTTGGGGCGCTGGTGGTAAAGGTGGCCTGATTGAGATTCATGACGAAATTATACCCGCAGGGGGGTGGCGCAGTGGACGGCAGAGGCGAGAATAGTTTGAAGTTGGTGCTTTTGCGAATATAATTGCGAATTCTGTGTGGATTTGTGCGGATATTCAGGTGGCTGGAGCAGCTGTTTTCAGTGGCTCTGGTGGATCTGGTTCTGTGTTGGGTTTGGTAACTACAGGCAGTGCCTGTTGAAAATATTAGAAGGAAAGAATCGATGAAGAAGGCCGTTTGGACGCAAACTTGGATTGCAGCTGCACTGCTTGCGGTGACAGGAACTGCAATGGCAGCTGGTGATGTTGAGGCCGGCAAGGCGAAGGCCGCCATCTGTGGCGCATGTCACGGAGCGACTGGCCAGGGCAACCCTGCCTTCCCCGACCCGATGAACCCAGGATCCATGAAGGCACTGCCTGCGCTGGCGGGACAGAATGCCGGCTACCTTGCCAAGCAGCTGCAGGACTTCAAGTCCGGTGCCCGCAAGGATGCCCTGATGAGTGGAACGGCAATGGGGCTGAGCGATGCCGATATTGCCAATCTCTCTGCCTACTACGCATCAGTGGCTGGTGCCGAAGCGGTGGCCGCGGATGCCGCTCTTGTAGCCAAGGGCAAGAGCCTCTACCAGGGTGGAGACATGGCGCGTAGTGTGACCGCCTGCATGGCCTGTCACGGCCCGGATGCAGCCGGCAATGATCTGGCAAGGTGGCCAGGGCTGACTGGTCAGCTCAGCGCCTACACAGCGGCACAGCTGGTAGCCTTCCGCTCCGGCAGCCGTTACAACGATCCAAACCGCATGATGCAGGATGTTGCGGCGCGTCTGACCGACAAGGATATTGAGGCGGTGACAGCCTACCTGCAGTCCATGGGTGGAGCGGCAGCAGCACCAGCGCCAGCCCCTGTTGCAGAGGCACCTGCAGCGCCTGCCCCTGCACCAGCCGCCGAGGCTGCACCTGCCGAGACAGCAGCGGCTCCGGCAGCAGCGCCAGCACCATCAGCTGGTTCCGCAGATGGCGAGGGAATGTTCATGGCAAGCTGTAACTCCTGCCACAACATTGCAATGGCAGCAGCACTCGGTGCCCCGGGTGTTGGTGACAAGGCCGCCTGGAAGGATCGTATCGCCAAGGGGATGGATACACTCTATGCAACAGCGATCAACGGCTCCGCCACAAACCCTGTGATGGCCCCACGCGGTGGCAGCGCACTGAGTGATGATGAGCTGAAGGCAGTTGTGGACTACATGGTGGCCAAGTCTCAGTAACCACTATTGTTGAGAGAGAACTCTCTGAAAAAGGGCCGCAGATTCTGCGGCCCTTTTTTTGTGGGCAGAACGGGAACCCGTTATTATTCACTCTCTCTAATCGGATACATAACAACAGTAAAACTGAGGGTGGAGCAATGAAGAGTCGATGGATCTCATGGATGGTGGTGGTTGCGATGGGCGTAATGCCGCTGATGGCCACAGCCGAGGATTACATGGAGGGGGTGGAGTACACCCGGATCAGCAAACCACTGCGTACGGTTGTCAAGCCGGGGACAGTCGAGGTGCGGGAGTACTTCTGGTATGGCTGTCCCCACTGTTTCCGCCTTGAGCCCTCTGTACAGCGCTGGCTTGCCTCCAACCCTGCGAATGTAAACTTCCAGATGCAGCCCGCCATCCTCGGGGAGAGTTGGGCCCCGGCAGCCCAGGCATTCTATACCGCAGCACTGCTGGGTGTACTGGACAAGATCCATCCGGCACTGTTCGAGGCGGTCCACCTGGAGGGGCAGAAGAGTCTGGTCAGGGACGATCTGGCGCTGGAGCTCTTTTTCGAGCAGCATGGGGTCAATCCGGAGCAGTTCCGCAAGACATGGAACTCATTCAGTGTGCAGTCCAGGGTCAAGCAGGCAGTACGCATGACACGCAGATCGGGGATCAAGGGTGTTCCCGCAGTGGTCGTGAATGGCAAGTTTGTGACCGACCCCGGGATGGCCGGTGGCGTTCAGGAGATGTTCCGGGTGGTTGAGTATCTGGTAGCGCAGGAGATGGCTGCGGCTCAGTGATCACCCCGATCCAGCAGAAGCTGCTGCGTCAGCTCTCTGATGGTGCAGTACACAGCGGCACCGCACTGGGGGAGGTGGTGGGGATCAGCAGGGCGGCGGTCTGGAAGCAGATCCAGTCACTGCACGCCGCAGGAGTTGCGATCCTCCCTGAGGCGCGTCAGGGGTATCGACTCCCACTCCCCATCCACTTTCTTGATCGCCAGAGGATCGAAGAGGCGCTCGCCCCCGACATCGGGGGGCAGCTGGCGGGTATTCAGACACTCTGGGATTGTGACTCCACCAACAGCGAGCTGATGCGCCAGCACCACAGTGGCGCCCGCCCCGGCACCGCTCTCCTTGCCGAACATCAATCTGCAGGCCGTGGGCGGCGCGGCAGGGAGTGGATCTCCCCATTTGGCGGCAGCCTCTACCTCTCACTGCTGTGGCGTTTCCCATCCGGCCCCATGGCCCTGAGCGGGCTGGCCATCGCGGTCGGCATTGCAGCAGCAGAGGCACTGATGGAGCTGGGGGTTGAGGGGGTCGAGCTGAAGTGGCCCAACGACATCCACCTGCAGGGGGGCAAGCTGGGCGGGGTACTGATTGACCTGGAGGGAGAGACGGAGGGGCCCACCCATGTGGTGATCGGCATCGGGATCAATGTGGAGATCCCGGAGCAGGAGGGGCAGCGCATTGGACAGCCCTGGAGCTCGCTCTCACAACAGCTGGGTGCTGCGCCGTCCCGCAACCGTCTTGCCGCCCTGCTGCTGAACCGGCTGATCCCCCTGCTGAACCGTTTTGAGCAGCAGGGGCTGGAGCCACTGCTGCCGCAGTGGGAGCCCCTCGACCTGGTGAAAGATCGCAAGGTGGTGCTGCAGCTGGAGGGAAAAACCATCACCGGAACAGCGCGGGGCATTGATCGAACGGGGGCGCTGCAGCTGGAGCACAGCGGGGTGGTCCGCCCCTATTTCAGTGGCGACCTCTCGCTGCGTCTGCACTCATGACCGGGCGCCTGCTGATCGATGCCGGAAACAGCCGCCTCAAATGGGGTTGGGGAAGGGGGGGGCAGCTCACCTCGATGGAGTGGATCGAAAACCAGCGGATCGATACCGAATTACGGCAGCGCTGGGGACAGCTTCCCGCCCCGGACCAGATCTGGCTCGCCAACAGTGCCGGGGCGGGGCGCGAGGCGCAGATTCGACAGATTGCAGCGGAGCTCTGGGGGCTCCCCCTCCAGACAGTACGTTCAGCCAGCCACTTTGGTGCGCTGACCAACGGCTACCGCAGGGCCGACCAGCTGGGGGTGGATCGCTGGCTGGGGATGGTCGCCGCATGGCAGAGGCTGCAGCGCCCATTCTGCCTGATCGACTGCGGTACAGCGGTCACGATCGACTGCGTTGACCACTCCGGGGCGCATCTGGGGGGGATGATATTTCCGGGGATTGGCGTTAGTTGGAAGGAGTTCGAGACAAAAGTGGCCCATTTAGAGCATGATCACGGAAAATCAATGCAGCATCTCCCCGCAAGGAGTACCCGTGAGGGGCTGCAGGTTGGGGTGGATGGCTCCGTGGCCAATGTGGAGCGGGCAATAACCTCGATCCTGCAGCACCATGGAGAGCTGCTCCTGCTCACGACTGGAGGGGGTGCAGCCGAGCTGGAGCAGGGCGCCCGCTACCCCTTCCAGAGGGTGGAGAATGCGGTACTTGAGGGGCTGCTGCTGGAGGCTCATGCAAAACGGGATGGAGCATAAGGATACGGGGGAGTTGGTGTAGGTAGTGGCGCACAAGTTATGAATATAGATGGAAAATCGGTATATACTTGAAAGCGAAGGAGACAGACATAGAGGTATTATCATGCAGATTCAGAGAGAATTTTCAGATCCCCGAATTGTGGACATGCTTACCACAAGAGATGAGGCATGGATTGTACATGCCCTGATGGAAGCGGATGAGATAGAGACTCTTAAAGAGCGAGTTACGGAGGCGGATGCACCGGATAGAGAGCCGGGCATTGATAGCAGAAAAGCGTTTTCGGTACTGAAAGAAAAATATGCGAGTTGAGTTTCGCCCAGGATCACTGCAAGATCTTGAGCGGATAGCAGACTGGTATCAGAGTCAGGGAGGCGCTTCACTTACCCGTGAAATGGTTGATAGGATTGAGCATAAGGCGGCCCTGCTGGAAGACAACCCTTATATTGCGCCAGAATACGAGTTGTTCCCTGGTGTGCGCCGCCTTGTTGTTGCAGAGGGGTTATTCCTCATCTTTTATCGTGTAAATCAGGTGGTTGAGATTCTTCATATTCGTAGATCAGAACAGCAGGACTGGGTGCCAAAGGATGCCTCCCAGACATGAGAGGCGAAACCATTCAGAGAGCAGTTGCCAACCCCATGGCACCGCTGTAAAATCCTCCGACCTTGCCGCTATAGCTCAGCTGGTAGAGCAACGCACTTGTAATGCGTAGGTCCTCAGTTCGACTCCGAGTGGCGGCACCATATAGACCAGCCTGGAATTACCAGTATCAGGCTGAATCAAAAGGATTATCCCTGTCACCGGGGGTAGTCCTTCTTTCTTTGTAAATCAAAGTGTTTTTGTGGGTGCGCGGTTCTTCATGCTTATTTTTCAAATGGTCTCCCGCTACAGCTCCAAATAAATGCCAAGCTCAGTAGCAATCACGCGCATTTTATTGTCCAATGTAGCAAGCGATAGATTTTCGTTTTGTGCAAGATAGAGATAGGCTGCATCGTAGCTGGTGACCTGGTGTTGTTGGGAAAAAAGCAGCAGCTCATGGTTGCTGATGAGCGGGTATCTATTTGTCGTAATGATGTTAAGCGGAGTGAGTGTCTCCAGGATATGGGAGACCTGCTGGCCGGTAATCCGTCTCTTGCGTTCAGCCATCAGCAGCACATTCATCACCTCCAGGTGCCAGAGAGGGGGAACAATTGCCTGCTGCTCAACCAGCAGATCCAGTACACGTTGTGCATAGTTATCCTCCTCATCAGGCAGACACCAGGCCAATGTTACGGAGCAATCCAGCACAAACATCAGCGGCGACCTGATTTGCGATAGCTATTCACATCATCCAGAGTAAGATTGAGTCGTGCCAATGCCTTTACTGCCGCCACTGCGGCCCTGGAATCAGGGCGCACCTCACTGTACGGGATAATTTTTGCGACCACCTTTTTGTGTCTGGTGATCAGAACCTCCTGCCCCTCTTCAACCTCTCGTAGCAGTCCAGCAAAATGGGTCTTGGCCTCGTTTGATTGTATCGTCAACATGATTATTGATCTCCGCCCTGATTTATAAACCAGTCTACACCGGTTGAAATATGCGATCAACCATTTCGACTGGCCCACTCTCCAACCATCTTTGCCTATAAACTATCCCCAGCTTCTCTTTAAGGAACCCCTGATCATTCAGGCTGTGATCGTCAGGTTGCGGCCAAGAGCATGGACGATCTTATTGACCGTATCGAATCCTGGGTTTCCTTCATCGGCCAGTGATTTGTAAAGACTGGCACGGGTGACCCCCGCGCTTCGTGCAACCTCTGTCATCCCCTTGGCTCTGGCGGCGATACTTAACGCATGAATGAAGTCAGATGAGTCACCGATGGCGGCAGACTCCTGCAGGAACTGACGAATATCTTCATCGGTTTCAAGGTGATCTGCAATATCGAATTTTTCAGTTATCTAATTTCCAGGGAGACGTGCATGGGACTATTGAGAGGTTACCCTGAACTGTCGCCATCACCGTTCTGGGTTAGAATCCAGACCATGCATTACGGCCCCCACCCCACCGTCTGTCGACCCCCAATGAGCGTGCGCTCCAGGCTGGGCAGATTCCGGGCCCTTCTCCCGATACTGCTCGTGGCGCTTCTCACTGGCTGCGCAACAACCCAGCAGGATCCGATCAAGGGGTTCTGGTTGCCACCGGATGAGGCTGCCTGGAGCCACGCCCCAGCCAGAGGGATCGATCTGAAACATGAGGATGGCTCCATCAGCCACGTCACACAGGGGGCCATTCAGAATGCCATCAGCGTCAAGGGCGACATTGAGAGGGCAAGTGGTGTCCATGCCGAGCTGGGGCTGGTTGATACAGAGCAGCCCAATGCCTTTGCCCTCCACCATCAGGGGCGACCGGTGGTTGCGATCTCACTCTCATGGCTCAGGGAGCTGGGCCAGGACAGGGATGCACTGGCCACAACCATCGGGCACGAACTGGCCCATCTCCACCTGGGCCACAGCGGCGATGAACGCAAGGAGCGTGAGCAGATCCGGATGGGCGCCAGTCAGGTGCTGGGTACACTGATGAACATCGCAGGTGTCCCCATGGGGGGCACCATTGCAAGCATCGGGGTGACCGCATTCACCCGCTCATTCACCAGAGAGGAGGAGCGTGCGGCAGATGATTACGGCATCAGATGGGCGGTTGCTGCCGGCTATGACCCCTGTGGAAGGGTCCGTACGATGAAGATGTACCAGCGGATGCAGGCCGATGGGGCGGGGCTCCCCATCCTCTCCACCCACCCGGGGGCTGCGGAGCGATCCGGGATTGCAAACGAACTCTCGCTCAAGACCAGGGGCACCCCCTGCGGGATCTGATTCAGGCACAGCAGGCTGGACCTGTTTGATCTGCACAAGAGTGTAGAGACAGAACGGGTGATGGAGTTCAACAAGCCGATAGGGGGGTGGAAGGTCGAACCCAATGGCTGCAATGCAGTGGATGGGGCGGATCGACCAACCTATATCGAATATGCTGCCCCGCTGCATGTAGATGAGTTGATGGAGGAGTATCTACAGGTGCTGAATCAACAGTCAGAGGCAGCCATCACAGTAGAGCAGACGGTTGAGATCTACGCCCAGCTCCATATTGGATTTGTCCACATTCACCCGTTCTGGGATGGAAATGGCCGATTGGCCCGACTGATTGCCAATATTCCACTGCTGAAAGCGGGTCTTCCACCACTGGTGATTGATGAGACTCGGCGAGCGGAGTACATCAAGACACTGTCTGGTTATCAGATTGAGACCGGAAAACTGACACCGGAAACCGGGGTCTGGCCAGCTGCAAGTGGCTATGTGCCATTCATCCAGCTCTGCAGGGCGTGTTACAGCATGACCCATGCCCTGATTGAGCAGGCGGTCTGAGTCCTGGTACGAAGCCGGAACATCAGAATGATCTCACGGGTCAGAGATAGTAGTAAATCACTGCTTCCCCAAGCCAAATCCGACCGGTTCGGCAACGTCCAACTCATAACGAGTTGTTCTGCCTCCACCCGGTAGCGGAACGATAGCCCCCTTGGCTACCAGGTCAGAAAGATCACGGCTGGCCGTTCGGTTGGGGCACTTGGTGATCGCTTCATATTTCCTGGTCGTTATTCCACCTTCAAAGCCCTTTCGACCCTCAGCGAATACCCGCGACACCATCCTGGCCTGCCGCTCATTTAGCTGGTCACCATAGGCCTCGTAGAATCGAGTCTTGGCCAGCACAAAGCCCACCTCTTCCCCTGCAATATCCTGTGCCTTGATCACCATATCGGCAAAGTAATCGAGCCAGGTGTTGATGTCCAGACTTCCACGGCTCGCGTTCTCCAGTTGCAGGTAATAGGTTTTTTTATCCCCCTCTATCGCCGTGGCAAGACAAGCTGTGGTCGGGTAGCCGAGAGACTGCGAAAGTGCATGGTCAGCAATCGCCCTGCCGACTCGCCCATTGCCATCATCAAAGGGATGCACCACCTCAAACCAAAGGTGTGCAATTCCTGATCTGGCAATCCCTGGTATCTTCTTGTCCCTGTTTGAAGGGCTGGTCTGATTGTACCAGTCGAGGAATCTCGCCATTTCATCAGGCACCTGAGTCGCTGGCGGGGCTTGATAATGAATCCTTTCCCGACCATAAGGCCCACTCACTATTTGCATTGGCGAAGGATCGTTGCGGTATGCGCCTCGTAAAATAGGTGTGTAGCGCTGTTCCGGGAGGGCCATGGATTGCCACCTGCCCAGCAGATCGTGCGTAAGGGATGTTTGCCAGTTCTTGCGAACATCCGCCAGCAGCGAAGCAGCCCCAGTGGCTTTCTGGTCTGAGTTGTCAGGCAGGCTATCCGATGTAATCAAAGCGAGTAGAGATGACCTGACAGATTCTCTATCCAGATCCTCACCCTCAATCGCGCTGGTTTTAATGGCCTCGGAAAGCATCAAATCGATCGTGGCATCTTCTTGGGACGCCATTGGAAGCACATCAAAGCGGCCAGCCAGACGCTCCGAGTTTATGCGAAATTCAAGTTCCCGTTCATCGAGCGAGCGATTGTCATAGCGAAAATTCGGCCAGTCGGGCTGTTGCCATATCCATCTCATGGCGTGATTTTATCAGTTATTCGCGCCATATTGCAGCTTATTATTGGCGTGATTACAGACTGGGATCGCGCCACACCCGTTCTGGGATGGAAATGGCCGAATGGCTCGACTGATTGCCAATATCCCACTACTGAAAGCGGGCCTTCCACCACTGGTGATTGATGAGGCTCGGCGAGCGGAGTACATCAAGACACTGTCTGGTGAGTGACAAGTCTGGTTGTTGGTTGTCCATCCCCTCATGTTCCTCTCATTGATCTACATATGACTATAGGCCATATGATCCGAGAGTCCAGTGCAGGGCAGAAGATCTGTCTCCGGCAGTGGATCGCTATCATCTTTTCGGGTGGCATTACCCCATCTTCCTGCTACTCTTGACCATACAGTGGCTGTTGAGCCATCCATAGAGACAACCTCAGGGGGGTGACGATGTCGATACTACAGAAGATTCTCCACCATAGCCGTGAAAATGATCTCTCCGATCTCCATCTCCATGGTGACCAGCCGCTGGCGATTCGGGTCAACGGTGAGATTGTGGTCATGGAGGAGGAGTTGATCGATGCGGCGGAGCTGGAGGCCTTTATCGACCAGCAGCTCACCACCCCGGCACTGCGCGAGAGCTTTGAGCAGGAGCGGGATGCAGACCTCGCCATCGAGGCCGAGGAGTTCCGCTACCGTGTCAACTTCTACCACACCGCACGTGGCGTGGCGGCGGCACTGCGGAAGATTGAGACGGCGATCCCAACCATGGAGATGCTCGGCCTCCCGGAGGTGGTCGGCCGCATGTCGCAGTCGGAGAATGGACTGATCCTGGTGACCGGCCCCACCGGCTCCGGAAAGTCCACCTCGCTGGCGGCAATGATCGACCAGATCAACGAGCAGCGCTTTGGAAACATCATCACCATTGAGGATCCGATCGAGTTTGTCCATGCAGACCGCAACTGCATCGTCTCCCAGCGTGAGGTGGGGCGTGACACCGTCTCCTTTGCGCGCGCGCTGCGTGCCTCGCTGCGCGAGGATCCGGACATCATTCTGGTGGGGGAGATGCGTGACCGCGAGACCATACAGCTTGCACTGACCGCCGCCGAGACCGGCCATCTGGTCTTCGGAACGCTCCATACCAACGGGGCACCCAGCACCATCAACCGGGTCATTGATGTCTTTCCTCCGGCCCAGCAGGATCAGATACGTGCACAGCTCTCACAGTCGCTGCGGATGGTGATGACCCAGCGCCTCCACCGCAAGCGGGATGGCTCCGGCCGTGTCGCCTCCTTCGAGATCATGACCGCAAACTCTGCGGTACAGAACCTGATTCGCGAACAGAAGATCCACCAGCTCTACAGTGTGATCCAGACCGCCCGAGCCGAGGGGATGGTCACCATGGAGCACTCCATCCAGCAGCTCGTCTCCAGCGGGCTGATCGATCCACCCTCGCTGCTGTGAGTCGGGGCAGCGCAGTGGCCGGGATGACCCCGGGTAGAATGGTTATTGCAACTCCTGAGTCGGGATGTATGGTTATACAAAAATATGGTAGACATGGGGTTGTGTACAAGGCGGTAACGCAATTCGTGCATACCGCTTCAAGGGTTTCATGGACGAGCTATGTGTAATGTGTGACAAGAATAAAGGTAATGACACTGAACGCGGAAAGATGGCTGTAGTTGGGGTAGGCTCCTCAGCAGGGGGGTTGGACGCGTTACGGGCACTGGTTGGACATCTTCCTGATCAATTAGATTTTGCTGTCATTATTGCCCAGCATATGTCGCCAAGTCACAAGAGCCTGATGGCTGAGCTCCTGAGTCGTGAGACCAAGATTCCGGTTGTTGAGGTGGAGGGTGGAGAGAAGATCATGGCCAACCAGATCAGTATCTGCCCCCCCAGTTCAGACATTACAGTGAAAGATGGGCATATTGCTGTCGTTGAAACAGAGCGTAAGGTTGGCCCGAGACCCTCAATCGACGTTCTCTTTAACAGCATTGCGGAGCAATTTGGGAAGGATGCCGTTGGTATCATCCTCTCTGGTACCGGTTCCGATGGGGCACATGGCAGTCGTGCCATTCGTACCATCGGTGGTTTGACCATTGCCCAGGATCCGGTTACCGCACAATATGATTCGATGCCCCAGGCTGCCATTTCACTGGGTGGAGCTGAGTTGATACTGTCGCCAGAGGATATAGGGAAACAGCTCCCTGATAGATTGAGGTATCAACACAGTCCACAAGTTGGTGCAGTCCTTGAAGAATCTGAGGACCAGAACCGGGGCCAGGACCAGGGTCAGAGCGACGATGAGAATCCCATTCGCCAGATTATTAAAAGTATCTGGGCCCACAAGCAGCTTGATTTTTCCAGTTACAAGGAGTCCCCGAATCCGCAGTTAGAAATCGTTAAAAAAGAGAAAACCTTGGTCGTATAATGGATTGCGACCAAACAGCCCATCACCCAATGGGTGCAACACAAGGTTCTCTCGATGAAGATTCTACCCTACAAACTGACCACCACAAACGACCAATTGAGTTCTCGTGCAGGATTGCTGACGATTGCCCAGTTAATGCAATCCCTTCAATTGGGCGAGCATATCGACCAGCAATTTCCGCTTCCGGGTAGCAACCGAGGCTTCAAGCCCTCCACCTTTATTGAGACCCTGATCCTGATGCAGCATGAAGGGAGCTTTCACCTGGATGAGGTGCGCAATCTGCATGAAGAAAAAGCATTGCTCTCCATGCTGGGGATATTGCCCCATATATGGAAGATTATATGGAAGATAGGACGAAGCAAGGGGCATTAGCTTTGCCTAACGCTGACAGGC
>CAZYJG010000011.1:0-27936 GCA_964647745.1 uncultured Piscirickettsiaceae bacterium
AGACAATCTGCTCCACCCCCTCTGCCGAAAGCACAAGATTCTCCCCACCCAGCCCCGACTCAGTTGAGTGCAGCGCCTGCCGGATAATCTCCTCAATCGCCTCACTGGTGAGCGGCTTGAGCCGATAGAGCCGTGCCCGCGAGAGCAGTGCGTTGTTAAGCTCAAAGGAGGGATTCTCGGTGGTCGCCCCTACAAAGGTGAAGGTGCCATCCTCTACATGAGGCAGAAAGGCATCCTGCTGGCTCTTGTTGAAGCGGTGCACCTCATCGACAAAGAGCAGGGTTCCCCGGCCAAGCTGTCTGGAATCTCTTGCCTGCTCGATGGCTGCACGAATCTCCCTGACCCCGGAGAGTACGGCCGAGATGGAGATGAAATCGGCATTGGAGTGGTTGGCAATCAGTCGGGCCAGGGTGGTCTTCCCGGTACCGGGGGGGCCCCAGAAGAGCATGGAGTGGAGGTGACCACTCTCGATGACACTGCGCAGTGGCTTCCCCTCTCCCAGCAGGTGCTGCTGCCCCCTGAATGCCTCCAGCGTGGCTGGACGCATGCGCTCTGCTAGTGGGGCAGGCACAACGCAGAGATCATGGATAGTCACCCACGACGTCCGCCCCCTCTGGGGGGAGGAAGCGGAACTGGTGGTCAGGCAGTGATGGGTTGAACAGAAGATCCACAAACTCGATCTGTGTCTTCTGTCCGAGGCTATCCTCCAGCTCGATCACCTGCAACCGGGAGTCATCCATGCCCACCAGAAGATATTCAAAGCCACCCTCTCTCTCCCTTGGCACCAGCTCAATCCACTCCAGATACCCCTTCTTCCCGGGATAGGCTCTTATTCCAATGTGGTAAATCTTGAACTGTTCCCGCAGGGGTTGCTGGCGAATCAACAGGTCCGCCGGGGTGTTTGAGAGTGACTGCTGCTGGTGGCGCACAGTCACCTGCTCCAGGTCAGGGTCATGGATCCAGACCCGCCTGCCATCTGCAACAATCTCCTGAACAAACGGGGTCAGGGTCTGCCAGCGAAACCTTCCGGGGCGCTGCACCATCAGGGTGCCGTAGCTCTCCTCGATCAGACGTCCGGAGCTGTCCCTGACCCGCTGATGGAACCCCCCCTGCAGACTCTCCATCGAGGAGAAGTACTGCTCAAGGCTGCTCTCCAGTGGTGAGCCTGCCCAGCTGACAAGAGGGAGCAACAACAAAAATCCCTGCATGAACCTTCCGATAACCAATGACAATCCTGTCCATACAGCACGCTCAGGCACATCCATGTGTCGCTCGGCTGCGGTCGTCCTGACCGCAGACGGCTGTCTGAACAGGATTGTCATTGCTTCTGCAACTGTTGACAGTAGCCGCAACAAAACCAGCTCCTAATCCATCTCTACCGGCGGTGGTGCCAGCACCTCACGCTGACCATTGGATCCGACCGGCCCAACCACCCCGGCAATCTCCATTGCCTCCACCAGACGGGAGGCACGGTTATAGCCCACCCGCAGCCGTCTCTGAACACCGGATACGGAGGCCCTGCGGCTCTCTGTCACGATTCGCACTGCATCATCATAGAGTGGATCCTCCTCGGCATCATCCACCCCTCCAGCTGCACCACCCCCCTCACTGGCATCACCCGTGGTCAACACCTCCTCCACATATTGCGGCTCAGCGCCGGCCTTCAGATGCTCTACCACCCGGTGGACCTCATCGTCCCCAACAAAGGCGCTGTGGATGCGGATGGGGAGCCCTGCACCTGCCGGCAGGTAGAGCATGTCGCCCATTCCAAGCAGGTTCTCCGCCCCCATCTGGTCGAGGATGACGCGAGAGTCCATGCGTGATGAGACCTGGAAGGCGATACGGGTCGGGATATTGGATTTGATCAGCCCGGTAATGACGTCCACCGACGGACGCTGGGTGGCAAGCACCAGATGGAGACCAGCCGCGCGTGCCTTCTGGGCGATACGGACGATCAGATCCTCCACCTTCTTGCCCACCTGCATCATCAGATCGGCAAACTCATCGACAATCACCACAATGTAGGGGAGATGCTCCAGGGTTGGAGGGGGTTCACCCTCAACTGCCTGATGGAGGGGATCGGCCAGCGGTGCGCCGGAATCGATCGCCTCGGTCACCTTCTTGTTGTAGCCCCCGAGGCTGCGCACACCCAGCGCAGACATCAGCTGGTAGCGGCGCTCCATCTCTGCCACACACCAGCGCAGTGCACTGGCCGCCTCATTCATGTCGGTCACCACCGGGGCCAGCAGATGGGGGATCCCCTCATAGACCGAGAGCTCCAGCATCTTTGGGTCCACCATGATGATGCGCACATGCTCCGGGGAGTATTTGTAGAGCAGGCTGAGCACCATGGTGTTGACGCTGACCGACTTGCCTGATCCCGTGGTTCCCGCAACCAGCAGGTGGGGCATTCTTGCCAGATCGGCAACCACCGGCTGCCCGCCGATATCCTTGCCCAGAGCGAGGGTCAACGCCCCCTTGGAGTGGTCATACTGCTGGGAGGCGAGGATCTCGGAGAGGAATACCGTCTCCCTGACCTCGTTGGGAATCTCCAGGCCAATGGTCGGCTTGCCGGGAATCACCTCAACCACGCGCACCCGCTGCAGACTCAGGGAGCGGGCCAGGTCATTGGAGAGGCCGGTAATCTTGCTTGCCTTCAGCCCTGGGGCCGGCATCAGCTCAAAGCGGGTGATGACCGGGCCGGGCTGAACAGCGACCACCTCAACCTCGACACCAAAATCCTTCAGCTTGAGCTCCACCTGACGCGAGATGACCTGAAGGGTCTCATCGGAAAAGCCGCTCTCCTGCTGTATCGCACGACTCAACAGCGAGAGCGGTGGTGGTATGGAGGAGCCATCAACTGCAAAGGTTGTGGGGAGCTCCTCAAACAGGGAGCCCTGGGTCTCCTTCAGCGCCCGCTCACTGATCTCGACCGACCCCAGCTTGGGCTCGATCTTCGGTCTCTTCTGCTTGCGTGCCTTTTTCCGCTCCTTTCTGACCTCCTCGCCACGACTCTCCCTTGCCAGACGTGCTGCCTTCCAGTCCTGTATCCGGCCCGGGATGGAACGCAGCAGCACAACCGCCTCCAGCACTGCGCCTCCCATCCGGTCCATCAGGGCAAACCAGGAGAGGTGGGTAAAGATGGAGACCCCGGCAAGGAAGATGGCCAACAGAAAAACAGTACTGCCAAACGGCCCCATGATGGAGGAGAGGCCACTGCCCACCCAGTTCCCCAGAATACCTCCTGTCTGTGCCGGAAAGTCGGCATCAAAACGGTGAAAGTGAAGCCAGGAGATTCCACAGCCACCCATGATGGTCATCAGGAACCCTCCGCTACGGATTGCCAGCAGGTGGGGCTGATAGCGCAGCAGGCGGGCCCGATCAACAAAGAGCAGCCAGCCGATCCATCCGACAATGGGGGGGATGATCCAGGCCATCACCCCGAGAATGGTATAGAGCACATCGGCAAACCAGGCACCAACCACACCCCCCGCATTGATATAGTGATCTACAGGGGCACGGTAGTTCCAGGCTGGATCATTGGGGCTAAAGGTGAAGAGTGAGACCAGCAGATAGAGGGTGATCGCAAGGCTGATAAAGAGGGCGCCCTCGCGCAGGCCACGACTTACATGAGAGGTATTGGCAGCAGGATTCGCCCGACTCTGGCTCTTGCGACTCTTCTTTCTGGTTGTTGCCAACAGGATCTCCCCCGGTGTTATGGTGACTTGCATTTTAACCCGGAGAGGGATCCCGGGTTAACGGATTTATCAAAAAAGCAGTTATTTTCTTGACAGTTCCATTCCATGTTCTACTCTCTGGTGGAGTCTCATCCACATCCGTTCAGTGTATAAATCAGAGGCAGCCAGGCACACACGAACCGTATGATGGGTGAGGCTCTTCTATGCCCGCAATCCACGCAGCCCGGGATAGACCACCTCCCCGCTCTCCACATTGACCCCCTCTGTCAGTGGCGCATGTGCTCTCCACTCTGGCTGACTCAACTTGACTACCCAGGGGAGAATTGCTGCAGATAGTGCCTCGGTCGCGGTTCGGGGTACTGCACCGGGCATGTTGGTGACCCCAAAGTGGGTGACGCCATCGACCCGAAAGGTGGGGGCTGAATAGGTGGTGGGACGGGTGGTCTCGATACAGCCACCCTGGTCCACCGAGATGTCGATCACCACACTCCCTGCCTCCATCTGCCGGACCATCCCGGCCGAGACCAGTTTCGGGGCCCGCTCACCCCTGATCAGCACCGCACCGACCAGAAGATCTGCTGCTGCCACCTGCTCCCTGATGTTCTCCTCTGTAGAGAAGAGGCCGCTAACGTTACCGCCCATTCCCTCAACACGATCAATGTTGCCCTGGCTATGCTCCAGCACGGTCACCCTGGCCCCCAGTGCGGAGGCCACCTGTATTGCGGCAGATCCGGCAACCCCACCCCCCAGAATGACCACATGACCCGGGGCAACCCCGTCAACCCCACCCAGCAGGACCCCCTTTCCCCCTTCGGACTGGTGCAGCAGACGGGCCCCAATCTGTACCGAAAGCTTTCCGGCAATGGCACTCATCGGGGTCAGGAGTGGCAGCCTGCCATCCACCTCAACCGTCTCGAAGCCAATCGCAGTCAGCCCGATACCGCAGAGCGCATCCATCAACTCGAGCTCTGCAGCCAGATGGAGAAAGCAGAAGAGGAGGTGCTCCTCCCGCAACAGGGAAAGCTCTTCAGGCTGTGGCTCCTTGACCTTGACGATCAGCTGCGACTTTCCATAGAGCGAGACCGCATCCGGAAGAATCACTGCACCTGCAGTGCGGTACTGTTGATCGGAAAATCCGCTTGCCTCTCCGGCCCTGCTCTCAACATGGAGAGTGGCACCCTGGGCAACCAGGGCGGAGACCGCCTCTGGCGTCAGCGCAACCCGCCCCTCATGGGATCTGACCTCACGCGGGACACCAATTATTGAGCCATTCATGTACAATCCCCATCATAAAATTGCTTCTCAAAACGGAATTGAACTGGAGTTTATCATGAGCGAAGTCAAACACTGCCCCCTTCTGATTCTGGGTTCCGGGCCTGCCGGATATACCGCTGCGATCTATGCCGCACGCGCCAATCTGAAGCCCACCCTGATTACCGGAATGCAGCAGGGTGGACAGCTGACCACCACTACCGAGGTGGACAACTGGCCCGGTGAACCGGAGGGGATTCAGGGGCCTGAGCTGATGGACAAGATGCTGAAGCAGGCTGAGCGCTTTGAGACCGAGATCATATTCGACATGATCCAGAGCATTGACTTCAATGCCTGCCCCTACGAGCTGAAGGGGGACATGGGAAGCTACAGCTGTGATGCCCTGATCATCTCCACCGGCGCCTCTGCAATGTACCTTGGACTGGAGTCGGAGCAGAAATTCATGGGGCGTGGTGTCTCTGGCTGTGCAACCTGTGACGGCTTCTTCTACAAGGGGCAGGATGTCTGTGTGGTTGGTGGCGGAAACTCGGCAGTCGAGGAGGCGATCTACCTCTCCCATATTGCCAACCATGTGACCATCATCCACCGTCGCGACAGCTTCAGCGCCGAGAAGATCCTCTCTGATCGCATCCAGCAGATGGCAGCGGCCGCGGATGGAAACATCTCCATCGAGTGGAACTCGGAGCTGGATGAGGTACTGGGTGATGACAGTGGTGTCACCGGGGTACGGATCCGCAACCGGGTGGAAGAGAGCACCAGGGAGATCGACCTGAGCGGTGTCTTTATCGCCATTGGCCACAAACCCAACACCGACATGTTCAAGGGTCAGCTCGACATGGAGAATGGCTACATCACGGTACGCAACAGTGATCGTCACTATGCAACCGGCACCAACAAATCCGGCGTCTTCGCTGCCGGCGACTGTGCAGATCCGATCTATCGTCAGGCTGTCACCTCTGCCGGGAGTGGCTGCATGGCCGCACTGGATGCCGAGCACTTCCTCGACAACCTGGACACGGTCTGTACCGACTAATCCCCGTTAACCTGTGGGGGGCAATCGACTCCACCATCTTGGGAGTGGTCCAGAGGCCCCCTTTCCTCCCATCCACCTTGCACTGGATGAGCCCAGCGGGCTGCTTGCCGTTGGCGGTGACCTGACCCCAGAGCGACTGCTCTCCGCCTACCGACAGGGGATCTTCCCCTGGTACAGTGATGGAGACCCCATTCTCTGGTGGTCCCCTGCCCCGCGCGCTGTCCTCTTCCCGGACGAGCTCCACATCCCGCGCAGCCTGAAAAAGCGGATCCGACAGCGCCCCTTCCAGATCACCCTGGACCGGGACTTCCCCGCCGTCATTCGGGGCTGTGCTGCCCCCCGCAAGGATGATATTCGTGGCCCGGGAACCTGGATTACAAGGGAGATGTCTGAGGCCTATATCCGACTCCACCGGATGGGGCATGCCCACTCCATAGAGTGCTGGGAGGATGGCGCACTGGTCGGTGGCCTCTACGGGATCTCCATCGGCTGCCTGTTCTGCGGTGAATCAATGTTCAGCCGCTCCAGCGACGCATCGAAGATTGCCCTGGTGGCCCTGGTGGAGAAGGCAACCGAGGTCGGGATCGGATTGATTGACATACAGATGATGACCCCCCATCTGCAGCGGCTGGGGGCACGGGAGATCTCCCGTACCGAGTACCAGAGGCTGCTTGCCGAGCTGGCCTCAGATCCGGGTGAAACCGTAAACTGGGACACGCTACCCCTGATTCATGTATAATTCCGCACCTTCTTAGAAACAGCGCAAGCAAATTAACAGTTAACAGGTATGGCAAAAGAAGAACATATTGAGATGGAAGGGACGGTTATCGAGAACCTGCCCAACACCACCTTCAAGGTGGAGCTGGAAAATGGACACACGGTGATTGCCCATATCTCCGGAAAGATGCGAAAGCATTACATCCGGATTCTCAAGGGTGACAAGGTAACTGTTGCCCTGACCCCCTACGATCTCTCCAAGGGACGGATCGTCTTCCGCGCGCGTTAACTGGCGGGGATCTATTCGGCTGCAGACCCCTCTGTTACCGGGTGTCTGCCTCGGGGTGCCCTGGCCGCCTTTCGGTACTGAAACTGCAGCACACCCTCCCGCACCGTTACCTCTACCTCTCCTCCCCGCTCCAACGCACCAAACAGCAGCTCCTCGGCCAGTGGCTTGCGGATCTCTTCGCGGATCAGACGCGCCATGGGACGTGCCCCCATATCCGAGTCATACCCCTTCTCAGCGAGCCATCTCCTGGCCTCGTCATCAACCGATATCTGCACCCTCTTCTGATCCAGCTGCACCTCCAGTTCGGCAATGAACTTGTCGACAATATTGGCGATACTCTCCATATCGAGCGCATGGAACTGGATGGTTGAGTCGAGCCGGTTCCTGAATTCGGGGCTGAACTGACGCCTGACCTCGGCCATCCCGTCACTGGAGTGGTCCTGGTGCGAGAAACCGATGGAGGGACGGTTCATCTTCTCCGCGCCCACATTGGAGGTCATGATCAACACCACATTCCTGAAATCACTCTTGCGCCCGTTGGAGTCGGTCAGTGAACCGTGATCCATCACCTGCAGCAGCAGATTGAATACATCCGGATGGGCCTTCTCAATCTCGTCCAGCAGCAGTACCGCATGGGGACTCTGGTTCACCGCATCGGTCAACAATCCCCCCTGGTCAAACCCCACATAGCCTGGAGGCGCACCAATCAGGCGCGATACGGTATGTCGCTCCATATATTCCGACATGTCAAAACGGATCAGCTCCACCCCCATCTGCAGGGCCAGCTGACGGGCAACCTCGGTCTTGCCAACACCGGTGGGGCCGATAAAGAGGAAGGAGCCCACCGGGCGCTCCTCACTGCCAAGGCCGGAACGGGAGAGCTTGATTGCGGAGGAGAGGATCTCGATGGCCGGATCCTGCCCAAAGACCACCATCTTGAGATTGCGCTCGAGCCTCTCGAGCTGATCACGATCCGAGGTGGAGACATTCCGTGAGGGGACCCGCGCAATCCTGGCGACCACCTCCTCCACCTCCTTGACCCCAACGGTCTTGCGGCGGCGTGAGGGGGGGAGCAGCTGGTTTCTTGCCCCTGCCTCATCCATCACATCAATTGCCTTGTCCGGCAGATGACGGTCCCCGATATATCGATCCGCCAGCTCTGCCGCCGTAGTCAGTGCCTGGCTGGTGAACTTGACCTGGTGGTGGGACTCAAAACGGCTCTTCAGCCCCTTCAGAATCCTGATGGTGTCGGAGACAGAGGACTCGTTGACATCGATCTTCTGGAAGCGACGGGCCAGCGCATGATCCTTCTCGAAAATCCCGCGATACTCCTGAAAGGTGGTGGATCCAATACAGCGCAGATCCCCGGCAGCCAGTTTTGGCTTGATCAGATTGGAGGCATCCATGGTCCCTCCGGAGGCTGAACCCGCTCCGATGATGGTGTGGATCTCGTCAATAAAGAGAATGGTGTCCGAGCGCTCATCAAGATGCTTCAACAACCCCTTCAGCCGCTTCTCGAAATCCCCGCGATACTTGGTCCCGGCCAGCAGTGAGCCGAGATCGAGCGAGTAGATGGTACTCTGTGCAATAACCTCGGGGACCTCTCCATCGACAATCCTGCGTGCAAGCCCCTCTGCAATGGCCGTCTTGCCAACGCCCGCCTCGCCGACCAGCAGTGGGTTGTTCTTGCGGCGACGGCAGAGCACCTGAATGGTGCGCTCCACCTCCTCATCCCTGCCAATCAGGGGGTCAATCTTCCCCTCTTCTGCCAGCTGGTTGAGGTTCAGTGCATAGCGCGACAGTGGGCCCGCCTCCTCCCCACTCTCTTCCACCTCCTCTTCGTGCCCCAGCTGATCCTGCTTCTCGCCCTCCTGGCCATATTCACTCTCATGGGAGACGTAGTGGACCACATCGAGACGAGAGATATCCTGCTGGGCAAGGAAAAAGACCGCATGAGACTCCTTTTCACCAAACATCGCCACCAGGATGTTCTCGGCACTGACCTCACTCTTGCCTGCCGACTGGACCTGAAAAATCGAGCGTTGCAGCACCCGCTGAAAACCTAGTGTTGGCTGTGGATCCTGCTTCTCTCCCTCAACCAGCAGTGGGGTGTTCTGCTCTATGAAACTCTTTAGCTGGGTACGCAGGGTATCGAGATTTGCACCGCACCCGCGAAGCAGATCTGCAGAGACCGGGTTGTCGAGCAGCACCAGAAGCAGATGCTCAAGGGTGATGAACTCATGGCGCTGGTCACGGGCCCGCTTGACCGCAAGCCCGAGTGAGAATTCAAGCTCCTTACTGAGCATCCGAAACCTCCATCAGACCCGCTCCAGTGAACTGACCAGCGGGTGTTGATTTTCACGCGCATGGTCATTGACCTGCGCCACCTTGGTCTCGGCTATCTCACGACTGAAGGTTCCGCACACCCCCTTGCCACGGGTATGGACATGAAGCATCACCTGGGTTGCCTGCTCGCTATCCATCCTGAAGAAACGCTGCAATACCTCGACCACGAAATCCATTGGGGTGTAATCATCATTCAGCAGAATGACCCGATAGCGGGAGGGTTCCTGCAACTTCGGACGCGCCTCCTGGAGATCCAGCTCTGTATGGTGAATGGGGCCAATTTCGTGACTACTCATAACAATCCACTATGGGTCCTTATCAACGCTTTTCAACCACAACCCCGGAAATTTATGATGAGCTCAGGGGTTCTGTATTCTCTTCTCATTACTGAATATACTACCGGATCAGACCAGTTCCTAGCCTATTTTCGTGATTATTCTCTTCAACAAACCCTACAATGTCCTGACACAGTTTCGTGACCAGGAGGGGCGCCCTACCCTGGGGGATTACATCCCGCTGAAGGGGGTCTATCCGGCCGGGCGGCTGGATCGCGACAGTGAAGGGCTGCTGATCCTGACGGATGATGGAAAACTGCAGGCCCGGATCAGCCACCCCAGACACAAGATGGAGAAGTGCTACTGGGTACAGGTTGAGGGGATTCCGAATGAGACGGCGCTGCAGCAACTCAGAGAGGGGGTGACACTCAAGGATGGGAAGACCGCACCGGCAACGGCAGAGAGAATCGATGCCCCTGATCTATGGCCAAGAACCCCGCCAATCCGGGAGCGAAAATCGGTTCCAGACAGCTGGATTGAGCTGCGCATCCGTGAGGGAAAGAACCGCCAGGTTCGGCGCATGACGGCGGCTGTTGGCTACCCCACCCTGCGCCTGATCCGGGTTGCCATCGGCAACTGGGCCCTTGGTGATCTGCAGCCCGGAGAGTGGCAGAGGGTTGAGCCGTGAACAACCGAAAGAGAATCATGGTGGGGCTCTCCGGCGGGGTTGACTCCTCGGTTGCCGCAAAACTCCTGCTGGAGCAGGGATACCAGGTCGAAGGGCTCTTCATGAAGAACTGGGAGGAGGATGACTACTCCGACTACTGCAGCGCCGAAGAGGATCTGGCCGATGCCGAGAGTGTGGCCGGGGCACTGGGAATCCCGCTCCATACCATCAACTTCTCGCACGAATACTGGGAGCGCGTCTTCAGCCACTTCCTGGATGAGTACCGTGCAGGCCGCACCCCGAACCCGGACATTCTCTGCAACAAGGAGATCAAGTTTCGCGCCTTTCTTGACCATGCACTGGAGATGGGGGCCGATGCGATAGCGACTGGGCACTATGCACGCATCAGAAAGCGGAGTGGCCATTTTCAGCTGCTCAAGGGGAGAGATCCAGGCAAGGATCAATCCTACTTCCTCCACCTTCTGAACCAGCAGCAGCTCTCCCACGCCCTCTTTCCACTGGGTGAACTCCACAAGGGGGAGGTGCGGACCATTGCAAGAGGGGCCGGCCTCAGCAATGCAGAGAAGAAGGACAGCACCGGGATCTGCTTTATCGGGGAGAGAAACTTCCGCGACTTTCTTGGCCACTACCTCCCCGCCCAGCCAGGTGAGATCCGGACCCCGGAGGGTGATCTGATCGGGGGTCATCAGGGGCTGATGTACCACACCCTCGGACAGCGCAAGGGGTTGGGGATTGGAGGGCTCTCCGGCTACAGCGAAGAGCCATGGTATGTGGTCGGCAAGAATCTTGATAACAACATCCTGATCGCCTCACAGCAGAAGAACCATCCGCTGCTGATGAGCCGGCGCGTGGAGACAGAGCCGATCCACTGGATTGATGCCCCACCCCCCTCCTACCCCTTTCACTGCAAGGCACAGAGCCGCTACCGTCAGCAGGACCAACCCTGCACCATCACAGGATCGGACAACCGTGGGGCAACCATAATTTTTGACGAGCCCCAGCGTGCGATCACTCCGGGGCAGTCAATGGTTTTCTATCTTGGGGATCACTGTCTGGGGGGGGGTGTGATAAGATCTTCAGCATGAGAATAGGCAACCTGATTACCCCTCTTCTGCTGCTCTTTTCCACTGCTCTCCCTGCGCTGGAGCCACCCACCCAGGAGATGGTGGTACAGCACTCCGTTGTCAAGATGCGCCTCTCGCCCTCGGTCACCATTGAGGATGCAACCGAGGCAATGCTCTCCAAGGCGGTAGAGCTCAATCTGGCCCTGGTTGCCCGGCAGAAGATCTCGGATACCCTGAAAAGACGGGGAATCGACTCCCCCCATCTTGAGATTTTCCAGTTCTGCAATCCGCAGGATGCCGCCAAGATGGTCCGTTTCGATATCATCTACGCCTCCTACATGCCCTGCAGAATTGGACTGGTTGAGGATAGCAGCGGCAATCCATGGCTGACCACGCTCAACCTCAACATGATGATTGAACAGGGCCATCTGCCGGAGGAGATCTACCGGATTGCCGTCACCACCAACACCAAGATGCTGACCATTATGACCGCCGGTGCCAACGGAGAGTTCTGAGCCCAACCCCTGGAAGCTCCCTGTTTCATTGACATATCCCGATTATTGGTTATAATCAGAAGACGGCCAGTAACTATTTCGTGTTATCTGCGCCGTCGGCTGTTTATGAGTAGTGGAGGAGTGGGAAATGAACGCAACAAGTTATGATATCCGCAGTTTTGTCGAACTCGGAGAGACCCTCAATGAGCATGGCCTGAAGGCACAGGTGCTGCTCAATGAGAAGAAGGTCGAGATCTCCGATCAGTTTGGAAACAAGGTGAAACGGAACTTTTCTGATGTGCTGCTTGGCAAGGCGGGATGCACGCTCTGCATCCGCAAGATTGTTGAGAACTTTGACAAGCTGAGGTTTCACAGCATGCGTGGTGTGGAGAATGTAAAGGTCGGGAGAACCTCTCACTGACCAACCAGGACACCCATCAGGGTATCCACCAAACCTATCGACAAACTTATGAGGAGGGGTTGTCGTGACACAGGATGTGACACAGGATGTTGATCTACCGAACAACCGGGCGGAACTGAACCAGATTGCCCTGGCACTGCATGCCATCGGTCATCCAACCCGGCTCAAGATTCTCTGTTTTCTTGGCGATCAGGAGAGAATCGTCAATGAGATTCTGGACCATGTGGGGACCACACAGAGCAATGTCTCACAACACATTGAGGTTTTGAGAAAGGCGGGAGTGGTCTTCTCAAGACGCTCACAGAACAGGGTCTACTGCTCGCTCCAGACAAGGGAGATGTTGCCTCTGGTCAACCAGATCAGGAACATATTCTGCGAGGAGCAGTCCGAGAAGGAGATTCTCTTTATCTGAGCGTCAGGGGATCCCTCTTACTCCCCCAGATCAACCCATACCACCCCATCCTCAACCCTGAGGGGGTAGACCTGCACCGCCTCCTCTGCAGGGGGGGTTTCTGCCTCGCCGGTTATGAGGCTGAAGCGACTGCCGTGCAGTGAACAGCGTACCCGCTCCCCCTCCAGGCATCCGAGATCGAGTGCGATCACATCATGTGGACAGCGGTTGGCGATGGCGTGAAAACCGCTCTCGGTATGGGCCACCAGGATATCGTGCCCATCCAGCTGGTATGCACGCATCCTGCCAACAGCAAGATCAGCAGCCTGCAGCAGCGCTCTCATCTATACCCTGGCAGCCGCTCTGCCGCTGGAGAGGACATCCCGAACCTGCTCTGCCCCCTCCTCCAGTGAGCGGCACCGCCCCAGATGGCGCAGCACCAGTGATCCACTCAACAGCAGAGTGTCGAAGGAGATCCCCTCTCTCCCATTCAGGGCCTCCATGCCCGCCTCTGCTGCCCGTTTGGAGATCTCACGATTACCCTCCAGTCCAACAGGAACTGCAGGCGCCCTGAGATCATGCTGGATACCGAGTGCCTCGGGATCGACCTCAATCGCCTGCTCCTCCTGATCTCCAACAAACTGATAGGTTGTCGATGCCTGCCTGAGTGAGGCGGTCACCCCACCCTCCACCCCGCGCACCAGCAGCGCGGAGTCAAAACCGGCATGGCGCGCCATCATTGCATAGATCCGCGCATAGGGCTTGTGCACATAACCGGTAATCAGATGGCTCTGCTTTCTGCCACGTATGGGGTGGCTCAATGTCTCAGCTGTGGTAATCACGGTACGCTTGATCAACTGGTTTCGCAGTGGAACCAGGCTGTGCAGTTGCGGGCAGGATTGGCTCTGGTCCAGATAGGCCCACCCCTTTGCCGGATCAGCAAGCTGCGCAGCTGCCTGCTCAACGGAGAGATCGATATCAACACCAGCCTCACGAAGAATCTGACGATGGGTAAAGCCAAACTTTGGGGTTACCGTCTCCAGCCCCTGCGAGAATGCCGGGATACCCAGTTCGGCCAGTAGTGGTGCAAGGAATGGGGCCGCAGGCAGTGTGCGGTTATAGCCATTGTAGGGGTCTGCAATATCGACCACCTCATCCACCTCTGCAACTGCTGTCTGGGTCAGATCCTGGATCCCACTCAGAATACCGCGATTCTCATCATCGGTCTCCCGCTTCATTCTCAATGCAATCAGAAAGACTGTAGCCTGGATAGGGTCTACCGCCCCCTCAAGAATGGCACGCATCCCGATCCTCGCCTCCTGCTGTTCGATATCCTTGCTGAGTGTGGGTCCGGTGGCGATACGCTGAATCACTGAGCGCATCACCTCCTGCGCTTCTGCGGGGTCAATTGGGGTCTGAATACTCATAAATCTTGTCTCCTGGGAGAGGTTCCATGCAGATCATAACAGGGAGCAGAGTGTCTTGATTATTTTTGATTTTCATCATTTTATCTGTATCATAAGCGGATCATCAACCACTAATATATCAAGGAGCAGATAATGAACGTGGATCAACACCTTAAAGTTGCACAGTGGCACCTGGAGCAGGCAAGACTGCACTCGACAAACGGCGACCACAAGTGTGGATGCCCCGCAAATGAGCATGACCAGAAGGCGATCGATGCCGTTGAAAAGGGGCTCATTGAGGAGGAGCAGGCCTGTAACGTCTAGCGGTCGGAGAGAGCGCACAGACAAGGGCCCGGACCATTTCACTGCTCCGGGCCTTTTTATATCCTGCGGTAACCACTACACTCCCCATTGATGATGGTTGAATCACTCTATCTCTCCGCCTTTCTGATGGGACTGCTGGGCGGGGTTCACTGTGCCGGCATGTGTGGCGGGATCGTCTCCGGGCTGACCCTGGGGATACCAAGGGAGAGGCGGGAGAGTCGTGCCCTGCTGCTCCCCTACCTCCTCTCCTATAACGGCGGGAGGATCCTCAGCTATATGGCTGCCGGGATGATCGTTGCCCTGCTTGGAACAACAGTGGAGGGGTTGGGAGGCGGAATGGAGATCCGCAGGGGCTTCACGCTGGTCGCTGCGATTGTGATGATCCTGCTTGGACTCTACCTTGCCGGCTGGTGGAGAGGTGCCATTCTGCAGATCGAGAGAGCTGGATCACTGCTGTGGCGCCTGATTGAACCGGTCGCCAGAAGATTCATTCCGATCCACTCCAGCGGGCAGGCGCTGATTGCCGGCCTGCTCTGGGGCTGGCTCCCCTGTGGATTGGTCTATACCGCACTGATCTGGGCACTCACTGCCGGAACTGTGGTCCAGGGTGCAATGATCATGGCCAGCTTTGGGATTGGAACCCTGCCCACACTCGTTGGCCTCGGCTACTTCTCCAGCTCACTGATCTCTCGTCTGCAACAGCAGTCGGTACGGACAGCAGCAGGTATAATGGTTGCCGGATTTGGATTCTACCAACTATACATGCTCTACTTCCTATGAAATTCAATGTCGACAAGGCCGAGATCAAGGCCAGCAATATCCCGCATGAGATTTTTCTCACCAACCTGATTGTGAATCACATTCTCTATTTTGTGATCGCCGTCGGGCTTGCCAACTCACTTCCAGAGATGGTGGCACTGGTACCCATCATCTCCATCGCTGCACTGGGATACATCCTGATTCAGGGGAGGCGCATCCAGCAGAAGGGCTCCTGGTTTGTGCGCTGTCACTGGAGGATTGCAATGAAGAGGAGCCGGCTGCTGATCCTGATGATCTCCATCCTCTCCCTCCTGCTGGCCCTCCTCTATGCCATCCACATCTATGGCGAGGTCCCCTTTGCACGGATCATTCCGCTGGCAGCAATCGCCACCATGCCGGTGATGATCACGGTGCTGGCGCTGATCGTCATGCAGTCCGAGGCTCTCCACTTCTCACGTACCGGCCAGCTCCCCAACTCCATGGTCGAGCGGTTTCCGCCACCCGGTGGGATTGAGATCATCGAGGAGTAGCACCATGCATCGAAATATATTACTGGCTGTTCTGGCACTGGTTGTCCTGCTGTTCGCCGGGGCGCAACTGCTTCCTGACCAGGCTGCAACCTCCACAGAGGATGTCCCCTGGAACATTACCCTCTCCCCCTCAGGAAACAGCCAGATACTTGGCATCACCCTGGAGGAGAGCCGCCTGAGAGAGGCAGGGTCGCGCTGGAGGGAGGCCCCGAAAGTCACACTCTTTCTTCCGGAATCCGGGACACCAAAGGTGGAGGCCTTTTTCCAGCGTGTGGCAGTTGGTGGGCTAAGCGCCAGTATTGTGGCAGAGATTTCCGTGAGTGAGATGGATCTGGAGCAGTTGATCAACAGTGGTGCCAGAATCTCCACCCAGGGGGACGGGAGCCGAAAGGTCACACTGGATGGAGCGGGGATGGAGAAGGTGATGAACAGTGTCATCTCCAGCATCACCTATCTGCCAAAAAGCAACCTCTCTGCAGAGACGATCCGAAAACGGTTTGGCGAACCCTCAGGGATCTATCCGGATCCGGATGAGGGGGTAGAGCACTGGATCTACCCAGAGGTTGGGCTCGATATTGTCACCTCGACAGAGGGGAAGGAGCTCTTCCAGTATGTATCCCCCCGTCACATTGAGCGGCTGACTGCCCCGCTACACAACAGAGATAAAAACAGCGGTACATAACAACCGATCGAGTTACCGACGCTCAGGACTCCTCACTCTCACTGGGCCCACAGCCACAGACACTGCTGCGCAGGGTACGATAGAAACAGTTCATTGCCACCGAGGCCCCCAGAATCAGCCAGACCAGCACAATCAGGAATGCATAGGCCTGTATTCTGAATACCCCCGGATCGATATCCAGCTTAAACAGTGCGACAGCATCTGCCGGATCAAAAAAGGTAAACATCAGAAAAGTGATTGCAATTGCTGTCAGCCCGCTGGTCCAGGCAACCCCAAGTGCACATTTTCTTATCTGCATCACAATCCTCCTAACAAGTGACAAACATCAACCCGCTACCAGTTGGAAAACAACTCTCAGGTAGTGGTCCAATAACAGAAATCCGAACAGCAGGCTCAGATAGATAATCGAGTAGGCAAAGGTCCGGATCGCCGCCTGGCTGGGCTCCTCTGCCCGAAACAGGCGGATGGAGAACCAGAGAAAACCGACCCCCAGTGCAACTGCACCGGAGAGATAGATCAGCCCGCTCATCTGGATCACAAACGGGAGCAGCGTGACCGATACGAGCATTATGGTGTAGAGCAGAATCTGCTGCTTGGTGAAGGCAACTCCGTGCGTCACCGGAAGCATGGGAATATTCGCCTCTGCGTACTCTGCACGACGCTTGATCGCCAATGCCCAGAAATGGGGCGGGGTCCAGACAAAGATCACCAGAAAAAGGAGCAGTGCCTCGGTATGGATCTCACCCGTGACCGCTGTCCAGCCCAGCACGGGTGGCGTTGCCCCGGCGGCACCTCCCCAGACAATATTCTGGGGCCCCATTCGCTTCAGGTAGATGGTGTAGATCACCGCATAGCCAATCAGTGAGATCAGCGTCAATAGTGCTGTCAGGGTATTCACAAAGAGAACCAGCATCGCCATCGAGAGTGCTGCCAGTGTCAGCGCAAAGATAATGGCAGAGCGGCGATCCACCTCACCTTGTGGCAGCGGGCGATTTTCAGTGCGCGCCATGATCCCATCGATGTGTTCATCAATGACCTGATTGATGGCCGCGCCCGATGCGGATGCCAGGCCGATCCCCAGCGTTCCAAACAGCAGTGCATTCCAGGGTGGAATCCCTGTTGCAGACGCCAGCAGCATTCCGACAACGGCGGTAAAGAGGATCAGATAGACCACCTTTGGTTTGGTCAGGGCATAGTACTGACGCCACCTTGGTGTCTCAATACCACTCGATTCAATCACGACTGTATTCAATGTCCACCACCCCACTTGTTTACTTTCAATAACAGCTCCATGTCACCAAGCACATCCTCGGAGCTCTGCTCCGGCCGGTAGTGCATCATCAGGTTCCCAATTGGATCAATCAGGTAGAGGTGACCAATCGACGCCTCTCCAGCAGGGACAAGCTGCGCCCGCAGTGGTGCAATACTCTGGATATCCCCAACAATGACTGTTGTTCCTGAGAAGTTGCCCATAAATTCCGTAAAATCAATCTCAGCTAATGGCCCCATCCCAGGAGAGAGCGTGGAGAAGAGTACGGCACGTTTGACGCTCTTCTCATTCTCTGCCATCGCCTTGCGAATCTGACGCATCTCATAGATCCGCTTGCGACAGTGATCGTCACAGGTTTGGCCCGCCGAGTAGAGCAGCGTCCAGTACCCCTCCAGATCAGTCCGACTGAAGCTTGAACCATCCAGTGTCGAGAAGAGTTGATCCGGCATGGGGTGGACAGGCTGCACCAGCTCACCCTGATTACTCCGCCCTCCAGGCAGCAGGTCTGGATTGAAGTAGAGAATCCAGGCACCAATGATCGGCAGGCCAAAAACCACCATCAGCAGCAGTAGCTGACTGGCTCCACGGCCCCTCTTCTCTTTCACCTCACTCATACTGCAGATTCTCTTCTCTGTTTGATCACAACAGCCAACCAGCCCCCAAGCAGCAGCAACGCAAATGCGAACCACTGCAGGGCATATCCATAGTGCATTGCCGGGTCACTCTCCCGCTGGTCCCTCTTCCACTGACGAACCAGGCCATCACTCAGGTTTTCTGCACCACTCTGTTGGCGTACCACAAAGGGGAGCATCTCCAGCCCCACTCCATCACCAATCTGCTCAAGATCCAGATAGAGTCGTACTGCAGCATCTGCCTCCTGCTGGAGGCGAAAACCGTGCGATGTGGGGACCCTGACAACCCCAACAACATGCTGCAGACCCGCAGGAACAGCAACCAGAGGGCTCTCTGCCCGTGATTTCCCCTGGGCAATCCAGCCGCGATTAACCAACACTGCACGACCGCTACCCTCAATACGCATCGGTACCATCACATGGTAGCCGGCAACCCGATCATGCTTTCTGTTATCCAGAAAGAACTGCGCCTCTGGCAGGAAGTGACCCCGAACCTCAATCTCGCGATAACGAACCAGCTCAGAGTCCATCTCATCCCCCGTGAGGGGCAGCCGCTCCTGAACCCCACGCAGCTTCTGTTCGGCAACGGCCTGCTCCTTCTGATCTGCACGATCCAGCTGCCAAAACCCCAGCCAGAGAAAGAGCAGCGCCATTGAGAACAGCACTATTGTGGCCAGCCAGCCAGCCCGAGACACAACTGATACAGTCTTACTTAATGGATGGCGTCAGCGTATTGGGTTCAATCACGTTGAAGATTGCCCCAATGATCAGCATCGCAAACAGAATCAGTGAAAGGATAATTCGAAAGGTGAGGCTCTTGACCACACGGTTTCCCTTTCCATCATCCTTGGCCAAAAAGAACATTCCACTGGCCAGCGAGAGGACAACAAGCCCCAGAACCAACAATACCGGAAATTTCATAAAACCCATTTCATATCCTCCAGATTACATCCAGTAGACCAGGACAAAGAGCCCCAGCCAGACCACATCAACAAAGTGCCAGTACCAGGCAGCCGCCTCAAAGGCAAAGTGGTTATCCTCGCTGAAGTGCCCTTTCATGCTTCGAGCCAGGACGGCTGCCAGCATCAGCGCACCCACAATGACGTGAAAACCATGAAATCCAGTCAGGATATAGAAGGTGGAGCCGTAGACCCCGGACTCCAATGTCAGATTGAGCTGACCATAGGCATGTGCATACTCCTCGGCCTGCATGATCACAAAGATCACACCGAGAGCAACCGTCATGACCAACCCGCGAATCAGCTGCTGTCGATTCTCTTTCTTCAGACCCCAGTGTGCCCAGGTCAGGGTGAGGCCAGAGGTCAACAAGATAGCGGTATTGAGTGCCGGGACTCCCCAGGTATCGACCAGTGCAAAATCACCCCCCAGATTTCCTGGTCCCGCCGTAGGCCACTGAGAGACAAACTGGCTGGTGATGAACTCATGGGTTGGGGCCAGATAGCCGGTACCGCCCAGCCACTCCACTGCAATATTACGGATATAGTAGAGAGAGCCGAAGAATGAGCCAAAGAAGAAGACCTCTGAGGCGATAAACCAGAACATTCCCTGGCGGAAGGAGTTATCCACCTGGGTGTTGTATTTGCCCCTCATATTCTCGTCAATCACATCCCCAAACCAGCCAAAGAACATGTAGGCCAGCAGGGCAAACCCAAGAATGATCATCAGTGTTCCTGCCCCGACCCCATTCACAGCAAGGGCAAAACCCATCAGCAGGGAGAGCATGGAGAGCATCGCCACGATGGGCCAGCGACTGGGCTCAGGGATATAGTAGTGGTCGTTTGAAGCAGACATTATTGATTTCCTCGATTTTTATTATCCATCATGTACTTTTCAGTAACTTTTAAACTCCTGCAGTATCGTACTTCGCTGCAGACTCCTTGTTGGTATTCAGGAAGGTATAGGAGAGATTGAGTACCGAGATATCTCTCGGCAGATCATTGGAGACATAGAAGCGCAGTGGCATCTCCTTGCTCTCCCCTGCCTGTAGTGGCTGGTTGGTGAAACAGAAGCACTCCATCTTGTGGAAGTAACCATTGGCAAACCAGGGGGTCACACTGGGGATCGCCTGACCCACAATCTCCTCATCGGAGAGATTCTTCACCAGGAAGCTGACCTCTGTCACCTCTCCTGGATGGACCTCAACCTCACGTACAACCGGCTTGAACTTCCAGGGCAGGCCATCATTGACCGTGCTGTCGAACTGAACGGTTACTGTACGACTCTGGTCAGCAACAGCACTGCTCTCGCTGAAGATCTCTCCACTACTCTTGAGGCCAGTTACCTGGCAGTAGAGGTTATAGAGCGGGATCAGTGCAAACCCAAACCCGAACATCCCCACCACCAGACCAGCCAACCAGAGGCTGGCCCGGCGATGTCTCTGCTTTAGATGGGTCGTATTGCTCATGCCGTTCCCTGACTAGGGCAGTGCCGTGGTTGCCAGGTGCTCCCAGAAGCGAACCGATGAGATCATCACCAGCAGCACCAGACCCGCCAGCATCCAGGCTACGCGACCATTTCTACCCTTTTTTCCTTCAACCATCTTCAACTCCTCTGTTGGCTCTTATGCATTGGCACTGGCAAACTTGCCATTCTCATCCAGCTTGGGTGGCTCACTCCATGAGTGATAGGGGGGTGGCGAGGGGAGATCCCACTCCAGTCCATTGCCCTTGGCGCCCTCCCAGACCTGATCGGTTGCCTTCTCATGATTCTTGCCACGAATGGTGTCGATAATGATATAGAGCAGGATCAGATGGCTGAGTCCAAAAATGAACGAACCGATACTGGAGATGGTATTGAACTCCGTAAACTGGATGCTGTAGTCGACGATTCGACGCGGCATACCGGCCAGCCCCAGGAAGTGCTGTACAAAGAAGGTGAGATTGAACCCGATGATGTTGGTCCAGAAGAAGAGCTTCGCCAACTTCTCGTTATACATATTTCCGGTCCACTTTGGCAGCCAGTAGAAGACCCCGGCAAACAGGGCCAATACCGCCCCCGGCAACAGTACATAGTGGAAGTGGGCCACCACAAACATCGAGTCGTGGTACTGCATGTCGGCCGGAATCACCGCCAACATCACCCCGGTCAGCCCACCAAAGACAAACATGACAACGATCGCAATCGCAAACAGCATTGGGGTCTCAAAGCTGAGCGACCCTCTCCACATGGTGGCGATGAAGTTGAACTTCATCAGCCCCACCGGAATGGAGATCAGGATGGTTCCAATCATGAAATAGTTCACCGCCCCATAGGACATGCCGATGGTGTACTGGTGGTGCGCCCAGACCACCATCCCCAGGGTACCGAGGAAGATCATCGCACCCACCAGCGACATGTAGCCAAACAGCGGCTTGCGCGAGAAGGTGGGGATCACCATGGAGAGCACACCGATGGATGGCAGCAGCAGAACGTAAACCTCCGGGTGTCCGAAGAACCAGAAGAGATGCTGGAACAGTACCGGATCACCACCACCAGCAGCGTCAAAGAAGCTGGTTCCAAAGTGGCGATCAAACAGCAGCATGGTCACACCACCTGCCAGAACCGGAAGAATCAGGATCAGCAGGAATGCGGTTATCAGCCAGGTCCAGACAAACATCGGCATCTGGGTCAACTTCATCCCTGGGGCACGCATGTTCAGAATGGTCACAATGATGTTGATCGAGGCCAGAATGGAGGAGATGCCCAGCAGATGGACGGTAAAGATCAGGAAGTCCATCGACATCCCCACCTTGATCGAGAGCGGCGGATAGAGTGTCCAGCCGGTATTGATCTGTGATCCGCCACCCGGGAAGAATGGAACCACAAAGGAGAGAACCAGCATGATCGCCGCAGCAGGAAGAATCCAGAAGCTGAGATTGTTCATCCGTGGCAGTGCCATGTCGGGGGCACCGATCATCATCGGGATCATCCAGTTGGCAAGACCCGCTGCAGCCGGCATTACCGCACCGAATACCATTACCAGCGCATGGTTGGTCACGATATTGTTGTAGAGGTCAGGGTCCAGCAGCTGGATCCCCGGATACATCAACTCGGCACGAATCGCCATCGCACTGATGCCCCCCAGAAACAGCATCACCAGGGCAAAGATCAGGTACATGGTCCCGATATCCTTGTGGTTGGTACTGTAGAGCCAGCGACGCCACCCCTTTACCGGGCCATGATCATGGTCGTCATGGTGTGCATCTCCATATGTCATATCTATTGCACTCATTTTCTTCTCTCCAATCCAGAATTAGCGTGCTGCCTTGACAGCAGAAGGTTGAACCACATCACCAGTCGCATTGCCCCAGGCATTACGCTCATAGGTGACGATCGCAGCAATCTCAAGATCCGACAGCATCTTCCATGGAGGCATGGTGCCCTTGCCGTTGATGACCATCTTCAGGTGCTCCTCCACAGGACCCAGCGCAACCTTGCTGCCTCGCAGTGGCGGGAAGGCTGGCGGCAGGCCTGAACCGTCCGGACGGTGGCAGGCTGCACACTTGGTGTTATAGGCTGCCTCACCCTTGCTGTAGAGCTCCTCCATGGTCCACTCCTTGTTGGCATTGGCCTCAATCAGTGCCGTCAGGAGTGTTCTCTTCTCCTCCTCGACCCAGGCATCAAATGCCTCAGGGGTAACCGCATTGACTACAACCGGCATCTTCGAGTGCCAGGTTCCACAGAGCTCCGCACACTGACCACGATAGATCCCTGTCTTGTCGGCATCAATCTTGGCCCAGGTCTCCAGAATGTAGCCGGGGATTGCATCACGCTTGAACCCCAGCTCCGGCACCCACCAGGCGTGCAGAACATCAGCCGAGGTGTTGAGGTAACGGATGGTACGATCCACCGGAAGAGTCAGCGGGTTGTCCACATCACGCAGGAAGTGCTCCCCTGCCGTGGCCTCATCAGTCGGGCGGCTCTCTACCGTGATCGGGTAGAACTCACCCTGGAACTCGACCCCATGCTCCGGGAACTCATACTCCCACCACCACTGATGGCCAATCACCTTGACGTTCATGTCAAAGCAGTAGTCAGGGTCAGCACTCTCATCGCTACAGAACTGTTTGGGGGCATTCCAGAAACTCTTCAGAGTGGACTGTGCAGATCCTGCAATGGTGAGATCCACTACCAGCACCATGGCCGGCACCAGAACCCAGGACCACTGCCCAAACCAGCTCTTGTGGAAATTCTGATCCGCAACATACCCCTTGCTCTTGCGAAACTTGTAGAGGATGTATGCCATGATGACCAGTACGATTGCCATCAGCCAGGTGGCAATCTGCATCGTCAACATGTGTACACCGTAGATATCCTGACCCACCTTGGTGACCGGATCAGGAAAGTTCAGTCCATACTCTGCCATTGCACCCATTGAGCCTGCCCACAAACCGACTACTGCTGCAATGAGGCCGCCCATCTTCCCTTTTCTTATCATTTCGTTTCCCTTTCTAAACGACTCTGTTATCCACGGGGACGAGCACCTTGCTTCGATACTCCATCAGCGTGAAAATGACCTATATCAGTGTTTTCTGATATTATATTGATCTATATCAATTTTTCTGGCCATGCGAGTATGATAGAAAAGAGATACCCGCACAATCCCTGTTGCTATCAAAATATCTAGGGGCGCCAATAAGCCCAACTTATTTAGTAAGGAATAGCCTCAATAATGGAGCACTGCTGAAATGGTAACAATCGATCCACTCTCTGATCTGGTAGAGGAGCACTTTGCTGTGGTCTATGCCCCCACCCGGCGCAGGAGCCGTTTCCCGGAAAACTGTGTAACCGTGGTCGACAGTTTTGAGGAGGCGCTACGTGAAGCTGACCAGGAGGTACATCGCCATGCGGCACGGGTGCTGGGGCCCTCTCGCTCCTCCGAGGGGTTTATGCTCTACTATCTGCTACGCTGGCTATAGGGCGGTGCGGACAATTCAGTGACTTGACGGTGGAGTGGGCCCTTCTCTCACCACACGGGTTCGTACCCCCTGCTCCTGCAACCGTTCTGCCATGGCCTCGGCATGCTGTTGACCCACGACAGTAGCCGACACCAGACGATATCCTGTTCGCATCCTGCCACCATCCCTGAAGTTCAGCTCCACCAGATGGCTATCCACCCCTGCAGCTGTCAGCTGCTGCTGTTGCTCAACTGCCTCTTCACGCAGCAGATAGGAGCCATAGAGCAGCTGGTACCTTCCGACCGGATCGCCCCCCTCAAATCCAGGCTTGAGGAGGATAACCAGTACAATCAATAGAACCACTGCCGTGATTTGGGCCACTCTCTGCATCTTTTCAGGGTAACAGAGCGTTGAGACAAAAAAAGTCTCTTTTTCCATAAATTGATATTTGACATTTTTTTATCGCTCCGCTATATTCCTGACTATATTGGTTGGTTATTAGATGACTGGCTTTTTAAATCAACAGGTTATGGAGAATAGTGCAATGAGAAGAGCAATCAAGGTATGGGGCGCGATCATGAAGGATGGTTCAGAGATCACCGAAGAGAACGAGGGTGTTGTATCGGTCACCTGCCATCCTGACCGTTCAGTAACCACTACGGACGCAAACAACCAGGAGACCAGGTGGGAGGGAGAGTGGGTCTCCTACAACCCACGCTACAACTAGTGCCCCTCTGAAAACCCTCCTGCAAACATCATTAGCAATCCACTGGAGCAGCAGAAATGTCGAAAGAGAAAACCAAACTCAATGCGGTCAGCCCTGCGCTGGATATCCCCACCCCCAACCTGGATGAACTGGAGAGCGGTCCATGGCCCAGCTATGTCTCCGGTCTGAAACGGCTTGCTGCCAGCGATGCTGCCCAGGCCAGGATGATGCGTGGCGTGCTCGGCACCCTGGAGCACTCCTTCGTCAACCGTCGCGGATACTGGAAGGGCGGGACGGTCGGTGTGGTCGGGTATGGTGGTGGCGTCATCCCACGCTTCTCGGAGCTGAAGAATGAGAGCGGTGAGACCATGTTCCCTGATGCACTGGAGTTTCATACCATCCGCATCCAGCCACCATGGGGCAACCACTACAACTCCGCACTGCTGAGAAAGATGTGTGATGTCTGGGAAGAGACCGGTACCGGACTCATCGCCATGCATGGGCAGTCTGGTGACATCATGTTCCAGGGGACCGATACCGATGGTGTCCAGGTGGCATTCAACAAGTTCAATGACAGCGAGACCTTCAAGGAGGTTGCTGATGACTTCTGTTTCGATATGGGTGGTGCCGGCCCCGCAGTCCGCACCTCGGTAGCCTGTGTAGGGGCGGCCCGTTGCGAGCAATCCTGCTATGACGAGGGGGATCTGCAACGTCGCACCATCAACAACTTCCTCGATGACATGCACCGCCCGGCCCTCCCCTACAAGATGAAGTGGAAGTTCTCCGGCTGCCCCAACGACTGCACCAATGCCATCCAGCGTGCCGACATGGCGGTGATTGGCACCTGGCGTGATGATATCAAGATCAACCAGGAGGGGTGGAAGGCGATGGTGGCAGACAAGGGGATGAAATATGTCACCGAGAACATCACCAGCCGCTGCCCTGGCCAGTGCATGACCATCAATGATGACACCTCTCTGAAGATCGAGAACAGGGAGTGTGTACGCTGCATGCACTGCATCAATGTGGTTGCGCCTCTGGGTCAGAGATATGTTGGCAAGGGTGGTGACGCAATCCTCGCCCAGGGTGATGACAAGGGGGTTACCATCCTGATGGGGGGCAAGCGCACCCTCAAGATTGGTGACACCTTTGGCACCGTCATTGTCCCCTTCATGAAGGTGGACAGTGAAGAGGAGAAGGAGCGCTTTATCGAGATCTGTGAGGATCATGTCGATTTCTTCGCTGAGAACGCACTGGAACATGAGCGCTCTGGCGAGATGATTGAGCGTATTGGTCTACCCGCCTATCTTGAGGGGATGGGGCTTGAGGTTGAACCGGAGATGATCGACTCTCCCCGTCAATCCTCCTACGTCCGCATGGATGATTGGGATGATCAGGTTGCCGACTGGGAGAGCCGCAAGAGCGCATGACACCCCTACTCTCCAGTAGGCGTGCCATCTGAAACGGCCCGGATGTAGCACAGTGTGTCGGCAGGTCAGGGCCCTCCTCTCTTGGCCTGCTGCTGCCCCCTGAGAATCTCAGGGGGTATTTTTTCCCTCCACGCTTTATAGTAGCAATGAAAACAGCGTAAAGAACCAAAGGAGCGCGCAATGCTGGAGATAGGAACAACCATCCCCGATTTTGCAAAACCGGATCAGAATGGAGAGGTTCGAACCTTTGCTGACCTGAAGGGGAAGCGGGGGCTAATCCTCTACTTCTACCCCAAGGACAACACCCCGGGCTGCACCAATGAGGCCAGGGATTTTCGGGATGAGATTGAGGCGTTCAGAAAATTGGGGACCGAGGTGGTTGGTGTCTCCAAGGATACAGTCCGCACCCATACCAACTTCATCACCAAGCATGAACTCCCCTTCACCCTGCTGGCTGACAGTGACCCCGAGGCGGAGATGTGCGAGGCCTTTGGGGTCTGGCAGGAGAAGAAGAACTACGGCAGGGTCTACATGGGGATTGTTCGCACCACCTACCTGATCGGTGCCGATGGAACCGTTGTGAAGAGCTACCCCAAGGTACGTGTCAAGGGGCATGTAGAGCAGGTGTTGAGCGACACCCGCGAACTACTCTCCTGAGCAGAGCGGGTGGAGACCGCAGAGTAACCGGAGCCTATCTAAAAGGCCTTCTCATGATCAGCCTTCTCGACTGCAACCGGCATCTGCTTTGAGGAGAATCGGCTGGCGCTGTAGCGCAATACCAGTACAGCAATACTGAGGATCAGAATGGCGCCGGAGGTTCCGACAATATGCTCTACCGGCATGGTCTTGATATCGATTGCCAGGTAGCGCGTTACCGCCGTTATGGTGATAAAGAGGAGGAATACCACCGGTATCCGGTGGGTGCGAAAAAATACCCCGACCATCGCACCCATCTCCAGATAGATAAAGAGCAGCAGGATATCCCCCAGTGACGCATGCCCCTTTCCGATAATGGTCAGATACTCTGCAACTGCTGACCAGACAATGGTGGCGCCAACAACGAAGAGCCCGATCAGGTGAAAGAGCTCCACAACACTGTCACCCGTCTTGTTGACCCAGGAAAATTTCTGTTGATCCATAGCTAATACTCGGAAGGGTTATGTTAATGGTTTCACCGTTTGCCGATTTATAGTACCATACGTTATTGCGTTTTATCATAATAATGCAAACCTGATCAACAACCTACTATTTCTCTTGGGAGGATTTATGAATCTGAAGAAGACCCTGGTTGCAGCCTCTGCACTGCTGCTCCCCTTTACGCTACAGGCTGCAGACCTGGAAAATGGTGAGAAGCTGAGCCGCAGCTGCGCACTCTGTCATGGCAAATACATGCAGGGTGTCGCTGGTGACCTCTATCCACGTCTGGCCGGACTACCCTCAGGCTATATCGAGAACGAGCTGCACCGACTCCAGGCAGGTCGCCGTGAGGCCCACCTGCCGATGCTGATCACCAGCATGGTGGATATGATGAGCGACGATGATATGGCCGATATCAGCGCCTATCTGGAGCATATGCCGGTACCTGCCGCCCACCGTCGCCACATCCCCAGCT
>CAZYJG010000012.1:0-27242 GCA_964647745.1 uncultured Piscirickettsiaceae bacterium
GGAGATCGTTTTGTCATCCGGTCTATTCTACCGGAACGGTATGGTGCAGGTGCAGGTGCAGGTGCAGAGGGGGGGTTACCCGGATCCGCATATAGAATCGCGGATGAGAGCGCATGATATTGATTCGTGAAGCAACCTTGTGACTGCGCGGTGTACTTATCCTTAGATGACCGCGAGCACAGCTCGTAGGGTTATTGATACACCCAAAGGAACAAGGATTGCCATACGGATCAAGAGCTTGTTCTATCGCCGTGATCTCTATGTGTGGATTCGGGTATTACTCGTCCTTCAGGTCAACCGGCATACCGGCCTTGCGCCACTCCGGGAACCCCTCATCGAGACGCCTCGCCTTGAACCCCTTCTCACGCAGCATCGCCACGGCATCATAGGCCAGCATGCAGTAGGGGCCACGACAGTAGGCAACCATCTCCTGATCGGGGTTCAGTTCACCGAGGCGATCCTCAAGTTGGTCCAGGGGGATACCCAATGCCCCCTCAATATGGCCCGCCTCATACTCCACCTCAGGACGGACATCGAGAACGGTGATGACACCATCCCCTGCACGCTCAATCAGCTCATCCACCGGGATCGGCTCCAGATCATCCTTGACGTTGAGATAGGTGTTGACCAGTCGCTCAACCTCCGCCAGGTGGCGCTCCGAGAGTTTGCGCAGGGCAACCAGCAGGTCGATGACCAGATCGTCAGAGAGCTTGTAGTGGACGTATTGCCCCACCTTTCTTGCGGTTACCAGCCCCGCATTGCGCAACAGCTGGAGGTGCTGAGAGGTGTTGGCAACAGTCAGCCCCGCGGCCTGCGACAACTGCTCAACCGTACGCTCCCCCTGGGCAAGAATCTCAAGCAGCTCAATCCGGTGGGCATTGCTGAACGCCTTGCCGGTTCTGGCAAACTGCTCAAAAATCGATTTTTTGTAGTCTTTTACTGGCATAAGTCTTTAAATAATCACATATTCTATTGAATGAGTCAAGCGTAATCAATGAAATCAGCAACTTCTCAACCCACTTCCATAAAAAACGGTGCCGAAGCACCGCTTTTTCTCTCAGATCGGGGGGGGGATCAGGCCGAGAACGAGGATCCGCAGCCACAGGTTGTGGTGGCATTGGGGTTCTTGATCACGAAACGTGCCCCATCCAGCCCCTCATAGTAATCCACTTCGGCACCGGTCAGGTACTGCATGCTCATGGGGTCGATCAGCATGGTGACACCATCCTTCTCAATGGCAACATCCCCCTCCTCGATCTCCTCGGCAAAGCTGAATCCGTACTGGAAACCGGAGCAGCCACCGCCGGTGATATAGACACGCAACTTGAGGTTGTCATTCCCCTCCTCCTCAATCAGGGCCTGAACCTTGGATGCAGCAGCATCGGTAAAGATTACCGGGTCACTGGTGACCTCAATCTCCGTCTCTATCTCACTCATGACTCTTCTCCAATATCATTATTCAACAGATTATGTGATTTCCCACTAATTCTGTCAACTTCTCTGCTCAGAGTCAGGGCATCAGGGCCACCTGCCCCAGCCCCATGCTCTCACTCAGGCCGAACATGATATTCATGTTCTGCACCGCCTGTCCCGAGGCACCCTTGACCAGATTGTCGATCACCGACAGGACAATAATGTGGTCGGAATCCTCCGGCTGATGAACCGCAATCCGACAGACATTGCTGCCCCGTACCGTACGGGTCTCGGGGTGAGAGCCAGCAGGCAACACATCCACAAACGGCTCACTGCTGTACCGCTCTTCAAACAGCGTCTGCAGATCTCCCACCTCACCCTGGGGTTGCATATAGAGGGTGGCATGAATACCCCGAACCATTGGAATCAGGTGTGGAACAAAGGTCATTCCTATCTCACTCTGGCCCGCCATGCGCTCAACCCCCTGACGAATCTCCGGCCAGTGGCGATGTCCGGGCACTGCATAGGCCTTGAGGCTCTCCACTGACTCCGCCTGCAGGGTCCCAACATTGGCCCCACGGCCGGCACCACTCACTCCCGACTTGCAATCGGCAATCAGGCTATTGAGTTGCACCAGGCCATTCTCCACCAATGGCAGAAAGCCTAGCTGAACCGCCGTTGGATAGCAGCCCGGATTGGCCAGCACACGCGCCCCCCGGATCTGCTCCCGGTTCATCTCCGGCAGTCCATAGACCGCCTCGGCCAGCAGCTCCTCACAGGCGTGCGGCATCCCGTACCACTTCTCCCAGACGGCAGGATCGGCAAGACGAAAATCGGCGGCCAGATCGATGATCCGCACCCCGGCTTCAACCAGTTCACGGGCCATGGTCATCGCCACCCCATTGGGGGTTGCCGAGAAGACCAGATCACACTGCTTGAGCAGTGCCGTATCGGGCTCCGTAAAGGCAAGATCGAGATGGCCGCGCAGATTGGGAAAGAGATCTGCCACCGACCTGCCCGCCTCCGAGCGGGAGGTGATTACCGTCAGCTCCACCTCCGGGTGCGCCGCCAACAGCCGCAGCAACTCTACACCGGTGTAACCGGTTCCTCCAACAATCCCGACCTTAATCATCTTTCTCTCTCAAAACTGGCAAAAAATCCATTTTAACCTAGATTCCTCAGTTGGGCGGCCCAAAGTGTGCGTACAGGCGTGCGCAGTACAAGGCACAACGACGCGGAATAGCCCGCTATTGCAAGGAGTTGTAACGCGGTAATGCGTGCGCCTGTGCGTACAATTTGGGTCGTAGCGGACTTCACCCATTGAGTGAAGCTGGATTCTTGAAAAATTATTTGCATAAGAAGGGGTTAGATCTACTTCAAGCGGTCAACTGAGGATTCTAGGTTTAACAAAAAAGCCCCGGCCATTGCTGACTGGGGCTTCCTGCAGACGAAGATTCACAATCATCGTCTAGATCATTCTCAGGTGAGTGCAGAGCAAGGCGAAAAATGTGAGTTTACGAAATGTAAATGACCATTTTTCAACCGAGGCACGAGGTCGCGCTACACCGCTATGCGCTCACCTGGGGATGAGCTGGGCAATGATTTACATCATGCCGCCCATTCCTCCCATACCCCCCATGCCACCACTCATGTCTGGCATTGGTGCCGCATCTTCCTTCGGAATCTCGGCAACCATCGCCTCGGTGGTGATCATCAGGCCGGTTACGGAGGCCGCATACTGCAGTGCAGAACGGGTCACCTTGGCTGGATCAAGAATTCCCATCTCGATCATGTCGCCATATTCACCGCTTGCCGCGTTGTAGCCGTAGTTACCCTCGCCCTGCTCAACATTGTTGACCACAACCGATGCCTCATTTCCGGCATTGGCTGTGATCTGACGCAGTGGCTCTTCCATGGCACGACGCATCAGGTTGATGCCGACATCCTGGTCATGGTTGTCACCCTTGAGACCGGCAATTCCGGCACGGGCACGCACCAGAGCAGTACCACCGCCAGGAACCACACCCTCTTCCACTGCCGCACGGGTTGCATGAAGCGCATCCTCAACACGCGCCTTCTTCTCCTTCATCTCAACCTCGGTTGCAGCACCAACCTTGATCACAGCAACACCGCCTGCCAGCTTGGCAACACGCTCCTGCAGCTTCTCCTTGTCATAGTCAGAGGTGGTGTTTTCGATCTGCTGACGAACCTGTGTTACACGCGCCTCGATCTCTTCACTGTTACCGGCACCATCGATGATGGTGGTGTTCTCCTTCTCGACCACGATACGCTTGGCGGTACCGAGATCCTCCAGGGTGGTCTTCTCCAGGGAGAGACCAACCTCCTCGGAGATCACCTGACCACCGGTCAGGATTGCGATATCCTGCAACATTGCCTTGCGACGGTCACCAAAGCCTGGGGCCTTGACCGCTGCAACCTTGACGATACCACGCATGGAGTTGACCACCAGTGTCGCCAGTGCCTCACCCTCAACATCCTCAGCAATGATCAGCAGTGGACGGCTTGACTTGGCTACACCCTCCAGGACCTGCAGCAGGTCACGGATATTGGAGATCTTCTTGTCGAACAGCAGGATGAATGGATCCTCCAGCTCGGCAGTCATGTTGTCCTGGTTGTTGACGAAGTAGGGAGAGAGGTAGCCACGATCAAACTGCATACCCTCAACTACATCCAGCTCGTTCTCGAAGGACTTGCCCTCCTCAACGGTGATGACACCCTCCTTGCCAACCTTCTCCATCGCCTCGGCAATGGTGTTGCCGATTGAGGTGTCGGAGTTTGCGGAGATGCTACCGACCTGCGCAATCGCACTGGTGTCAGTGCATGGGGTAGCGATGCCGCGGATCTGCTCAACCGAAGCAGCAACTGCCTTGTCGATACCGCGCTTGAGGTCCATTGGGTTCATGCCGGCAGCAACCGCCTTCATACCCTCACGCATAATGGCCTGGGCCAGAACGGTTGCTGTTGTGGTTCCGTCACCGGCAACATCGGAGGTCTGGGAGGCAACCTCCTTGACCATCTGCGCACCCATGTTCTCGTACTTGTTCTCGAGCTCGATCTCCTTGGCAACCGAGACACCATCCTTGGTGATGGTTGGGGCACCAAATGCCTTGTCGAGAACCACATTACGACCCTTGGGGCCCAGGGTTACCTTGACCGCATTTGCCAGTGTGTTAACACCGGTCAGCATCAGATGACGTGCGTCATCACTAAACTTTACTTCTTTTGCACTCATGTTCTTTCTCTTAATCCTTTGATGACTGCGAGCAATATGGGTTGCCCGTAGTATTAACCCTCAATCACCGCCATGATGTCGTCCTCACGCATCACGATCAGCTCTTCTCCATCAACCTTGACCTCGGTACCGGCAAACTTGCCAAACAGAACCGTATCACCCACCTTGACATCCATCTCCTGACGGCTGCCATCTTCGGCGACCTTGCCATTACCTGCGGCAACAATCTCGCCACGGCTCGGTTTCTCGGTTGCTGAATCAGGGATAACGATACCGCCGGCGGACATCCGCTCCTCTTCCATGCGGCGAACAACTACACGATCGTGCAGGGGACGCAATTTCATAATGGTCTCTCCTTAATATTATGCGTTTTTGAATTCCGACCCCGGGTAAAGTCAATCACTTACAGTTAGCACTCTCACCCCGGGAGTGCTAATCATATGGGCAGTTTGGGTGAAGTCAAGGGAGGGCGGCGAACAGTAATACTGATACCCTCATCAGATTGGCGGCTATTTCAGCCAGGGATCATCCTTCTCCTGAAATTCCCCATCGATGACCTCCTCATCCCTGCCCCTGCGGTGAAAATCGGGTCGCCCCTGGAAGCCAACAACCGTTGCACGGGAGAGAAACCAGCGGACCAGCATCTTTCGGGTCGCGGGGATAAGACCCAGAAAACCGATAAAGTCGGTTACAAATCCTGGTGTTAGCAAGAGCGCGCCACTCACCAAGAGGGCTGCACCCTCCATCAGCTGCAGCGCCGGAAGCTCACCACCCGCCAGTGTTCGCTGGGCCTCCAACCAGGTGGAGAGCCCCTGTGCCCTCAGCAGCGTCACCCCCACCAAGGCTGTGATTACAATCAACAGAACCGTTGAAAGGGCTCCAATCATTGAACCAACCTGAATCAACAGGTAGATCTCGACCAGCGGAACCAGGATAAAGAGCAGAAAGAGTAGTCGAAAGGGATTCATATCGCATCTATTGTACTGTATTCTCTGCCCTTATTGTGACTGGGACAGAAAAGGCAATCGTTATTCTGACCACCTGTCCCGACCGGACAACAGGGGAATCAATTGCCCGTTCGCTTGTCACAGAGGGTAGTGCCGCCTGTATCAATCTGATCGACAACATCCACTCCATCTATCGCTGGAAGGATGGAATAGAGAGCGAACAGGAGACTCTACTCATTATCAAGACAGTGAAACATCGATACCGGGAGATAGAATCCACCATCAAGCGCATACACCCCTATGAGGTGCCGGAGATCATCGCCCTCGATATCGAGCAGGGGGATGAGCGCTATCTGCAGTGGATCAGTCAATCAACAACATAATAGTGTAGCGTAGTACCTGACCAGCATGAACCGAAAACAGTTGTGGGCCACATTTCTTATTACATCCGTCCTCTTGCTGGGGGCTGGTAACCTTGCCCATGCAGAGCAGTCCCCGATCCAGCAACTGGGGGGGCTGATGAGTTCTCTCGGGCTTGATGCCGGGAATGACGACCCGCTCCACCCGGATGATGCCTTTGTCTTTTCTCATGAGGAGCCAGAGGATGGTGCCATCCAGCTGCAGTGGCAGATTGCAGATGAGCACTACCTCTACAAAAACAAGTTCAAGTTCAACCTGATCGAGGCAAACAACCTCACCACCGGCACCCCCGAACTGCCTGCAGGGGATATCAAGGAGGATCAGTTTTTTGGGACCCTGGAGGTCTACCACGGCGACCAGACCATCGATCTCCCTCTTGCCCGGGACAAAACCGAGGCCTCCAGCGGCACCCTCAAGGTGATGTACCAGGGGTGTGCCGAACGGGGCATCTGCTACCCACCGATCACCAAAAAGATTCCGCTCAATCTCCCTGCAGCCATTCCGGAGGCTGTAGCGGCAGAGGAGATTGAGCCAGAGAGCAGTGCACCACCATCCACTGGAGCCGTCACCAACCCAGCCGGTGCTGTACCCCTGGCCGAACAGGACCGGATTGCCGCCTCTCTCAGCAGTGGAAGCCGGCTCATTACCCTGATCAGCTTCTTCGGCTTTGGGCTGCTACTCGCCTTCACCCCCTGCATCTTCCCGATGATCCCGATTCTCTCCGGAATCATCGTGGGTCAGGGAGAGGGGATCACCACCCGCAGGGCCTTTACCATGTCGCTGGTCTATGTGCTGGCGATGGCGCTCACCTACACCTTTGCAGGGGTGATGGCCGGCCTGTTTGGAGAGAACCTGCAGGCCGCCTTCCAGAACCCCTGGATCCTCGGCACCTTCAGCCTCATCTTCGTGCTCCTCGCACTATCGATGTTTGGTTTCTATGACCTGCAGATGCCGAGCAGCCTGCAGAGCAGACTGACCGAGGCCAGCAATCGCCAGAAGGGGGGCTCTCTGACCGGAGTAGCCATCATGGGGTTGCTCTCTGCCCTGATTGTTGGCCCCTGTGTGGCCGCCCCACTGGCCGGCGCCCTGATCTACATCGGCCAGACCGGTGATGCACTGCTTGGGGGAATGGCCCTCTTCGCACTCAGCCTCGGCATGGGGACTCCACTGCTTGCCATCGGGGCCTCGGCCGGCAAGCTGCTGCCACATGCCGGTGCATGGATGGATACCGTCAAGTCCATCTTCGGGGTGCTGCTGCTTGCCGTTGCCATCTGGATGCTGGAGCGGATCCTCCCCGCCGCCATCACAATACTGCTCTGGGCCGCCCTGCTGATCCTGCCGGCCATCTACATGGGGGCACTGGAGCCGCTCCCCTCACCCAGCAGTGGCTGGAAAAAACTATGGAAGGGGGTCGGGCTGCTGATGCTGGTCTATGGCGTCCTGCTGATCATTGGGGTTGCCTCCGGCGGCAAGGATCTCTTCCAGCCACTCAAGGGGCTGCGAGGCGGATCACCTACCGGAGCGGTCGCAGCCCAACAGGAGCATCTCGCCTTTCAGCAGATCAAGGGGATCAAGGGGCTGGAGAGCGCCCTGGCCACCGCAACACGCAACAACCAGCCGGTCTTTCTCGACTTCTACGCCGACTGGTGCATCTCCTGCAAGGAGTTCGAATCCCTCACCTTCACAGACCCTGCCGTCCAGCAGGCACTCTCCCCCGCACTGCTGCTACAGGCGGATGTGACGGCAAACGATGCCGAGGATCAGGCCCTGATGAAAAAACTGGGTATCTTTGGCCCTCCGGCGCTGCTCTTCTTTGACCGTTCAGGGAGGGAGATCTCCTCCGCCCGTCTGGTACAATTCATGGAAGCTGAACCTTTTGCCTCACACGTACGCAACGCACTCCAATGAACAAGAGATTGATCACCATACTGGCACTGGTTGCCCTCCTTGCCGGCACTTCTGCATTTTACTCCCTGGATGCCCTCACCCCAAACAGCAATGCAGAGGCTGAGCCACAAGCCACCCTCGCTGCAACTGATCAAGAGGCCCCTCCTGGCAGTGAGATGGTGCTGCTTGATCTTGAGGGGGTTCCCCGCCGACTTGATGATTGGAGAGGCCAGGTTCTGGTTCTCAACTTCTGGGCCACATGGTGCCCCCCCTGCAGGAGAGAGATCCCGACCTTCATTGAACTACAGGATGAGCTGGGTGGGCGCGGGGTGCAATTTGTCGGGGTTGCGGTGGACTCTCTCCAGCAGGTTGCCCCCTACGCAGAGAGAAACGGGATCAACTACCCCACCCTCCAGGGGGAGGCCAATGGGCTGGAGCTCTCGATCTCACTTGGCAACCACAGAAGCATCCTCCCCTATACCGTACTCTTCAACCGCAGTGGAGAGATCGTCAAGCACCATACCGGGGAGATGACCCGGGAGCAGCTACTCAGCGAAATCAACCCTCTATTGTAGTAATTGGCACCGTTAATGGCGCGATCTACCCAAACTTTGTCGCGATCATCAAGAAAACATGGACATCGCCGACAATCTGCGCCACAATATCGAGGCACCCACAAGCAAGATCGCAGCTACACAACCAAACCTACCGCACAGACCCGATATGGCAACAATACTGGTTCTCAATGGCCCCAATCTCAACCTTCTTGGCACGCGTGAGCCGGGCCACTATGGGGATGAGACACTGGAATCCATTATCAGTGCCCTCGAGAGCGAGGCCGGGGAGGCGGGACACGCCCTGTTGAGCTTCCAGAGCAACTCGGAGCAGACACTGATCGAGCGTGTTCATCAGGCCAACCAGGAGGGGGTCGACTACATTCTGATCAACCCCGCCGCCTTCACCCACACCAGTGTTGCACTGCGTGATGCCCTGCTTGGGGTAGAGATACCATTCATTGAGGTTCACCTCTCCAACACACACGCAAGGGAGTCCTTCCGCCATAACTCCTACTTCTCCGATGTTGCCCAGGGGATCATTATCGGACTTGGCGCACAGGGATACTCTCTTGCACTGCAGGCTGCCATCCAGCAGCTGGAAACCTAACAACCAACATCATCAAGGATCATTGCCATGGATATTCGAAAAATCAAGAAGCTGATTGAGCTGCTGGAGGAGTCCGGTATTGCAGAGATAGAGATCCAGGAGGGCGATGACTCCGTTCGCATCAGCCGCTATGGACAGGCGGGGGCCGCTCCCGTGGCTACGGTTGCAGCAGCTGCACCGGTGGCGACAGCAGTGCCCGCAGCTGCCGAGAGCCCGGCCCCTGAGGCTGCGCCAACCCCCACATTCTCCGGCCATGAGGTGAAGTCCCCAATGGTAGGGACCTTCTACCGCTCCGCCTCCCCAGGCGCAAAGCCCTTTGTCGAGATTGGCGATACGGTCGCCGAGGGAGACACCATCTGCATCATCGAGGCGATGAAGATTCTGAATCAGATTGAGGCCGACAAGTCCGGAACCATCAAGGCGATACTGGTCGAGAATGCAGAGGCGGTTGAGTTTGAGCAGCCACTCTTTGTCATTGAGTAACCTCCACCAAACAACCGATACATCTCCAGTCCCTGCAACCAGGCGCTGAAAAGGATTACAAGAACTATGCTGGATAAAATTGTTATCGCAAACCGGGGAGAGATTGCACTGCGGATCCTGCGGGCCTGCAAGGAGCTGGGGATCAAGACGGTTGCCGTCCACTCCACAGCCGACCACACCCTGAAACATGTACGTCTGGCTGATGAGTCGGTCTGCATTGGGCCACCGCCCTCCACGGAGAGCTACCTCAACATCCCTGCAATCATCAGTGCTGCAGAGGTGACGGATGCAATGGGGATCCATCCAGGCTACGGCTTCCTCTCCGAAAATGCAGATTTTGCAGAGCGGGTTGAGCGCAGCGGGTTCCGTTTTATTGGCCCCAAGGCCCATACCATCCGCACCATGGGAGACAAGGTGGAGGCGATCAAGGCGATGAAGGCCTCCGGTGTCCCAACTGTCCCTGGATCGGATGGACCGCTGGGGGATGACGACGAAACCAATCTCCGTATGGGACGTGATATCGGATACCCGGTCATCATCAAGGCCGCCGGTGGTGGTGGTGGTCGTGGCATGCGTGTCGTCCACAGCGAGGCCACCCTGCTGCAGGCCATCACCATGACCCGCACCGAGGCGGCAACCGCCTTCAATAATGATGTGGTCTACATGGAGAAGTTTCTGGAGAACCCGCGCCACGTGGAGATCCAGGTACTGGCAGACGAGCATGGCAACGCCATCCACCTCGGGGAGCGTGACTGCTCAATGCAGCGTCGCCACCAGAAGGTGGTGGAGGAGGCACCAGCCCCCGGCATCAGTGAGGAGCTGCGCTCCGAGATTGGAGAGCGCTGTGCCAAGGCATGTCAGGAGATCGGCTATATTGGTGCCGGTACATTTGAATTCCTCTACGAGAACGGTGAGTTCTACTTTATCGAGATGAATACCCGCGTCCAGGTAGAGCATCCGGTTACCGAGATGATTACCGGGGTCGATATTGTGCGTGAACAGCTGCGCATCGCCTCAGGTGAGCCACTCTCGTACCAGCAGGATGATATCCGGATACAAGGACATGCCATCGAGTGCCGGATCAATGCCGAGGATGCACGCACCTTTATCCCGTCACCAGGGAAGATCACCGCCTACCATGCACCAGGCGGGATCGGGGTACGTGTCGACTCCCACATCTATAACGGCTACAGCGTACCGCCCCACTATGACTCCATGATCGGCAAGCTGATCACCTATGGAGAGGATCGTGATACCGCAATCGCCCGGATGCACACCGCACTGGATGAGATGGTGATCGATGGAATCCGCAACAATATCGATCTCCATCGTGACATCATCCGGGATGCGAACTTCATTGCCGGTGGTGCCAATATCCACTATCTGGAGAAGAAGCTGGACCTTTAAATAACGAACCGACCTGCGCATATCAGTAATTTCAAAAGTGTTGGCAGCTCCTGACTGCAACACGCTCAAGTACATCCATGTATCGCTCAGCTGTAGCCTTCCATGGCTACAGATGGTTGCAGCTCATGACTACCAATACTTTTGAGACGATTAATACTGATGCCCTGGTTTCAGAGCCGCTTTATTGCAACACAACAGGAGGCCGAACAGCTCTCTGAGCTGCTGACCAATCTGGGGGCGGCCTCCGTCACCCTTGAGGACGCCGAGGATCAGACCCTGCTGGAGCCTGCCCCCGGTGAGACCCCACTCTGGGAGAGCATAGAGGTTGTCGGGCTGTTTGATGCCGACCTGGACCGGGAGCTGATCCAGCTCGCCCTCTCACAACAGCTCTCTGCAAAACAGCGCTCTACACTGCAGATCTCCAATCTTGAGGAGCAGGACTGGGTACGCGCCTGGATGGATGACTTCCACCCGATGCAATTTGGGGAGCGGCTCTGGATCATCCCCTCCTGGAGTGACCCGGTTGACCCCAACGGGGTCAATGTACTGATCGACCCGGGGCTCGCATTTGGCACCGGAACCCACCCCACCACCGCACTCTGCATGGAGTGGCTCGATGCCCACCCCCCCATCAACGACACTGTAATCGACTACGGTTGTGGGTCCGGCATCCTCGCCATCGCAGCCGCAAAACTGGGTGCCTCATCCGTTCACTGTATCGACAATGATCCCCAGGCACTGACCGCTACCCTCGATAACGCGAGCAAGAATGGGGTCACCCCGGCAACCGAAACCTGGCTGCCCGATGAATTCCCCTCCACACAGCAGGCCAGACTGCTGCTCGCCAACATCCTGGCAGGTCCGCTGATTGACCTTGCCCCCACGCTGGCAGGCCATCTGGAGGTGGGCGGTACCATTGTGCTCTCCGGCATCCTCCAGCAGCAGGCTGAAGCGGTGGCGGCCGCCTATGCCCCCTGGTTTGATCTGCAACCACCCAGCTCCCGGGAGGAGTGGGTCCGCCTTGAGGGGAAGAAGCGGGAAGAGGTCAGGTAGTTGCCAATCTGCCACCTCCGGTACGCCGTGCCCTGATCCTCTTCTGGATCTCCATCACCAATACCAGCAGCAGTGCAATCCCCAGCAGCTGGAGCCAGTGGCCAAAACTGACCGGATGGACATCCAGCACCACCTGTAGCCAGGGGATATACATCGCACCTATATGGATCAGCTGTGCCAGGGCGGTACCAAAAAGGAGAAGCGGGTTGCGCAGTGGAGAGTCACTAAAGAGGGAGCGATTCTCCGAGCGGCAGTTGAAGACATGGACATTCTCAAACAGCACCATCAGCAGCAGCGTGCTGTTTCTTGCAGAGTCGGTATCCATCCCCAGTGCATGTGTCAGATTCCAGTAGAGTACAAATGCGGTGATGCCCATCATCAGCCCGGAGACCAGTACCTGCTCAACCATCGCCCGATTGAAAATCGGCTCCTGTGGGCTACGGGGCGGCCGCTCCATCTCGTCACCCTCAGCTGGCTCAAAGGCAAGGGCAACATCCTGAATCCCGTTGGTGACCAGATTGAGCCACAACAGCTGTGCCGGCAGCAGTGGCAGTGGGACACCCGAAAACAGTGCCAGAAAGAAGAGCACCACCTCTGCAGCACCGGTTGAGATCAAGAGATAGATCACCTTGCGCACGTTGGCATAGGCCACCCGCCCCTCCTCAACCCCGGAGACGATCGAGGTGAAGTTGTCATCCACCAGAATCATATCCGAACTCTCACGCGCGACATCGGTCCCCTGCCTGCCCATGGATACCCCCACATTGGCTGCATTCAGTGCCGGCGCATCATTTGCACCATCACCGGTAACCGCAACAAAGTGGCCATTGCGAATAAGGGAGCGGGTGATCACAACCTTCTGTGCCGGATCCACCCGGGCAAAAACCCGTACATTTCTGGTCAGCCGGTCAACAGCTGCCTCCCCCTCCTCCTCTGCCTGCCTCAACTGAAAACCGGTAATGACCTGGTCCTCAGACTCTGCCATCCCGAGCTCGCGGGCAATCGCCAACGCCGTTACCGGATGGTCACCGGTCACCATGGATACCTCAATTCCGGCATGGCGGCAGGACTCAATGGAGTCTCTCGCCTCCCTGCGCAGCGGATCAATCATCCCGACCATGCCAAGGAGGGTAAGCCCGTTCAGATCCATTACCGTAAAGAGGCCATCCACCCCGGCGCGGCGAACACCACAGGCGGTGGCAAGGATCCGGTACCCCTTTCTGGCCAGACCATCTGCCTGCCCCTGTATCAACTCCGGATCCAGAACCCTCTCCCCGTCAACTGATGCCATGTGGTCACACATGGGCAGCAGCGCCTCCAGTGCACCCTTGACATAGATGACCTCCTCTCCCCCATGGTGATGGAGAGCGGCAGAGAAACGGTTTTCCGGCTCAAAGGGGATATCCTCAATCAGCGGATAGTCACCCATGATGTCCTGACGCACCACCCCCACCTTGTGGGCCAGAACCTGCAGTGCAATATCCACTGCATCGCCATGCTGAACCCACTTGCCGTCACGCATCCCCAGATAGGCCTCATTGTTGAGGGCGATGCTGGTTGAGAGCGTCACCAGTAGCGCTCTTTCAGAGGGGCTCAGTGCACCTCCCCCCTCAACCACCACACCACCCGCTGCAAGATCACCATCAATAACGCTCCACGGCTCCGCCCCGGGAACAGCAACCACCCTTGCAGCCATCTCATTCATGGTCAGTGTGCCGGTCTTGTCGGAGGCGATAAAGGTGCATGACCCCAGTGCCTCTACCGCATGGAGCCGGCGCGCAACAACACTCCTTCTGGACATTCTGTTTGAACCAATCGCCAGCGCAACGGTAATGGCGACCGGCAGCCCCTCCGGAATCGTCGAGACCGCAAAGGCCACCGCCAGCATAAAAATATCATGCAGTGGTCTGCCCATGACCAGCTCACTTGCAACCAGCAGCAGCGCAATCACCCCAACAACAAGTGCAATGGCGCGGGTAAACTTCTCCATCCTCAACAGCAGGGGCGGCTTTGCACTCTCTACCGCCCCGAGTGAGCCGGCAATTCTCCCCATCTCACTCTCTGCCCCCGTTGCCACAACCACCCCATGGCAACGGCCACTCATCACCATCGAGCCGCCAAAGACCATATTCAGACGGTCCCCCACTGCAGTCTCTGCCGGGTGCAGTGCCTCCGCATCCTTGGAGACGGCAAGGGACTCCCCGGTCAGCTGGGACTCGTCCACCTCCAGCCCCCTGGCACTGATCAGCCGGATGTCAGCTGGCACCCTGCTCCCGGAGCCAAGAAACACGATATCCCCCGGCACCAGCTCCCTGGAGTCCACCTCGAGCGGCTCCCCGTCACGCAGCACATTGGCCACGGTTCTGACCATGGCCCGAAGGGAGCCTGCACTCTTCTCTGCCGACTGCTCCTGCACCGTTCCGATGGCAGCATTGATCAACAGCACCCCTGCAATAAAGAGGGCATCCAGGAGGTGGCCAAGTGCAAACGAGACCACGGCAGCGAAGAGGAGTACATAGATCAGCGGGCTGAGGAACTGACGCAGAAAGATCGCCCCCAACCCCGGCCTGGGCTCCCGAGGCAGCAGATTCAGCCCATGCCTCTGACGCCGCCGCTCTACCTCATCCCGGCCCAGACCGTGCTGCGAGGTCTCAAGAGTTGTGATGACCTCTTCTGCTGATCTGGCGTGTGGTGATTCAATCATCGGCAACGGTTTTCCGGAAGAGTCGGGTAGTTCCATTATCATATATGATCAACGTGCCGTTTGGACACTCCCTGCCAGCAGATCCCCTGCCCGGCATTAGCCCCCGTTGGGGCGAAAGGCTATCGACTCCGGGACCAATCCAGCGTATGATTTGCCTCCTTTTTAGGCAACCTGTGACACTCCCCTCACCCCCGAAACAGCATGCAGATCGGCCCCTACAAGTTAAAGAACAACCTGATTCTCGCCCCAATGGCGGGGGTTACCGATCGCCCGTTCCGCCAACTCTGCCGTTCCCTGGGGGCAGGGATGGCCGTCTCCGAGATGGTCTCCTCCAACTCGCTGCTCTGGGGCAGCGAGAAGACCCGCCGGCGTGCGGACCACAGCGGCGAGGAGGAGCCCCGCTCGGTACAGATCATGGGTGCAGACCCGGAGATGATGGCAGAGGCCGCGAGATACAACGCCGATAATGGTGCCCAGATCATCGACATCAACATGGGGTGCCCGGCCAAGAAGGTCTGCAATGTTGCCGCTGGCTCGGCACTGATGAAGGATGAGACCCTGGTTGCAGAGATCCTGGATGCAGTGGTCAACGCCGTGGAGATCCCCGTCACCCTGAAGATCAGGACCGGCTGGGACCAGGCGAGCAGAAATGGCCTGACCATTGCAAAGATTGCCGAGGATTCCGGTATCCAGGCACTCGCCGTCCATGGCCGCACCCGTGCTGATGGGTATAGCGGAGAGGCAGAGTATGAAACCATTGCTGCCATCAAGCAGCAGATCACCATCCCCATCATTGCCAACGGGGACATCACCTCACCGCAGAAGGCTGCCGAGGTTCTGGAGAAGACCGGTGCCGATGCACTGATGGTGGGTCGGGCTGCACAGGGAAAGCCCTGGATCTTCCGCTCCATCCTCCACTACCTGCAGAGCGGAGAGCTGCTGCCCGAACCGGCAGCCGAAGAGATCCGCGACCTCTTGATTGGCCACCTGAAAAACCTCTATGAGTTCTATGGCGAACACACCGGTGTTCGTGTGGCCCGAAAGCATATCTCCTGGTACAGCAAGGGGCAGCGTCACGGGGCAGCCTTCCGTCAGCGAGTCAACCGTGTCGAATCCACCGAGGAGCAGCTTCGGATGATCCACGAATTCTTCGAGGAGATTATTCAGTTTGAGCGGGGGCTCGCCGCATGAGCCATCAGAAGGGGGAGAGAAACGAGGATCGCTGCGCCTCTCTGCGTGCCTGCATACGCGGAAATCTGGAGGAGTTTTTCAGCCATCTGGATGGCGCAGAGACCCATGACCTCTACCAGAGGATCCTCCATGAGGTCGAACAACCCCTGCTTGAACTCGCCCTGCAGCAGTGTGACGGCAACCAGTCTCGTGCAGCCAAAATGCTTGGCATCAACCGCAACACCCTGAAGAAGAAGATGGATCAGCGTCAAATCAACAACGGCAACCACCTTTTACCCAACGATCAAGGAAAGAATCGATGAAAATCAGACGTGCACTCATCTCCGTCTCCGACAAGAGCGGAATTGTGGAATTTTCCCGGAAACTTGCTGAACAGGAGGTTGAGATTCTGTCGACCGGGGGGACGGCAAAACTGCTCTCGGAAAACGGCATCGACGTAACCGAGGTCTCCGACTACACCGGCTTCCCGGAGATGATGGATGGACGGGTCAAGACCCTCCACCCCAAGGTGCATGGCGGCCTGCTGGGACGCCGGGGCACCGATGAGGCCGTTATGGAGGCGCACGGAATTCCTCCCATCGACCTGGTTGTGGTCAATCTCTACCCCTTTGAGCAGACCGTTGCCAACCCGGAGTGTGACCTGCCAACAGCAATCGAGAATATCGATATCGGTGGCCCCACCATGCTGCGTGCAGCAGCCAAGAACCACGCAGCAGTCACTGTAGTGGTCAACGCCTCTGACTATGAGCGTGTGCTGCAGGAGATGGTGACAAATGGCGGTGGTGTCAGTGATGCCACCCGTTTTGACCTTGCGGTCAAGACCTATGAACATACCGCCCACTACGATGGTGCCATTGCCAACTATCTGGGGCGCATTGGGTCAGATGGCGAAAGGTCGAACTTCCCCCGCACCTTCAACAGCCAGTACATCAAGGCCCAGGAGATGCGCTACGGAGAGAACCCGCACCAGAAGGCCGCCTTCTATGTCGAGGCCGATGGTGTCGAGGGCTCCATCTCCTCTGCCACGCAGATCCAGGGCAAGGCGCTCTCCTACAACAATATCGGCGATACCGATGCCGCACTGGAGTGCGTGAAACAGTTTGACGAGAGCCCCGCCTGCGTCATCGTCAAGCATGCCAACCCCTGCGGGGTTGCCTATGGTGAAAACCTGCTGGAGGCCTATGATCGCGCCTACACCACCGATCCGGAGTCTGCCTTTGGCGGCATCATCGCCTTCAACCAACCACTGGATGGGGAGACCGCGCGCGCCATCATCGACCGTCAGTTTGTCGAGGTGATCATTGCCCCGGCGGTAACCGACGAGGCCGCGGCCATTGTGAGTGAGAAGCAGAATGTGCGGCTGCTGGTCTCCGGCTCCTGGGCCGAGGAGCAGCCCCGTCTCGACATGAAGCGGGTCAATGGTGGACTACTGGTTCAGGATGCAGACCTGCTGCTCACCAATGAGACCACAGTGGTCACAACGCGTGCCCCCAGCGAGCAGGAGATGCATGACCTGCTCTTCAGCTGGAGAGTGGCCAAGTTCGTCAAGTCCAACGCCATCGTCTACGGCAAGAACAACATGACCATTGGCGTCGGGGCAGGCCAGATGAGCCGGATCAACTCGGCCCGCATTGCCGGGATCAAGGCGGAACATGCCGGCCTCACTGTCCCGGGATCGGTGATGGCATCGGATGCCTTCTTCCCCTTCCGGGATGGCATTGATGCTGCCCATGAGGCGGGTATTACCGCAGTGATTCAGCCGGGTGGCTCCATGCGTGACGAGGAGGTCATTGCAGCAGCCAACGAACACGGGATGGCGATGGTGTTTACGGGTATGAGACACTTTAGACATTAATCAACAGCATTCTCGCGCAAAGACGCAAAGCCGCTAAGGGTCTTAGTCTGATAGTACTGGGTCACACCTTGATTCCCAATATTGCTGCAGACCTTGCAACGCCCCTTAACAGTTAACCGCTTTTTTCTTTGCGTCTCTGCGTCTCAAGGTGAATTGCCGCAAGGCAAGAGAGAGTGCCCTGGGGTATTGCGCGAGAAGCTTTTAAAGGTTTTAAATACAATGAAGATCTTGGTAATTGGAAGCGGTGGTCGTGAACATGCACTGGCCTGGAAGGCGGCACACTCTGCCGATGTGGAGCGTGTCTACGTGGCACCGGGAAATGCCGGTACCGCCCTTGAGCCCAGACTGGAAAATGTGGCGATCGGTGCTGAGGCAATCGATGAGCTGATTGCCTTTGCCAGGGAGAGGGCCATCGATCTCACCATTGTTGGGCCAGAGGCACCTCTGGTACTCGGGATTGTGGATCGGTTCCAGCAGGCCGGCCTGCGCTGCTTTGGCCCCAGCAAGGGGGCGGCCCAACTGGAGGGCTCCAAATCCTTCACCAAGGATTTCCTGGCCCGCCACAATATCCCCACCGCAGCCTACGGAAACTTTACCGATCTCGATGAGGCACTCGCCTACCTGCAGCAGGTTGGTGCCCCGATTGTGGTCAAGGCCGATGGCCTGGCCGCCGGCAAGGGGGTGATCCTGGCGCAGACCCTGGAGGAGGCCGAAAGTGCAGTACGGGACATGCTGGCCGGTAATGCCTTTGGTGACGCCGGCCACAAGGTGGTAATCGAGGAGTTCCTGACTGGTGAAGAGGCAAGCTTTATCGTTATCGCAGATGGCAAGAACATCCTCCCGATGGTCACCTCTCAGGACCACAAGGCACGAGACAATGGAGACCAGGGGCCCAACACCGGTGGCATGGGAGCCTACTCCCCTGCACCGGTCGTCACCCCGGAGATCCATGAGCGCGCAATGAAGGAGGTGATCATCCCCACGATCGAGGGGATGGCCGCAGAGGGAAACCCCTTCACCGGTTTCCTCTATGCGGGGCTGATGATTGATGCCAATGGCACCCCCAAGGTGCTGGAGTACAACGTCCGCTTTGGGGATCCTGAGACCCAGCCCATCATGCTGCGGCTGCAGTCCGATCTTGCCGCCCTCTGCAACGCAGCCATCGACCAGAGGCTGGATCAGATTGAGGTTGAGTGGGATCCCCGACCCTCTCTGGGGGTGGTACTGGCTGCCGGGGGGTACCCAGAGAGCTATCAGAAGGGGGATGTCATCTCCGGCCTGCCTGCAGACTCATCAAGTGAAGAGAAGGTATTTCATGCAGGGACGGCAGAGAGGGACGGTGAGGTGGTGACTGCCGGTGGTCGCGTACTCTGCGCCTGCGCACTGGGTGAGAGCGTCTCCGATGCACAGAAAAGGGCCTACAACCTTGCAAGCCAGATTCAGTGGCGTGGCGTCTACTATCGCACCGATATTGGCCACCGGGCCATTGCACGCGAACAACAGGAGATGTAGCTGTTGGGCAGGCTATCTCTGGCCTGCCCACTGCCCCAATCCTCTCCCCTCAACCGCTGCTGCTGATTCAGGTGTTCCTCAGATAGGCTCTGCCACAATTCCTGCACGCCATGACCAGCACAGCAAGTAGTGCTGCAACTGCCCAAAGTATCATCAGTGTTGTCCCCAATGGTGCCCCCTCTTGCTCTTGATGGCCGGGGAGAGGCAGACCATGCAACCCTCCCCATGCGCCTATTTGTAACCCGGGGAGAGCGCAAATAACATACGCAAAACTACGTATTTTTATACAGCTTGAGGGCAAACAGTATCGAACCCAGCCCCCCAAACAGTGCAAACAGGGTCACCGTCAACTGGAAACCAATCCACTCGGCAAGCGTGCCCGCGGTGAGGCTGCCAATCGGGGCCATGCCAACAAAGATCACCGAGAAGAGGGACATCACACGCCCCCGCAGATGGTCCTCAATCAGTATCTGAATATGGGCATTGGTGGTGGCCACCACCGTGGTCACCGAGAAACCGGCAACAACCAGTGCCGGTATTGCCAACAGGAGCGTACTGCTCTGCGCAAACAGTGCCAGCACCCCGGCGCCGACCAAACCTGCACGCGCAATCACCGGTGGCAGGGTATCTGACTCCCCTCTCCGCGCAAGGTTGAGCGCACCGACGATGGAGCCCATCCCCGCCGAGGAGAGCAGAATCCCCAGCATCTCCGGCCCCCCTCCAAACTGACGATCCGCAAAGAGCGGCATCAGGACGATAAAGGCGGTCCCCATCATGCTCACCATCCCCACATGAATCAGGGCAGGGCGGATTTCGGGGTGTCCCCAGGCATGGGCAACCCCCTCCCTCAGGGCGTTCAGATGACCCGCCCCACGCACCCTGGTTCCACCATCAGAGAGTGTCGGAAGCCGCATCGTCACCAACACAAACAGCAGAACCAGATAACTCACCCCATTGAGGAGAAAAAGGTGCCCCTCCTCCCAGCTCAGCAGCAGAAAACCGGCAATGGCCGGCCCGAGGAAACGGGCCGCATTAAATGCGCCCGAATTGAGGCCAACCGCATTGGAGAGCTCCGATTTTGGAACCAGATCTGCCAACAGGGACTGTCGGACCGGCATGTCCACCGCCTGCGCCATCCCGAGAAAGAAGACAATCAGCAATATGTGCCAGACCTCAATCTGCTCTGTCAGGGCAAGGGTCGCCAGCAGAAATGCCAGTACCATTGCAAACCCCTGCGACCCCATCATCAGGTGGCGCCGAGAGACATGGTCTGCCAACACCCCGCCAAAGAGGCCAAAAAGCAGTACCGGCAGCAGCAGCGTGAAGTTGACCAGCCCCAGCATGAAACTGGACTGGGTCAGGCTGTAGACCAGCCAGGACTGTGCCACATTGGCCATCTGGGTACCATGCAGCGAGATCAGCTGCCCAACAAAATAGCGCCGGTAATTTCGGTTACGGAGGGAGCGAGTCAGATTATTCCACATATCAGGCAGCACCGGTTGAAGAGCCCAGATAATAGCAGGGAATGGTATCCAGTGAATGTTGCCCTGAACAGACTACAGCCCTGACAGAATCCCACACCTGAAAAATGGGGGATTGCATGAGTACAGCAGAGCAGTGGGAGAGAAAATAAGAAGGCCCTCAGAGGAAGGGGGGAACCAACGAAAGAAGGAGGAGGTTCTTTTTCGAAGGAAATCCTCTGAGAGCCTGTCGGAGCATTGTATTAGTATTCTTTGATATTGTCAAACAATATCTTCATTTTTCTGCTCTGCAGTGGCCCTGTTCAGTGGCAGATCCTCATCCTTCAAAATAGAGCGCCTGATCCCGCAGCACCCCTTTGGGTGGGTGTTGATATACCAGAGAAACAGCCAGATAACGACCATCCCGGTACCCGCAACCACCAATGCATCTGTCAGTGTAATTTCCATCGATTCCTCCCGTCACCAGCTATTAATATTTTTTCTTGGCCAGTAACTTCGATCAATCCTAACATATCAGTCGCCGCTGTTACTACAGAATAAATCACGCTCCTCTATCGTCAACCACGCCCGGTTGTGCAAGAATGGATAACCCAATGAAATTCAAGCGGCTACATAACCTCACAACCCAGCAGATTGGCTGGTTTCTGATCGTTGCACTGGTCCCTCTCTTCATCATGGGGGGTGTCGTCCTCTACCTGGCAAAAGAGGCCATCACAGAGGAGATTCTGCGTGACCTCGACTTTGTTGGTGATATCCGGGAAAACCAGGTCAACAACTTCTTTGACGAGAGAAAACAGCACCTTCTCAACCTCTCCCAATCCGAACAGCTAAAAAGGCAACTCCTCTTCTATAACCGGGCACGCGATCCCTACCGAGAGGATGACAATAATTCACTCCCTGAGATACCCCGGCCCCGGATGCTGGTCGAGGATACCCCGCAGCTGGACAGCTCCGATCCCTCCTCTCTCTCGCTGGATGAACAGTGGGACTTCAGGAATATTGTACTGATCTCCACTGACGGAAAGATCCTGTTTGATCTGCTTGGAGAGGGCGAGGATGATATCGACCTGGCAGACGACTTCTACTCCAACTCCGTCCTTGCCAAAAGTTTCCGGCAGGCATCAACCGGCCACTCCATCTCGCAACCACACCACGGCTTCTACGAGCCCTATGAACGGTTTTCAACATTTATTGCAGCACCCATCTCCACCCCCAGTGGGGTGATCGGGGTGGTGGCCGGCGAGGTACAAATGAGCCACCTCAACCGAATACTCTCTGTAAAAGACCAGAAAAACAGTGCACTGCTGCTTGCCTCCAGAGATCGGCTTGGGGTCTCCCTGCTCCATGTCGACTGGGAACCCCCTCAACCCAGTGACTCCTGCCGCAGTTTTCGCAATGACCATCTGGACTCCCTGCCGATGCTTCAGGCCCTGCAGGGTACCAGTGGAGCGGGCTGGGCAATTGACACCGCATGCCAGCCCATTATTGCAACCTGGCGCCCGCTCACTGAGCTGAATATCGGGATGACCCTCTTCAAGACCGAAGACGCCGCCCTTACAACCGTTGAGCGCCTCAGGACCATCCTCTTCCAGACCGGAACTGCCGCTGCACTCTTCGCACTGCTGCTGGCATTCATCGTCGCCCTTCCACTCACACGCCCACTGCTTCAACTGACACACATTACCCGCAATATCTCTCAGGGAGATCGCGTCAGGGAGGCACTAAAGGAGCTGCCAGAATCATTAAAAATCAACGAGCTTGATGAGCTCTCAAGATCCATCAAGACCATGCTGGCCACCATCGACAACAATACCCAGGAGCTTGAAAACTATCAGGAAAATCTTGAGCACCACGTCTACTATCGGACCGAGGCGCTGAAACAGAGTCAGCAGCGGGCCGAGGAGGCCAACAGGAGCAAGAGCGAGTTTCTGGCCCGCATGAGTCACGAGATCCGCACCCCGATGAACGGCATTGTCGGGCTCTCCGAGCTCCTGCTGGAGACCCCGCTCAACGAGCAGCAGCGGCACTATGTCGACTCGCTCAACAGCTCAGGGCACCACCTCTCCGAACTGCTCAGCAACATCCTCGACTTCTCAAAAATCGAGGCCAACAAATTCACCCTTCACCAGACCCCATTCTCACTATCTGAGATCATCGAACAGATCGACTCCCTGGTCAGAATGGATGCAGAACGCAAGGGGCTGCACTATAGCAGCAGCCTCGATCCGGAGATCCCGCAACAGCTGGTCAGCGACCAGAAGGTGCTGCGCCAGATCCTGCTGAACCTGCTGAGCAACGCCATCAAATACACAGATCGGGGCGGGATCTCACTCTCCATCAGCAGAGAGATCGAGGGGGAAAATGAGGTCACCATCCGAATCCAGGTCAGCGATACAGGCCGCGGGATCCCCGAGGAGAGGCTCCCCTCCCTGTTTGACTCCTTCATCCGTCTGCATGAGGCGCAACAGGATGCCCCCCCCGGAACCGGACTCGGCCTCTCCATCACCAAGTCACTGGTGGAGCAGATGAGTGGGGAGGTCTGGGCACAGAGCAGCGAGGGCGAGGGGAGTGACTTCTTTGTGCTGCTGCCCCTCGGGATCGCCTCTGCTGAGGCCGTGTCACTGCATGGCGGGACAACAAAAGCTCCCCCCAGGCACCTGGCACAGGCACAGGCACAGGCACAGGCACAGGCACAGGCACAGGCACAGGCACAGGCAACCATTCTGCTGGCAGATGACTCAGAGATCAACCGTCTGGTTATAGAGGGTTACCTTGCCGATCCACACTACCGGGTCATCTCGGTCCATGACGGGATGGAGGCCGTCGAGGCCTACAACAGCAGTGACATTGACCTGATCCTGATGGATATCCGGATGCCGAGGCTCAACGGGCTTGAGGCGACACAGAAGATCCGCTCCATCGAACAGGAGAACAACCGCCCTGCGGTCCCAATCGTCGCAATGACTGCCGATGTACTGGATGAGACGCGTGAGATGGCACTCCAGGCGGGCTGTGACCACTGGCTGCCAAAACCCGCCTCCAGGGATCAGCTACTGCTGATGATTCACCATGCCCTCCAGCAGAGTGAGGGGGGTGACGAGAGCGCAACGACAGGGGAGCCCCCCGCAACGGCACCACCCGACAACAGCGCACTGACCACACTCTTCATTGAGGAGAGCCACAAAGGTATCGAAAAGATCAGGGCACATCTCCACAACCGGCAGTGGGAGGCGCTCTCGGAGAGCGCACACGCACTCAAGGGGAACGCCCTGATCCTCGGGCTCCAGGAGCTGGGGCGGATCATGCAGCAGATTCAGGAGCAGGCAGAACAGCGGGAGCCTGCTACAATTGAGCCACTGCTGGAGCAGTTCATAACCCAAATCAGTGAGATGGAACAGCCATGAAAGCCATTCAAGTCCTGCTTGTCGATGATCAGCCCCTGATCCGCGAGGCACTTCGCACCTACCTCTCCCAATCGGAGGGGATCGAGATTGTGGGGTCGGCCGAAAGTGGCTCCGAGGCACTCGATCTCATCCAGGAGGCCTCCCCCGATATGGTGATCCTGGATGTCCGGATGCCGGAGATGGATGGGATCGAGACCACCATAAAGATCCACAACCGCTTCCCCGAGGTGCTGATTCTCGGACTCAGCAGCATCGCAGACAAACATCGTGCCACTGAGATGCTGCAGATGGGGGCAAAGGGGTACCTGACCAAGGAGACCCCGCCTGCAGAGATCATCCATGCGATAGAGACCATCGTCAGCGGCTCCCCCTACATCAGCCAATCCATCTTTGCCGATGAGCTGGAGAGCGGCGAGTCCATTGAGCAGGTGATGGAGCGAATTGCCTCACAGCTGCTCACCCCGCGGGAGAAGGATGTGCTGCGTGCACTGGCCATGGGGCTGACCAACAACGGCATAGCGGAAAAACTCTTTGTCAGCCCGCGAACCATTGAGAAACATCGGCAGAACATCATGCAGAAGCTTGGGCTGCAGAATGGGGTTGAGCTGGTTGCCTACGCCTATCGGGTTGGCATTATTGAAGAGTAGCCCCGAGAGAACAACCGGGTAACCACATGAAAAATACGTAGAAGTACGTATTTACCCCACGCCCACATAACCACTAAAGTCTCCTCCAATGGATGGAGGAGACCACAGCACCAGTTCAACTATCGCAACCGATATGGTTCTCTCGGTTGCCACCGGCATTCTCTATGGTCTGGGGGTGGCGTTTGTAATCGTATCGATTGCTCTGCTCCTGCTGGATATTGATGCATTTTCCTCCATGACCAACATGCTGTTTGGGGGAGAGCGCACACTCTCAGATAGTGCCACAGAGGCACTACAGGCCACACCGGGGAGTCATTCATGAGATATTTCAAAACGGTTCTTGCGCTATTCAGCGTGCTGATTGTTACCCTGGACATTGCTGTTGTAGTATTTCAGATCTAGCTGAAACCGCTCAATGCAACTGGTCCAGACCATTACGCAACAGAGAGAAATTCTTCACTCCTGGATCAACACCCCCCTGAAAAATGCGGCAGCGGCCTGCGCAGCTGCATGGTCCAGCAGTGGCAACCCCTTTGATGCCCTCAACAGTGCGCTGGGAGATATCCCACAATATGCGCTCTGCTACCTGATCTCTCCCGATGGGACGATCATCACACCAGCCATCGGCCCCAACGGAATAGATCACCAATATGTTGGTCGGGATATCTCAAGGCGCCCCTACTTTATGGAGTGGGACAACCAACAGGAGTTCCTCCTCTCCCGCCTCTACAGGAGTGATGGCACCAGCCTTCCCTGCATTACGGCCCTGCAGGCGATCCGTGTTGATGGAGAAAATGTTGCCGTCATAGCCATCGACTTTGACAACAGTGAGGCGGAATACTCACAGCAGCCCCTCTCCCCCCACCATACCCAGATCAACGGGGATCCCTCCATTCGTCAGCAGCTCTTTATGCAGACACGGACCATCAGCCCGATGGAGCAGCAGATTGACCAGATCAACCGGCTGCTCGAGCAGCTCTTTGTTGAGCGTGGCCTGTTCCAGGTACAGCTGAAATACTCCAGCTCAACCACCACCATCCGCTTTAACGATCGACCCTACCATGACCAGCTGCTTACCATGGAACAGCTGCTGGACCCCGGTTACCGCTCAACCCTGGAGAGACAGCCCTACTCCTCAATGGCAACGGTCCACAAGGGGCAGATCATGGCTGTACTGGAGCTCTTCAAGTCCCTCCGCCTGGCGGATGAAAATGCCTATCTGCGGTGTGGCTCACTGAATATTGTGACCGGCATGGTGGAGCTCAACTTCTCCTGTGATGGCACGCACCACCTCCCGGTCACTGAATTCCTGGAGAAAAACATCTCCTTCTGGATCAACGGCTCAGGCCACTGCACAGCCACCCACCAGCAACACCCCCCCTTGCAACAACAGCCCCTTCAGGGTGCAGCCTGACAAAACCCACACCTCCCGCAGAAGATTTTTTTGTGCCTGGCTGAGAAATCGATTACCATCGTCGGGCTATAAACAGAACAAAAAATGTTGGAGGAAACAGGTACATCATGAAAAAGATCATCCATACACTATTTGCACTCTCATTCGCCCTGGCCTCTACAGCCAGCACTGCATTTGAGTTTCAGGACATGGTTACAATGACCGAGGTTGAGGAGGGCATTACGGCCGAAGAGGTTGACGAGTCGATCAAGCAGCTCTCCATCAGTGAGGGGATCCTCCATGTCGCCATGTTCCCTCTCTACAAGCAGATCCATGCCGTTACCGGTGAGCCCTATCGCCACCTCACGATCCACAATATCTGTGATGCCAAGACAGCCGCCGTCCTGGCCGATGTTTCGGACGCCTTTGTGATTGTCATGCCCTGTCGCATCAGCGTGGTTGAGGGGCAGGATGGAAAGATCCGGCTCTATGGCATGAACCCGGAGATGATCACCACCATGAACATGCCCCCTGAGGCCAAGGCGATGGCAGAGGTGGTTGCAGAGAAGATCAGCAACATTATTGCAGGTGCTGCTGAGGGTGCCTTCTAGCCCACAGTACCCCTCAGACCAACAGAAAAAACCGCTCAATCGAGCGGTTTTTTTTATTGTCTACCCATTAAGGAACCCCTGAACAAGTCGTGTGTAAATGCCTAACGCCCATAGCGCCCAATATCTTCGTTACCAGCCTTCGGCTGTTCGAGGCGGATGAAAATCAGTCGGCACCAAACCAGAAGCGCTCATCCATCTCCATGAACTCCTCATAGGGGAGGTAGTGGGAACCATCACAGGAGAAGTTGAGTGCCACAATCCCATTGATGATGTTGAGTGATCCGGCACGCAGATAGATGGTCTCATCAATCTCCCGCAGCCATCGAAAACGCTCCAGAACCTCCCGCACCATCTCCCTGGGAACCAGTGCATCCTGCGGATAGGGGCGAAGCGGGTAGGCAAGACAGATCGATGGAT
>CAZYJG010000013.1:0-21160 GCA_964647745.1 uncultured Piscirickettsiaceae bacterium
TGCAGAATGAGCGCATGAGTGGTGCCCATCTGCCGAGCAAGAAGGAGTACTTCCAGTACTACGGCCTGACCGAGGAGCGACTCAATCTTGCATCTGATGATGCCATCATCATGCACCCCGGCCCCATGAACCGGGGGGTCGAGATCGACAGCGCCATCGCCGACAGTGGGCGCTCCGTCATCCTGCAGCAGGTCACCAACGGTATTGCCGTACGCATGGCGGTACTCTCCATGGCAATGCAGAGCAGCAGCCAGGAGGAGAGCTAGATGGCCAACCCGAAACAGCGCATCCTGATCCGCAACGGCCATATTATTGATCCGGCCAACGGCATCGACCGGGTCGCTGATCTGCAGATTGCCGATGGGGCCATCCTCCCTCCCACAGAGGATTTCCATCCTGATCTGGCGATTAATGCCTCCGGAAAGGTGGTCTGCCCCGGACTGGTCGACCTGCGTGCCCACCTGCGTGAACCCGGGCAGAAGCACAAGGGGACCATTGCAAGCGAGACATATGCCGCCGTTGCAGGTGGAGTCACAACACTCTCGATGCCGCCCGACACCACCCCGGTGATCGATACCACTGCAGTAGTTGAACTGATTCGTCACAAGGCAGATGAGGCGGGGTATGCCCATGTCATTCCGCTCGGTGCACTCACCCAGGGGCTGGATGGGGAGCACCTCAGCAACATGGGGGCACTCCAGAGTGCAGGCTGCGCGGGGGTCTCCAATGCACACTCCCCCGTCACCAACTCACTGGTGATGCGACGTGCGATGGAGTATGCGGCAAGCCACGGAATCACCGTCTTCCTCCACGCCCAGGATCCCTGGCTCAGCAACGGGGGATGTGTACATGAGGGAACCGTCAGCACCCGCCTGGGACTGCCCGGTATCCCCGATGCGGCAGAGGCTGCGGGGGTTGCAAGAGATCTGGTACTGATCCGTGAAACCGGTGTTCGTGCCCACTTCTGCGGCATCTCCAGCCTGCGTGCCCTGCAGATGGTCGAGCTTGCACAGAAGAGCGGCCTGCCGGTCACTGTCGATGTTGCCGCCCACCAACTCTATCTCACCGAGATGGATCTGGGGGAGTTCAACAGCCTCTGCCATATGCTGCCACCACTGCGGACCGAGCGGGATCGTGAGGGGCTGGTCAGCGGGGTACTCTCCTCCACCATCCAGGCAATCTGCTCCGACCACCAGCCACATGACGAGGATGCCAAGGCTGCCCCCTTTGAGGAGACAGAGCCCGGCATCAGCAGTATTGAGACCCTCTTGCCACTGACACTGCGACTCACCAGATACCATCCGTTCACCCTCTCCGATGCCATTGCAGCCGTAACCCACCTCCCGGCCGAGATTCTCGGTATCGATGCCGGAACCCTGGGGACAGGGAAGGCGGCCGATGTCACCATCTTCGACCCTGACGCATGGTGGACCATCACCCCGGAGAGTCTGCAGAGCAGTGGAAAAAACAGCCCATTCATCAACTGGGAGCTCCAGGGAAGAGTGACCCACACCCTGACCAATGGAGAGCTGGTCTATGAGCACTGAGAGGAACTCCATCTTCAAGGAGGAGACAACCATTCTGGAGCACCTCCATCTGGATGGTGACCAAAATATACTCAGACTGCAGGCAGCAGAGATTGCACAACGGGCGGAACCTGGCAGCTTTGTCCATATCGACTGTGGACCCCAGTTTACCCTGCGCCGCCCGATCTCCATCATGCGGGCAGACCGTAACCAGGGGACCATTGAGCTGCTCTATAAAAAGCTCGGGAAGGGTACAGCAGCACTTTCAGAACTTGGCAAGGGGGAGAGCCTCAACCTCCTGGGCCCCATTGGCACCCCCTTCCAGCCCCATCCGGAGCGCAGCCGCCCACTACTGATTGGTGGCGGAGTCGGAATGCCGCCAATGCTCTTTATTGCCGAATCACTGCACAGTGACAAGAACTACTCCCCCTTTGCCATTCTTGGCTCCGAGGTCCCCTTTCCATTCACCTCTGCACCCTCACAGATCATAATCCCTGGAATCCCGGAGGGTGTGATTGCCACCATGCCTCTGCTGGAGGATTGGGGCATTCCCGCCCGGCTTGCCAGCCTGCAGGGATTTCCGGGCACCCATGAGGGGTATGTAACCGATCTTGCACGTCACTGGCTGGATGCACTCTCCGAGGAGGAGCGCGGCCAGGTAGAGATCTTTAGCTGTGGCCCTCACCCGATGCTGGAGGCGGTTGCTGCCCTGGCCCGAGAGTACAACCTCCCCTGTCAGGTATCGCTGGAGGAGTTCATGGCCTGCGGTGTTGGGGGCTGTGCCGGCTGTGTGGTTCAGGTCGAGACCCCGGATGGCCCCGCCATGAAGCGGGTCTGTGTGGATGGACCGGTGTTTGAGGCAGATACCATATTCGGCTGATAAATACGCCAGACTACCCCTGCAGCAGTGACCACTGCTGCCCCACTGCCACCCTTGATGGAGGAAAGAATTGACCTCTATCGTTGATTTTTTCAATTTTAGGTCTACTCTAGAGTGAGAGCTCCCCCGAAATAGTTACATTGGTCTCTGGGGTATCGATGATGGTTGATGGTTTTGGAGAATAGCGGTGCTGAATAAGATTACTGTTCGTGATTTCTATATCCACCTGGAGAGATACCCCCATCTTCGGGACGACACATCGGTCTGTGAGGCCATTCGTCTGATCTTTCGAATGTTGAAAGAGAATGAAAAATTTCGAACCATCCTGGTTCATGATGAGGAGAACCATCTTCGCGGATACCTGACGATACGGGATCTGATCCGTGCGCTGGGCCCCCAGTATATGCACAAGAGTGCACCGAACTATAGAGGGAACCAGCCCTTTCAGGAGGTGGAGACCGATATCACCGCACTCTCACTGATCTGGCAGGAGAGCTTCACGAAGACCGTGATGAAGGAGGCGGAGAAGCCGGTCAGTGAGGTGATGACCCTGGTGGAGAAGAGTGTCACCCTGGAGGACCCCTTTGCCAAGGTTATTACCCTGATGCTGGTGAAGGATGTAGAGGTTCTCCCGGTGGTCCAGAATGAACTGGTAATTGGGGCCGTGCGGTTGGTGGATGCCTTTGATCTGATTGCCAACCGCCTGTGTGAGGAGAAGCATAATCAAGAAGCCGTTTAATGTTTTCTGGATAGGGAATGTCAGATGAAAATACTCACCTTTCAAACAATCCTCCACCTGGCGGAACAGAAACTCCCCTTTGATCTGAAAAGGCTCCTTTTTATCCTCTTGGGTATTGGAGCCTTTCTTTTTGTCTACCTGCTTGATCCCCTGCCGGATGCGGTGGACCCAATGGGGGAGCACTTTCAGCTGACCCGAGAGGGGAAGGCTGCACTGGCACTGTTCCTGTTGGCGGGTATCTGGTGGGTCTTTGAGGTGGTTCCAATTGGCATTACCAGCCTGCTGATTGGTGTGGTTCAGGCCCTGTTTCTGATTCGACCCGCCCGGGAGGCCTTTCAGGATTTCATGGACCCTTCGGTGCTCTTTATCTTCGGTTCACTGGTCATCGGCATGGTCTTTACCAAGGTTGGATTGACCAAACGGATCGCCTACAAGATGCTGACCATTGTGGGGGAGCGTACCAGCATGATCTACCTTGGGGTCTTTATTGTAACTGCGATGCTGACCCATATCATGGCCCATACCGCTGTGGCTGCAACCATGTTCCCCATCCTGATGGCGATCTATTCACTCTATGGTGGAGGAGATGAGCCGACCCGTTTTGGCAAGGGGCTCTTTATTGGAATGGCCTTTGTGGCAGGGGCCGGCAGCATGATTACCCTGCTGGGGGCTGCCCGAGGTGCAGTGGCGCTGGGATTCTATAACGACATTGTTGGCTCCAACGTCTCCTTCTTCGAGCTCAGCTTCTATATGTTCCCTGTGGGATGGTTGCTGGTCTTTCTCACCTGGGGGTTCATCATGCTGGTGTTCAAGCCGGAGAGTGCCGAGATTGAGGGTCTTCGGGAGAAGGCGGTCAAGCTCTATGCAGAGACGGGGCGCTTGAGCCGGGATGAGATCTTTGTGCTGCTGGTGGTCCTGGGGCTGATCATAACCCTCTCACTCAAATCCTTTATTCCTGAGATGGCATCGGTCGACAAGTCTGCCGTGGTACTACTGACCACAGTCCTCTTTTTCCTGTTTCGAATCCTTGACATCAATGATCTGGAGCATGTCTCCTGGAATATCATCCTCCTCTTTGCCGGGGCGATGAGTATCGGTTTCTGTCTCTGGGAGACCGGGGCGGCGAAATGGCTGGCGGTCAACTGGCTGGTGATGTTTGAGGAGGCAAACTGGTTTGTCTTTGTTCTGGGGATCGCATTTTTCATCATGATGATGACCAACTTCATCATGAATGTTGCCGCCATTGCAATCTCGCTGCCGGTGGCCCTGGTGATTGCCCCCTACCTGCAGGTAGCCCCCGAGGTGGTGCTGTTTTCTGCACTGGTTGTTGCAGCCTGTCCCTTCCTGCTGCTGGTGGGTGCAGCCCCCAATGCAATCGCCTATGACTCCAAACAGTTTACTGCAGCACAGTTCTTTGTTGCCGGGATCCCGGCCAGCGTGATGCTGATGGCGGTGGTTGCACTGGCGGTTGCCATCATCTGGCCGTTGATGGGGATGCCAATCACATTGTAAGGGGGAGTTTGTAATGAGCAGGATCGAAGAGAAGAGGCGAGGCGAATGGATCTAACCGAAGGGGTTATAAAAACCGGGGTGGCCCGTTCAGGGATGACCCTGCAGGAGGCACTGGGCGAGTGTGTAAGGAACAATGTTCCCGGGATTCCCTTTGTGGATGAGCAGGGGAGATTGGTGGGACGGTTTGTGATTCGTCACGCCTTCAAACAGGCCTGTCTTCCACTGGATCTGATCAAGGGGGCCCACCTGCTGGGGGAGAAGATCTACCATCTGGAAATGCCGCGAGAGGAGGTGCAAGAGCATCTCAAGCAGACGATTGATTCACTGATCCTCAAGGACACGGTCCACCTAAACAGCAGCAGTCAAATCCTGACTGCACTGGCGCTGATGGAGAAACTCAATGTGAACCACCTCTTCATTATGGAGGGTGAGGAGTACCTGGGGATAGTGACCCGAATGAGCCTGAGCCGGGTGATTCTGGAAAACATTCAAGGTAAATTGCGCATCCCCAAGAGCGGGTGCCTTGGAGGATCGGAAGAGCCCTGATGGAGCATACAGCAACTACAATAACCCTGGAGATGATGGTTGCAGTTGCCGTTCTGGTGGTCTCCTATGGCCTGATTTTCAGCGAGGTCCTCCACCGCACCACGGCGGCAATCCTCGGCTCGGTCTCAATGATCGGGATTGGAATGTGGATGGGGTTCTACAGCCAGGAGGCGGCAATCCTGGCGATTGACGCCAATACCCTGCTGTTGCTGGCGGCAATGATGATGATGGTCTCTCTGCTGCGTTCGACCGGCCTGTTTGAGTATACCGCAATCATCATCACCCACCTCTCCAGGGGCTCCCCCAAACGACTGCTGATCTATCTGAGCCTGGCGGTCAGCCTGATCTCGATGATTCTGGACAATGTCACCACGGTCATTGTCTTTGCCCCCCTGACCGTACTGATTGCCCGTATTCTGCATATCAACCCCATGCCCTATCTGATGGCGGAGGCAATGCTCTCCAATGTGGGCGGGATTGCCACCCTGGTTGGTGACCCCCCCAACATCATGATTGGCAGTGTGGCCGGAATAAACTTCACACAATTCCTGATCCATATGGGTCCTCCGGTTGTGGTGATCTGGATCGGCTCGATTACGCTACTGCTCTTTGTCTTTCGTCGAGAGATGGCACAATCCGCTGCTGACCTGAATCAACAGCAGTTGGATCCGAGTCAGGCGATCAAGGATCATGTCATGCTGGCCAAGGTATCGGTATCGTTGGCACTGATCATCATCCTCTTCTTCGTCCATCACCACTTCCACTTCTATCCAGCCTATGTCGCCTTTCTGGGGCTCTCCCTGGCACTGGTACTACTCAGGCAGAAGCCGGAGGAGCTGTTTGCCGAGGTCAACTGGTCGATACTGATCTTCTTTGCCGGCCTCTTTGCGATTGTGGGAGGGGTCGCATCTGCCGGTTTTCTTGACCTTCTCGGCTACAAGCTGGCCGCCATGGCTCAGGACCCGGAGATGCTGCTGTTGACGGGACTCCTGTTGATCTGGGTCTCGGCTATTCTCAGTGCCGTGGTGGATAACATCCCCTTCACCGTAACCATGATTCCAATCATCATGGGTCTTGAGTCCAGTGGTGTGAATATCACCCCGCTCTGGTGGGCACTGGCCCTTGGTGTTGGCCTGGGGGGGAATGCAACCCATATCGGCGCAACCGCAAACCTCATCGCAGTATCGGAATCGGAGATGAGCAAGATTGAGGGGGCCAGAATCACCCCTGCAGCCTGGATGCGGGTCGGAATTCCCACCACACTGCTCTCCCTCTCTCTGGCGAGTCTGCTCTTCTATCTCTTTTTCGACTTCTTCTCTCGCGGCCTCAACTAGAACTGATTGTCTGAATCAATCCCCTCAACCCTGGACCCGGACACATGGATGGTGCAGCAGCTACTGGATGCACCTCTCTCACTCTTGGCTTTTCCAGCCCCAGCCGGTGATCTCCCCCTTCAGTAGCGCACGGGTCTCTCCTGTAAGGTATCGTCGGAGGAGTTTATGGGCTGTGGTATCGGAGGTTGTACCGAATGTATGGTAGAGTTCGACCCCCCGGATGGCCCTGCCATGAAGAGAGTCTGTATGAACGAGCCTGTGTTTGAGGCAAATGCCATATTTGGCTGATAACTACGCCAAACCACCACATACACCAACACTCTGCTGAATTTAATCTAAGAGCAATCATACAACCATGTCATTTGATACCCTCGGTCTATCGGCCGATATTCTGCGTGCCGTCACTGAACAGGGCTACAGCAAACCTACCCCTATCCAGAGCCAAGCCATCCCTGTAGTACTGAATGGCAGAGACATTCTGGCAGGGGCTCAGACTGGCACTGGAAAAACTGCTGGCTTTACTCTGCCTCTACTTGAACTGCTCCATAACCATGCACAGGGCAAGGGACATCGGCCCGTTCGTGCCCTGATTCTGACACCCACCAGAGAACTTGCCGCACAGGTTGGAGAGAGCATAAATATCTATGGCAAATATCTACCACTGCGCTCTACCGTTGTCTTTGGCGGGGTAAAGATTAACCCCCAAATTAAAAAATTACGTCATGGAGTGGATATCCTGGTTGCCACCCCGGGACGACTTCTGGATCACGCACAACAGGGGACAGTAAATCTTTCACATGTTGAGATTCTGGTACTGGATGAGGCTGATCGTATGCTTGATATGGGTTTCATTCATGACATTCGCCGGGTGTTAAAACTTCTGCCTCCAGAGCGACAGAACCTTCTCTTCTCTGCAACCTACTCCAACAAGATCAAACAGCTGGCCGGTGATCTACTCAACAGACCCAAGATGATTGAGGTAGCTCGCCGTAATACCACTGCAGAGATGGTATCCCAGCTGGTCTATCCTGTAGACAAGAGGCGCAAACGTGAGCTTCTCTCACACATGATCGGCTCAAATAACTGGAGACAAGTTCTGGTATTCACCCGCACCAAACATGGCGCCAATCGACTGGCACAACAACTGGATAGGGATGGGCTGCGTACAGCCGCAATTCACGGCAACAAGAGTCAGGGCGCCCGCACAAGGGCATTGGCGGGTTTCAAAAAGGGGGATATAAGAGTCCTGATTGCGACTGATATCGCTGCCCGAGGTCTGGATATTGATCAGCTTCCCCATGTTGTGAACTTTGAGCTGCCAAATGTACCTGAAGATTATGTACATCGTATCGGCAGAACCGGACGGGCAGGAAACGAGGGTGAGGCAGTATCTCTGGTCTGTATAGATGAAGCTGGTCTACTCAAGGATATAGAACGGCTACTCAAGTGCAAAATCCCCAAGGAGATCATTCCAGGTTACGAGGTGGATTCATCCATCAAGGCAGAACCAATCAAGAATGGACACGGCTCGCGGAAGCAGGGAAATAGAGGCTCACAGCCGGGCAACAGGAAGAGAGAACACAAACGACCGAGAAGGCCTTCAAATAGAGGGCGCAGCAAATCTCAACACAGCTAGGAACCTCTCCAAGGTGGGCATAAAAACCCCTTGAAATACCATTGAAACCAAAATGAAATGCCTCAGAAATATAATTGTACTTTAATATAGTTGAGGATATAGAGAAATCAAGGAGAGAACGATGAAAATCAGAGTAATGTTATTGGCCGCTGGTTCAATCTTCATTGGTGCTGTTGTTGCTCTCGTGCTTGTAAAGCAGACCATGCCTACACAGATGATTCATGAGATGCAGAGCCCTATGGGATATGATCAGACCATTGAGATGATTGTCGACAATGCAAAGGCCCGGGAATGGGGAGTTCCAAAGATCCATGACTACCAGAAAGCCTTGTCAAAAAATGGTTATCAGGACATTGGCAGAGTCAAGACCGTGGAACTTTGTCACCCCAAGTATGCATCTGAACTGCTCTCCAATGATGACAACAAGTATGTGGCAGTGATGATGCCTTGTGCCATCGCCGTCTATGAAAAGGGTAGCGGTGAAACCTACGTTGCATCAATGAACATGAAGTTGATGTCAATGATCTGGGGTGGTGAGATTGGTGAGGCGATGGACAGAGTTGCACTGGAGGATGAAAAAATCCTTGGCTTCCTCAAACAGCTGTAGCAGATCTCAACCCGGGATCAGTGGCAGAAGAGCACGCTTCTGCCACTGATTTCAGCCTGTTCCACCCATGGCTAAACTACCCCCACGACTCTCCCGGTAGCTGGCAATCTCCTGAAGGAAGCGCTCTCCATACCACTCCAGCTTCTTCTCACCCACCCCATTAATCTCAAGGAATTCTCCGCGATTCTTTGGAAGGTGTATTGCCATCTGTGTCAGTGCGGCATCCCCAAAGACCATAAAGGGGGCGATCCCCTCCTCCTCGGCCAGCTCCTTGCGCAGCCCCCGCAACAGCTCAAACAGCAGTTCATCCCGCCCCTCGACTGGTGCAGCCTCTCTTTTCCGTTTTCTCACGCTCTGGCGCAGTCTCGGTTTTGCCAACTCCAGCCGGGTTTCTCCCTTGAGCAGAGCGCGCGCCTCCCCGGTCAGTTTCAGCACCGAGTAGTTGGCGATATCCTGAATCAGATAACCGCGATGGATCAGTTGCCGGAAGAGACTGGTCCACTCCGCATCGCTACGGTCACCACCAATTCCGTAGGTACTCAGCTCATTATGGCGAAGGTTGCGGATCTTCTCATTGTCCATTCCACGCAGCACATCCACCACGTGGCGCATGCCGAAGCGCTGCCCAACCCGATAGACACAGGAGAGCGCCTTCTGGGCATCCACAGTTGCGTCATAGCACTCCGGTGGCTCGGAACAGATATCGCAGTTGCCACAATCCTCACTCTGCTCCTCCCCAAAATAGCGGAGCAGAACCCGGCGCCGACAGGTCAGCGCCTCTGCAAAGGCAACCATGCTGTTGAGCTTGTGGCCCTCAATCCTCTTCTGCTCCTCATTCCGGCTATTCTCGACCAGACGCCGGGCCATCACCATATCCTGGGCCCCAAACAGCAACAGCGCCTCAGCGGGGAGCCCATCACGTCCTGCTCGTCCGGTCTCCTGATAGTACCCCTCAATATTCTTGGGCAGGTCGTAATGGACCACAAAACGAACATCCGGCTTGTCGATCCCCATTCCGAAGGCGACGGTTGCCACCACCACATCGACCTCATCACGCATAAACTTCTCATGCGCCTCCTGCCGGTGGGCGGCAGGGAGCCCAGCATGGTAGGGGAGTGCACGAAAACCAGCCAGCTGCAACTTGTCCGCCACCTCCTCCACCCTTTTTCGGCTCAATGCATAGACAATGCCCCGATCCCCCTCAACCCGATTGAGAAAGGCCCTGAGCTGCTCAAAGGGTCGGCTCTTCTCCAGTGCGCTATACCGAATGTTGGGGCGGTCAAACCCGGTGACATGAACCTGTGGTCTGCGTAAACGCAGACGGTGAAGAATATCCTTCCGCGTCTGTGGATCGGCGGTTGCCGTCAATGCAACCATCGGAATCTCCGGGAACTGCTCCCTTAGCGCCCCCAGCTGCACATATTCTGGGCGGAAATCATGCCCCCACTGGGAGACACAGTGGGCCTCATCCACTGCAAACAGGGCGAGCTGAACCGTCTTCAGCCTTGCGAGGAAATCGGCTGACATCAGCCGCTCTGGTGCCACATAGAGCAGATCCAGCTCTCCGCCATGAAGACGGGCCAGGGTCTGACGGGCCTCACCCTGCCCCAGAGAGGAGTTGTAGCAGGCCGCCCTGACCCCATTGGCCTCCAGGGCATCCACCTGATCCTTCATCAGGGAGATCAGCGGAGAGATCACAATCGCCGTTCCGGGCAGCAGCAGCGCCGGAATCTGGTAACAGAGCGACTTACCCCCACCGGTCGGCATCAGCACAAAGGTATCCGCTCCCGCGGCAACATCATCGATGATCTGCTGCTGATGGGGGCGAAAGTCGTGATATCCAAAAACTGTCTGGAGAATCTGCTGGGCACTCTGGGGCATTGGCAGAGTATACTCCACCCCATGAACACCCCGGACTTCATCCCGCAGGCGATCCAGAGAATTCGCCAGAAAATCAGCGATGCCGAGAAGCAGTTTGGCCGCCCGGCTGGCTCTGTGAGGCTGCTTGCGGTAAGCAAGACCAAGCCCGCATCCATGGTGCAGTCCGCCTATGGTGCCGGGCAGCGCCACTTTGGGGAGAACTACCTGCAGGATGCCCTGGAGAAGATTGAGGCGCTACCGCTGGAGGGGATTGTCTGGCACTTTATCGGGGCGATTCAATCCAACAAGACCCGTACCATTGCCGAGAACTTTGACTGGGTCCATGGCGTAGATCGACTCAAGATTGCCCGCCGACTTGGGGAGCAGCGACCAGCTGACAAGCCCCCGATCAACCTCTGCATCCAGGTCAACAGCAGCGGGGAGGCGAGCAAGTCCGGTATCTCCTTCGATGGACTCCCCCATCTTGCCAACGAGATCTCGGCTCTCCCAGGCATTCGCCTGCGTGGTCTGATGACCCTGCCCGCCCCCTCCAGTGCGTTTGAGCAGCAGCGACTCCCTTTCCGAAAACTGCGAGAGGCGATGGAGCAGCTGAACCGGCAGGGGCTTGCGCTCGACACCCTCTCGATGGGAATGTCCGGCGACCTGGAGGCGGCAATTGCCGAGGGGGCAACCATCGTCCGAGTCGGGACCGATATCTTTGGGGCACGTCAGTGAGCATGGAGAGGGAGAGGCCAACCATCCTTGTCTTTGGCGGCCACGATCCATCGGGTGGTGCTGGTATCCAGGCAGACATCGAGACCATCGGGGCACTGGGTGGGCATGCCGCAACGGTAATCACGGCACTGACCGTCCAGAACAGCCGCACGGTAGAGGGGTTCCACCCCGCCCCCCTTGATCTGCTGATACAGCAGGGGCGGATGGTACTGGATGACCTCTCCATTGCTGCCATCAAGATCGGTATGGTGGGGAGTGTCGAGATCTGCGAGGCGATTCACACCCTGTTGACGGAGCACCCCAATATTCCGGTGGTGCTCGACCCGGTGCTGCAGGGCGGTGGGGGTGGCACACTCTCGGATGATGGTCTGGTCGATGCAATCCGCACCCTGCTGATAGCGCGTACCACGATTGCAACCCCCAACCGCAGTGAGCTGACCCGGCTGGCCCCGGAGGGAGACACCCTGCAGGCATGTGGCGCGGAGCTGATCTCGATGGGGTGTGGTGCACTGCTGGTGACCGGAACCGACAATCCACTCTCCGGAGAGCCCCCCGACCAGGTACACCATCTTCTTCTGCAATCCAGTGGAGAGAGACGACACCTTGAGCAGCAGCGCCTTCCCCACCACTACCACGGCTCGGGATGTACCCTCGCCTCCGCTATTGCCACATCCATCGCACAGGAAAAACCGTTGGAGCAGGCAGTAACAGAGGGGCTGGAGTTCACCTGGAACAGCCTTGCGCATGGCTTTCGTCCAGGGGGCGGGCAACACTTCCCCAATCGCCACACAAACTGAGCGGATCGGATGGACGAACGACTCAAGGGACTCTATGTTCTGACCGACCACCATCTGACAGAGCAGGTAGGGCTTGTTGCCGCCGTTGCCGAGGCCCTGCAGGGGGGTGCCCGGATTATCCAGTACAGAAACAAGCACGCCAACCAGGAGCGCAGGCTGTGGGAGATCGGGGATCTGCTCACCCTCTGTCGCCCTCTGGGAATCCCGCTGATCGTCAATGATGAACCAGCGCTGGCAGCGGAGAGTGGAGCAGACGGGGTCCATCTCGGAAAAGAGGACAGCAGCATTGGAGAGGCGCGAAAAGTGCTGGGGGATGAGGCGATCATTGGAGTCTCCTGCTACAATTCGCTGGATCGCGCACGGATGGCTGCAGAGCAGGGGGCCAGTTATATCGCCTTTGGCCGATTCTTCTCCTCCCAGACCAAGCCGGATGCAGTTCATGCAACGCCCGAACTGTTGACTCAGGCCAAAACCGAACTGCAACTTCCAATAGCCGCGATTGGAGGAGTAGACAGCAACAATGGAAAGGTGCTGATTGATGCCGGGGCGGACATGCTTGCAGCCATCCACTCGGTTCTGGGGGCTGCCGATATCGAACGGGGCGCCCGGAAGATCAGCCGGCTGTTTGAACCAAATGAATAACAAGGAAGAGACAATATCATGACCCGCTCACACGATCTTTTTGAAGAGGCCCAGCAACATATCCCCGGCGGTGTAAACTCACCAGTCCGCGCATTCCGTGGCGTGGGGGGAGACCCGGTCTATATTCAGAAGGCGGAAGGCCCCTACATTGATGATGAGGATGGCAAACGCTATATTGACTATGTTGGATCCTGGGGACCGATGATTCTGGGACATGCACACCCAGAAGTGGTTCAGGTGGTGCAGGAGGGTGCTGCCAACGGACTCAGCTTTGGGGCCCCCACCGAGATTGAGACGCAGATGGCGGAGAAGGTGAAGGAGTTGGTCCCCTCCATCGAGATGGTACGGATGGTCAGCTCCGGCACCGAGGCCACCATGAGCGCCATCCGTCTGGCCCGAGGCTATACCGGGCGGGACAAGATCCTCAAGTTTGAGGGGTGCTACCACGGCCATGCAGACTCGCTGCTGGTGAAGGCCGGCTCAGGAGCACTGACCCTGGGTGTCCCCACCTCCCCCGGTGTCCCCGCCTCACTGGCTGAACATACACTAACCCTGAGCTACAACAACATCGACCAGGTGCGAGCGCTGTTTGCAGAGATGGGCAGTGAGATCGCCTGCATCATCGTTGAGCCGGTTGCCGGAAACATGAACTGTGTGCCGCCGGTTGCCGGATTCCTCGAGGGGCTGCGCGAGCTCTGTGACGACCATGGAACGGTACTGATCCTGGATGAGGTGATGACTGGATTCCGTGTCAGCCTCGGTGGTGCCCAGGGCAAGCTGGGGATCACCCCGGATCTGACAACCCTTGGCAAGGTGATCGGTGGTGGCATGCCGGTTGGTGCCTTTGGCGGCAAGCGTGAGATCATGGAGCATCTGGCGCCACTGGGTCCGGTCTACCAGGCGGGGACCCTCTCCGGTAATCCGCTGGCAATGGCCGCCGGGATGAAAACCCTGGAGCTGATCTCTGCCCCAGGTTTCTTCAGCAGTCTGGAGGAGAAGGTAGAGAAACTGACGGATGGTATCCTGGCCGCTGCCGCAGAGAGCGGTATCCCGATGCAGTGCAACCGTATTGGTGGCATGTTCGGCCTCTTCTTCACCAATGAGGAGAGGATCGAGAACTTTGAGCAGGTGATGGGGTGTGACAGTGAGCGCTTTGGAAAGTTCTTCCACGGCATGCTGGATGAGGGGGTCTATCTGGCGCCCTCCGCCTTTGAGGCTGGTTTCGTCTCTGCCGCCCATAGCGATGCTGACCTGCAGGCAACCATCGATGCCGCCCGCAAGGTGCTGGCTACACTGTAAGTTGACCGACCGCTATCAATGATTTCAAACGTATTGGGGTGACTAACAGCATGGAGTGGTGGCAGTCACTGAGTGGGTGGTTCTCGGCCAATGAGGAGATGCTCTTCTGGTTGGGCATTGGATCGGCAATCATGCTGGTTGCATCCATTGCAGCCCTCCCCTGGCTGGTGAGCCGGATTCCACGGGACTACTTTGACCACACCAAAGAGCCAACCGTTGCACCCCTCAGGGGACATCCGGTTGCCCGTCTCCTGATCCACATAGTCCGAAACGTGGTTGGGGTATTCCTGATTATTGCAGGAATCCTGATGCTCTTTCTGCCCGGGCAGGGGCTACTGACGCTACTGCTTGGAATCATGATGACCCACTTCCCCGGAAAGTACCACGTGGAGCAGTGGTTTATCCGTCAGCCGGGTATCCTGGCTGCAATCAACTGGTTTCGTGAAAAGGGGAATGCACCACCCCTTACCATTGGGGAGCAACCATAAGCGTTGCGCCCCCTGTCTACCGGAGAATAGAGAATGTCTGCGATTCAATCCAGTGAGCTGGCCACTGCGGTCCAGGAGGTAAAACGGGAGATCCGCAAGGGGCGCTGGTTCAAGAATACACTCTATATCCTCGCAATCAGCTATCTGATTCTGCTGATCCTGGTCTCTGCCGGTGTGGTTGACCAGATTGATCCCGCCAAGCGCATCGCATCCATCAAGCTGCAGGGCGAGATCAGCAGCGAGACCATCAACAGTGCAGCACTTCTTGCCCCCGCCATCCGCAAGGCGGCAGAGGATGAGCGGGTCCAGCACATTGTGCTTCAGCTCAACTCCCCCGGAGGGACACCCTCCCAGGCAGAGCGTCTCTGGCAGGTGATTCGTACTGTACGAGAGGAGAACCCGGAGAAGAAGATCTATGTCACCATCGATGAACTCTGCACCTCGGCCTGCTACTACATCGCCACAGCTGCCGATGAGATCCATGCAACCCGGGTCTCACTGATCGGCTCCATTGGGGTGCGGATGGGTGGATTCGGGTTTGTTGGCGCCATGGAGAAGCATGGGGTCGAACAGCGCGAGCTGACTGCTGGTGAACACAAGGCGCTGCTGGACCCCTTCTCCCCTCGTGATGAGGAGTCAGAGGCATTCCTCAGAGAGCATGTCCTGGCCACCACACACCAGATCTTTATTGAGCGGGTCAAGGAGGGGCGTGGAGAGGTACTCTCCAGCTCGGAAGAGCTCTTTACAGGGCTGGTCTGGGTCGGCAAGGAGGCCAGGGAGATTGGTCTGATTGATGGCCACCGCTCCACCCATGAGATTGCAGAGGCGCTGGGGATCGACAAGGTGGTGGACTATACACCCAAGGTGGACCTCTTCGAGCAGTATGCCAGCCAGTTTGCCACCAGTCTCGCCAGTGCGCTGCGGGGGAGCACCCACTCAAGGCTGGAGATGTAACAGCTACCCCTCTCCCCAGCGCGGCATCAGATCCTGCTCAACACCCAGTTGATCCAGGATTCTGGCGACCACAAAATCGACCAGATCCGCAATACTCTGCGGCCGGTTATAGAACCCCGGGTTGGGTGGGAGGATTGTCGCCCCGATGCGGGAGAGCTTCAGCATGTTCTCCAGATGGATTGCCGAGTAGGGGGTCTCCCTTGGAACCAGAATCAGCTTCCGGCTCTCCTTGATCATCACATCGGCAGCCCGCTCCAGCAGTTGATCACTGCTACCGTGTGCAATGGCTGAGAGTGTCCCCATGGAGCAGGGACAGACCACCATCGCATAGGGGGCATTGCTGCCACTGGCAACCGGTGCAGTCCACTCCCCTTTTCCAAACAGGGTCAGCTGCCCCTCTCCGGCACCAAACCGCTCTGCAAGCAGTTTGCAGCTCTCCTCATCTGAGGATGGAAGGGAGAGTCCCACCTCCATCTCCATGACGATCCGTGCCGCATCGGAGAGCATCATCCATACCCTTCTATCTGCTGCGATCAGCTGCTCCAGCAGTCGCAGCCCATAGGCCGCGCCTGATGCGCCGGTTACGGCCAGGGTGACGGTATTCTCTCTATCCCAGCTCATGCCTGATCCAGACTCTGCAGCAGTTTGTCATGGATTCCCCCAAACCCCCCGTTGCTCATCACCAGCATATGATCTCCGGTGTTGCTCCACTGCGTGGCGGCATCCACAATCTGATCCACCGTCTCAAAGATGGAGACCGGCACACCGCTCTCCTCCATCACCTGTTCCAGATTCCAATCCAGCTCACCATCCTGCAGCAGCATCACCCGGTCCGCCTGACTGAAGGATTGTGCCAACCTCTCCCGGTGCACCCCCATCCGCATGGTGTTGGAGCGCGGCTCCATAATGGCGAGAATTCGTCCCTCCTCCACCTTTCCCCGCAGCCCCCCAAGGGTCAGCTCGATCGCTGTTGGGTGGTGGGCAAAATCATCATAGACTGTCACCCCATTCACCTCTCCCCGAACCTCCATACGACGACGAACACTCCTGAAACCGGAGAGGGCATCAATGGCATGGTGAACCGGAACCCCGGCATGGCGTGCTGCCGCAATCGCAGCCAGTGCATTGCAACGATTGTGGTAACCGGTCAACGCCCACGCCACCTCCCTCTGTGGTGCCCCATCGATGGAGACAAGAAAACGACTCCAGGCCGCATCATCCCGAATCGCATCCCACTGCCCATTAATGGTCTCTGTTGGGGTCCAGCACCCCATCCTAACCACCTCATCCACTGCAGGCTCTCTGGCGGGGTGGATAATCAACCCATTACCCGGAACAGTACGAATCAGATGGTGGAACTGTCGCTGGATTGCCTGCAGATCCTCAAAGATATCGGCATGGTCAAATTCAAGGTTGTTGATGACCAGGGTGCGGGGGTGGTAGTGGACAAACTTGGAGCGCTTGTCGAAAAAGGCGGTGTCATACTCATCGGCCTCCACCACAAAGAATGGGGTCTCTCCAAGACGTGCCGAGACCCCAAAGTTCTGCGGAACCCCGCCAATCAGGAAACCGGGAGCCAGGCCTGCATACTCCAGAATCCAGGCCAGCATGCTGGCTGTCGTGGTCTTGCCATGGGTGCCGGAGACCGCCAGCACCCAACGCCCCTGAAGCACATGTTCAGCGAGCCACTGAGGGCCTGAGGTGTAGGGGATCCCCTGCTCCAGAACATACTCGACCGCCGGATTGCCCCGGCTCATTGCATTGCCCACCACAACCATATCGGGCTGCGGATCCAGGTGACCTGGATCATACCCCTCCTGCAACAGAATCCCCGCCTCCTCCAGTTGGGTACTCATCGGGGGATAGACATTGGCATCCGAGCCAGAGACCGTATGGCCAGCCGCGCGTGCCAGCAGGGCAATCCCCCCCATGAAGGTTCCACAGATACCGAGAATATGGATATGCATCCAGCAATGATACCCGTATCTTCTCAATAAATCCGTGCAGGGTGATCATCAGAAAATCCCCCACCCGACCATGAAATGTTATAACATAACAATTTCTCCCCATACTTACCGCACCCGGCTACTGTTATGATCCACGCCCTCCTGCTTATTGGAGTACTACTCCCCTCCCTGCTCCATGCAGCACCACTCCAGATCACCGTCAGCCTGCTGCCACTGCAGACCATGGTCGAACGGATTGGTGGAGACAATGTATCCGCCCGATCAATGGTTAAGCCCGGGAGTGATCCACACCACTACTCTCCCACCCCTCAACAAATTGCCCAACTGAGCCACTCCCACCTCTATTTCCAGATGGGAATCCCCTTTGAGGAGATCTGGATGGAGCGGATCCGCTCGACCAACCCAGGGATGATCGTTGTCGATCTCCAGCATGAAGAGGCTCATGAAGAGGCCCATGAACCAGAACATGAATCAGACGATCATGATCTCGTAGAGCAAGAGCACCACGAAAGTGATCCACACCCCTGGACCAGCCCGGTGATGGCCATGGAGATGGCAGAGATCATCACCGCCTCCCTGGTTGCACTGGATCCCGACCACCAACAGGATTACCAGCAGAACCACGCCCTCTTCCGACAACAGTTGGTCGATCTGGACCAGGCGATCCGCCAGCAGCTGCAGCCACTCAAGCAGCGAAAATTCATGGTCTTCCATCCTGCCTGGGGAGACTTTGCGCAAACGTATGGGCTGATCCAGGTCTCTATTGAGGAGGATGGGCATGAGCCGGGAGCCCAGGGACTGGCCACCCTGATCCGTCAGGCGAGAGAGGAGAAGATTCGATCCATTCTGATTCAACCGCAGATGAGCCGACGTGCCGCGGAGCAGATTGCAGCAGCGATCGATGGGACGATCATTGTCATGGACCCTCTCTCAGCAGACTATCCGGAGAATCTGCGCAGGCTCTCGGCACACATTGCAGAAAACGCTGTTCAATGACAACCCCTCCCCTCATCGAGCTACAAGAGGTCTCTTTCTCCTATGGAACCAGTGCCACCCCCAATGGCAGCAGACCGGTCATGGCGCTCGAACGGGTCAATCTTGAGGTCATACAGGGGGAGTTTCTGGGTATTGTTGGACCCAATGCAGGAGGGAAAAGCACCCTGCTGCACCTTATCCTGGGGCTGCTCTCTCCACAGACTGGAACCATCCAGATACTTGGGAAAAAACCACAAAAGGTACGTTCCAGGATCGGCTATGTCCCACAGTATCCCAGCTTCTCCAGGGAGTTCCCGATTACCGTCGAGCAGTTGGTACTGCAGGGAAGAATGGGTGATCACTCCAACTGGCTCCACGCTCTTCTCCCCGGAGGATATCGCAAGGAGGATCACCAGGCCGTACAACAGGCACTGATCGAGGTGGAGGCCGAAAACCTGATCCATCGCCAGATTGGCAGCCTCTCGGGAGGGCAGTTGCAAAGAATTCTGCTGGCCCGGGCACTGGTCTCCAACCCCTCCATTCTGATCCTGGATGAGCCAACCGCCAATATTGACCAGCGTCTTGAGGGGGATATCTTTGACCTGTTGAAGCACCTCAATCAACGGATGACCATCCTGGTGGTCTCCCACGACATCGCCTTTATCTCCAGTTATGTGACCCGGGTTGCCTGCATCAACCGCACCCTGGTCTGCCACCATACCGATGCGATCGATGGCCAGGTGATCCAGGATCTCTATGGAGAGGAGGTGCGCATGGTGGCGCACCACCACTAGAGGGACTGTGTAATGAACGAATTTCTGACTGCCCTTGGTGAATACAGCTTTCTCCAGTCTGCCCTGATTGCCGGCCTGCTGGCCAGTGTCGGATGTGGGGTGGTCGGGACCTATGTAGTGGTGAAACGGATCGCCTTTATTGCAGGAGGCATTGCCCACTCGGTCCTTGGTGGCATGGGTGCCGCACTCTATTTTGGCAAGGATCCGCTAAGTGGCGCCCTGCTCGCTGCCATTCTCTCTGCACTGCTGATTGGCTGGGTCCGTCTGCAGTGGCGTGCCCAGGAGGATACCCTGATCGGCGCCCTGTGGGCGATTGGAATGGCCATCGGTGTAATCTTTATCTCCAAGTCACCCGGCTACCAGACCGATCTGATGAGCTTTCTCTTTGGCAATATCCTGCTGGTCGCAGAGTCGAGCCTCTGGTTTATGGCGGCACTGGATGGTGCCCTACTGCTGATTGTGGCCGCCTACCATCGGCAGTTTCTTGCGGTGGTATTCGATGAGGAGTTTGCCCGGATCCGTGGGATCCCGGTCACCTTCTTCTATCTGCTGCTTCTGGTGCTGGTTGCAGTCACGGTTGTACTCCTGATTCAGGTTGTGGGGCTCATTCTGGTATTGGCTCTGCTGACACTGCCAGCAGCAATCGCGGGGCACTATGTTCACTCCCTGGGACGGATGATGCTGCTCGCTACCCTGATCGGCAGCCTTCTCAGCATCACAGGACTTGCCCTCTCCTATCAGCCAGACATCCCCGCAGGTCCCACCATCATTCTGCTGGCTGGAACCATCTATGTCATCTCTGCATTGACCAGGCAACTCCTCTCCAGACACCGGGCACATCGCGCCATTGAGGAGGATCACCATGAACCATCCTGACCATCACCACTTCCTCAGGGAGGCAGAAAAGATCTGCCGACAACGCAGGGTACGGCTCACCTCCCACCGTCGCACAGTTCTGGAGCTTCTCTATGCCTCCAGCAGGCCACTCACTGCCTACGAGATCCTGGAACAGATGGGAAAAACCACCGAGAACCCTGCGCCTCCCACAGTCTATCGCGCACTCGACTTTCTGCAGAGGGAGGGGCTGGTCCACAAGATCGAGAGCCTCCATGCCTTCATCGGCTGTACTCACCCAGAGCAACCCCATGCCAGCCAGTTCCTGATCTGTGACGACTGCGGCGAAGTCAACGAGATTGAGAACTGTGCAATCCAGGATAGCCTGGATAGCATCGAGGAGAGAACAGGATTCAGGAGCAGGCACCCCGTTGTAGAGCTCCTTGGAACCTGTGCAGCGTGCTCCGAAGAGGAGTAATCGACAAATATCAAGTCTGGAAAATTACGTATTAATACGTATGGCTGAAGCCCTGCTCCCACGGTAGATTAAGCTCACACTATCTACGGAACGGAGGCCAAAATGGTAGAAAAAGTGGGAAGCATGGGGTTGCTGGAGATGGCAATCTGTACGGTCTGTGGTACAGCAGTGGGATTGACTGCCGTTGCAGCAATCCTGTTTGCTGCGATCAGTCTATTCAGCGGCACAACCGTTACCTCAGTTGCTGAGATCCTGTTTGGAATAGGGACATAAACCAACAGCGACTATCGGGTTCTCCTGTCTTATCTTCGATGGTCACTGCGGCCTGTACACTGCTATAGCGTGTACAGGCCTTTTCTTTGTACAAAACTACCGACCACAACACTTCTTGTACTTCTTGCCCGACCCACAGGGGCAAGGCTCATTTCGACCCACTTTTTTGCTGTCACGTCGCACTGTATCCGGCTTGGGCATCGCCCCATCCACATACATCCATTTACCGTTCACCTTCTCAAACTGGCTGATCTCATGTGCCTTGTGGGTTCCACTCCTGTCAC
>CAZYJG010000013.1:21260-26590 GCA_964647745.1 uncultured Piscirickettsiaceae bacterium
TTCACCTTCTCAAACTGGCTGATCTCATGTGCCTTGTGGGTTCCACTCCTGTCACGATAGCTGGCCCTGAATTCAACCACACCCTTCTCATCATCAACGCCCCCCTCTGCCGTTGCGACAACCTCAAGACCCAACCACTCGGAATCATGTGACCACCTTCTGGCGGCATCAAGATCGTGGTCCGCACGATGGGCCGGATGGAGCGTATTGTGGATATAGTCCACCTCCCCCACCACATAGGCACTGTATCTGGAGCGCATCAACTGCTCGGCAGTCTCCGGAAAACGCTCCCCCTTCAGGTACGGTTCGCAGCAGCTCTCATAGGATTGGCCGGAACCACAAGGACACTCACTCATTCTCTTCTCCACTTCTCTTGCTCAAGGGGGAGGTACTCTCCATCTTCGGAGATCCCATCCTGCTCCCAACTATGCTGGATCATAGGCCAGGTTTACACCCAGCCAACGCTCAATCTCCTCCACAGCCATCCCCTTGCGGGAGGCATAATCCTCTACCTGATCCCGGCCGATCCTGCCAACTGCAAAGTAACGTGCATCCGGGTGGGCAATATAGAGACCACTCACCGATGCAGTTGGCACCATCGCTTTCGACTCTGTAAGCCAGATCCCGGTACTCTCCTCAACACCCAACAGGGTCCACAAGAGATCCTTTTCGGTATGGTCTGGCGATGCAGGATAACCCATGGCCGGCCGGATCCCCTGGTACTGCTCGGAAATCAACGCCTCATTGTCAAAGGACTCATCGGCCGCATAGCCCCACAGCTCTCTGCGCACCTTCTCATGCAGCCACTCGGTCAGTGCCTCGGCCAGGCGATCTGCAACCGCCTTCACCATGAGTGCGCTGTAGTCATCATGGTCTGCCTCAAACTGCGCCACCTTCTGATCAACACCAATCCCTGCCGTGGCGGCAAAGCCACCGATGTAATCTACGGTGTCACCTCTGCGTGGAGCGACGAAATCACTCAGACACTCGTTGAACCGTCCCTCCGGCTGGCGCCCCTGCTTGCGCAGATGGTGCAGTGTAGAAACCACCTCACTGCAACTCTCATCACTATAAAGCTCAACATCATCCCCCACCGCATTGGCCGGGAAGAGACCCACCACCGCCCTTGCCTGCAGCCACTTCTCATCCAGAATCTGCTGCAGCATCGCCTGCGCATCATCGAAGAGCTTGCGCGCCTCCTCCCCCTTCTCGGCATGATCAAGAATGGCTGGATAGCGCCCTTTCAGCTCCCAGGCATGGAAGAAGAAGGTCCAGTCGATATAGGGGACAATCTTATTGAGGTCAATTGAATCCAGTACCGTAACTCCCAACTGCTGCGGCCTGGTGGGTTGCCACTGCCCCCAGTCGACCGGGGTGTGGTTGGCCTGTGCCGTCTCCAGCGAAACCAGTGAGGCGGCAGCGCTCTTCCCTGCACGCCTCTGGCGCACCTGTTCATATTCGTTGCGGGTCTCCTCGAGAAAACCGGCCTTCTGACCCTCAGAAAGCAGTGTGGTTGCGACACCCACCGCGCGCGAGGCATCGGCCACATGGATCACCCCATGCGCATACTCCGGCTCCGCCTTGACTGCGGTATGGGCCTTGGAGGTGGTTGCACCACCCAGCATCAACGGAATGGTAAAGCCCTGACGGGTCATCTCCCTTGCCAGATGGACCATCTCATCCAGTGATGGGGTGATCAGCCCCGAGAGACCGATAATATCTGCCCCCTCCTCCTGAGCCCGCTGCAGAATCGTCTCAGCCGGAACCATCACCCCAAGGTCAATCACCTCATAGTTGTTGCACTGCAGTACCACCCCGACAATGTTCTTGCCGATATCGTGGACATCACCCTTTACTGTCGCCAGCACAATCTTGCCCTGCGAGTCGATATCACAACTCTCCTTCTCCGCCTGCAGATAGGGGTCGAGCCAGGCGACCGACTTCTTCATCACCCGTGCCGATTTCACCACCTGTGGCAGGAACATCTTGCCCGCCCCAAACAGCTCACCGACCACATTCATCCCATCCATCAAGGGCCCCTCGATCACATCCAGTGTCCTGTCGAACTGCTGGCGTGCCTCCTCGGTATCCTCATCGATGTACTCCGTGATCCCCTTGACCAGCGCATGCTCCAGCCGCTTGGCGACCGGCCAGCTGCGCCACTCCAGATCCTCCTGCTTCTCGCCAACTGAACCATCCCCAAGATAGTTGGGGGCAATCTCCACCAGCCGCTCTCCGGCCTCCGGGTCCCGGTTGAGCACCACATCCTCCACCGCATCGCGCAGCTCCTGCGGCAGATCATCATAGACCGCCAGCTGTGCCGCATTGACAATCCCCATATCCATCCCGGCCTGGATCGCATGGTAGAGAAAGACCGCATGGATCGCCTCTCGCACCGGATTGTTGCCGCGGAACGAGAAGGAGACATTGGAGACCCCGCCGGAGACCATCGCATGGGGCAGTGTCTGCTTGATGGTGCGGGTCGCCTCGATAAAGTCGACCCCGTAGTTGTTGTGCTCCTCGATCCCGGTGGCCACCGCAAAGATATTGGGATCGAAGATGATATCCTCCGCAGGGAAGCCAATCTCATCCACCAGGATCCGGTAGGCGCGGGTGCAGATCTCCACCTTGCGCGCCTCGGTGTCGGCCTGCCCCTCCTCATCAAAGGCCATCACGATAATCGCCGCACCATAGCGACGACAGAGTCTGGCGTGCTCCCTGAATTTCTCCTCCCCCTCCTTCATCGAGATGGAGTTGACGATCGGCTTCCCCTGCGAGCACTGCAGCCCCGCCTCGATGATCTCCCACTTGGAGGAGTCAATCATCAGTGGGGCCCTGGAGATATCGGGCTCGGAGGCGATCAGGTTGAGAAAGCGGACCATCGCCGCCTTGCCATCCAGCATCCCCTCATCCATGTTGACATCGACCACCTGCGCCCCGTTCTCCACCTGGGTACGGCAGATATCGAGCGCCTCCTCATACTCCTCATTGAGAATCAGCCGCTTGAATTTGGCAGAGCCGGTCACATTGGCCCGCTCTCCGACATTGACAAAGAGAGACTCCCTGCCGATATTGAGTGGCTCCAGCCCCGCAAGGCGACACTCATGGGGGAGCTCCGGCAGAGGACGGGGCACCTTCCCCTCCATCGCCTGGGCGATGGCACGGATATGGTCTGGAGAGGAGCCGCAGCAGCCGCCAACAATATTGAGGAAACCGGCATCGGCCCACTCCGCGACATGCGCAGCCATCCCCTCCGGGGTGAGATCATACTCCCCAAACTCATTCGGAAGCCCTGCATTGGGGTGGGCGGAGACATAGGTCTCACTAACCCGCGACATCTCCTCGGCATACTGCCGCAGCATGTCCGGCCCCAGCGCACAGTTGAGCCCGATGCTCAGGGGTCTGGAGTGGCGCAGACTGTTATAGAAGGCCTCTGTGGTCTGTCCCGAGAGGGTGCGCCCGGAGGCATCGGTAATGGTCCCGGAGATCATGATCGGCAACCGAACCCCGTTCTCCTCAAAGTACTGGTCGATTGCAAACAGTGCCGCCTTGGCGTTGAGGGTATCGAAGATGGTCTCTACCAGCAGCAGATCCGCCCCCCCCTTGACCAGGGCATCGACCGACTCACTGTAGTCCGCCACCAGATCCATAAAGGTGATGTTGCGGAACCCGGGGTCATTCACCTCCGGTGAGATGGAGCAGGTACGACTGGTTGGACCGAGAACCGCAGCCACAAAACGGGGCTTCTCCGGAGTGGAGTACTTGTCGGCTGCGGCACGGGCGAGACGGGTTGCCTCCAGATTGATCTCGTAGACCAGATCCTCCATCTCATAGTCCGCCATCGAGACCCGGGTACCATTGAAGGTGTTGGTCTCAAGGATATCGGCCCCCGCCTCCAGATACTGCTCATGGATCCCCTGGATAATGGCCGGCTGGGTCAGTGCCAGCAGATCATTATTCCCCTTGAGATCGGTATGCCAGTCAGCAAAACGCTCCCCACGGTAGTCTGCCTCCTCCAGCTTGTGACGCTGTATCATCGTCCCCATCGCCCCATCCAGGATCAGGATGCGCTCGGCCATCAGGGATTTGAGTTGTTCGGTTCGATCGACAGACATGGAAGTTTCTTTCCTGCAAAAAGGGTGCCCCATTTTACCTTATTCCAACCACTCCGTGACTCGCAGAGAGCATGGGTTCACCGAATCAGCTGCGGTACAATGGCACTCAATCAGAGTGGTCATGGAGGACCACTCCACGGCCCAGGATCTCGACAATGTCCCTCCCCTCAAAACAAGACTGCTACTTCTGCAAGGTCACCCATGGCAAGGCAGACCCCTTCATTTTTGAAAACCGATCATTCATCAGCATCTTTGACACCCACCCCGTCAATCCGGGACATGCCCTGGTGATCCCGAGAAGACACGTTGCATCCATTTTTGATCTCAACAACCGGGAACAGAGCGACTACTTCGAGGCCATTCGCGGTGTGAAAAGCGTGATTGAACAGACCGGCATGCGCAATCTCTACCAAAACATGAGAGAGCGGGAAGACCTCAGGGATCGCCCCAAGGAGCAGATCGAGACGGTACTGCAACTGCCGTTTCTCGAAAACAGGCCCAACGCCTACACCATTGGCAACAATGACGGCAGAGAGGCCGGAAGAAGCATTGACCATCTGCATGTCATCCTTCTGCCCCGCTATCGAGGGGATGTAGAGAACCCCAGCGGAGGAATTCGAAACGTCATTCCCAATCGGGCACACTACCAGAGAAGATAGAGAGCAGACTCCCTTCAGCTCAACCCCACCCCTCCATTCACTCCCGTAGCAGTCGCTCAATCAAGGCCTCGGCCTCATCCACATCAAATCCCCCCAGCTTCTGGAATCGGATGATCCCCTTCCGGTCAATGATGGCGATTGCCGGGGTGCCCATGGTGTTGTATCGGCGCATGGTGACCGGGATCTCATCATCCCCGATATGGCGGTCGATCCCGACCTGATGGTCGATCTCCTTCTCTTTGACAAAGGCACGCAGCCGCTCCGGGTTCTGGTAGTCATGCCCCTCAAAGACCGTGTGGATACTGAGCTGAACAAGCTCACCCCGCCGGATCTCATCGAAGTACTCACCAGCCCACCTCGCCATCAGGGGGATTGAGAAGTTGTTGCACCCCGGACACCAGAGCTGGAAGAACTCGATGATGACCACCTTCCCTCGTAACGCCTCAAGGGTGACCCCGTCTCCATTGATCCACTCCGAGACCTCCAGCTCCGGTGCCGGCTCCCCTACAGTCGCCTGAGAGGAGGAGATGGTCAGGGAGAGTGCGAACGCAAGCAG
>CAZYJG010000014.1:0-25023 GCA_964647745.1 uncultured Piscirickettsiaceae bacterium
GGTTTGATCCCGTCTATGGGGCACGTCCACTGAAGCGGGCCATCCAGAACCGGATCGAGAACCCGCTGGCGCAGAAGATTCTGGCCGGGGAGTATCTGCCGGGATCAACGGTAGAGGTTGATGTGGATGGAGAGGTTTTGGTGTTTGGTTGATGGTGGTTAGTGGTTAGTGGTTAGTGGTTAGTGGTTGGTAGGCATCATCTACCCACCACCCACCACCCACCACTCACCACTCACCACTCACTAACCACTACTTTTGGTTCCCCGGGCAATCAGCTGCAGCAGGTTGCTGACCATCACCTTCTGTCGCTCATCACAGTTTTTCTGCATCTCCTGAAGGTTGCTGGTGAGCTCCGAGATCAGTCGCAGATGGGCCAGCTTCTCCTCACGCGCCATCCGCAGCTCCATTCGGAGTCGCTGCAGCTGCCCCATCAGGGTGTAGAGATCGGGGATGTGGGCGGTCTGTACCCGGTTGAGATAGGCGTGGTCCTTGATAAAGCGCATCTTCTCAAGGATGGAGGAGGTCTCCATCCTCTCTGCGGCCGGGAATGCGGCCTGTAGCTGCGAGAGTGTTACCCGCCCCTCAAAGGTCTCCAGCTCGCCTGAACGGATCTTCTGCTGGATCTCCCTGCGGCTGATGCCCAGCTCCTTTGCGGCCCGGGCAACCGGTAGTGCCTCTTCGCTCATCCAGTCTCTCCCCCCTGTGGAATATGTGGATAGGAATCCTGATAATCAAGATATTAGATGACTGGATCAGTGAAATCAATCATCTCTTCCCGTCCCCGGATGCCTTGATCAGCAGATGGTCGAGCCAGCGATCCGGCAGCAGTCGTCTCAGCGTTGCAAACAGATGGGTGGGGAGGGTGACCGGGTAGCGCGTCCTGGGGCGGCGGCTCTCCAGTGCATGGACCAGTTTATCGGCAACGGCATCTGCAGGGAGGGTGAAGGGTGCGGCAGGCCCCGGCTTGTTTAGCCGCTCCTCCATGGCGCGATAGTTGTCCTGGTGGAAGCTCCCCTCCGGGTTGATGTTCTGCCTGAAGGCCTGGTAGGCATTGGCCCGGAATCGGGACTCGATCGGCCCAGGCTGAATCAGCGAGAGGTGGATATTGGTCCCCCTCAGCTCCAGTCGCAGGGTATCGACCAGCCCCTCGAGTGCAAACTTGCTGGCATTGTAGGCACCACGGTAGGGCATCACCACAAATCCCAGTACCGAGCTGTTGAAGACAATGCGTCCATGCCCCTGCCTGCGCATCACCGGGATGACGGCATTGGTCAGTTCGGCTGTGCCAAAGAGGTTGGTCTCAAACTGTCTGCGCAGGATCTCCCGATCCAGATCCTCCACCGCTCCCGGCTGGCCGTAGGCGCCGTTGTTGAAGAGCCCATCCAGGGTGCCTCCAGTCTCAAGCAGTACATGGTCCAGTGCAGCGTGAATGCTCTCCGAGCGGTCAAGGTCCAGCTGGACAGAGTCAAACCCCTGCGCTGTCAGGGTGGCAACATCCTCCTCTCTGCGTGCAGTGGCAAAGACGCGCCACCCCCGCTCCTGCAGGATCTCGGCACAGCGCAGCCCAATACCGCTGGAGCAGCCGGTAATCAGGATGGAGCGTCTGGTGGGGTTTTCCGACATGGGACGGAAGTATAACCCGGATCCGCATGTAGAATCGGTGATGAGAGCGCAACATATTGATTCGTAGAGCAACCTTATGACTGCGTGGTGTACTTATTGATACACCCAAAGGAGTAAGGATTGCTATACGGGTCAAGAGCTTGTGCTATCGTCGTGATTTCTATGTGCGGATTCGGGTAAGAATGTAACCGCTCAATAAACCAGTGCAATATGATCCAGGCAGCCCCTTGCCTTGCTGGAGACGCCATAAATACATCCCTGTAGGCTTGACGGCCTCGTCCATGAGGCCGACACTCCAACGAGACAAGGGGCTGCCTGGATAGGCCTCCCTCCCCTATTGAGAAGTTACGTTGTATTTAGTGGCAGCAGGGGGCCAGTTGGCCATTCTCAACAGCAATATGTTGCTGTTTCCCAAGCATCTCGATCAGTACCATCGAGCGGTGGAGGCCATCATCCATCATGAAGACCCCCTCGATCTCGGCAAAGGGGCCGCTGGTGATCCGCACACAGTCCCCTCTGCAGAACCACTCTGCCTGCTCCAGCTGGTGGAGACCCAGCGCATCCTCATGGCTCTGCAGCGAGGTGATCACCTGGTCGGGGATGGGGATATAGTTGGTGTGGGTTGTTCCAAAGCCTACCAGCCCGGAGACCCCGTAGGTGGAGCGGATCGGTGCCCAGTTGTCGTTCTCCCGGTCGAGACGGATAAAGAGGTAGCGGGGGAAGAGGGGCTCTGTGTTGACTCGGCTCTTTCCGCTGCGGCGCCGCTCCCGCTTCACCATCGGCAGATAGGTGGTATAGCCCTGCTGCTCCAGATTGAGCCGGGCCCGCTCCTCATCCCTCGGCTTGCTGGCAAGAAGATACCAGCAGGGGCAGCCATTCTGGTCTGCTTTCGTGCTCGTGCTCGTGCTTATCGTCATCCCTACCGGCTCCTCTCCATATCAGTAGTCCCTATTATTGCAGAGGCCTGCTCTATTTAGATTACGTATTATTACGTATTTTTCAAGTTTTTCTACGTCATTTATAACTCGTTATAGTATATCTTGTTCAGCGCTTCCACTATTTTTCTGCTCCTGTTGAAGCTGCCACATGGCGCTGTATTGTCCATCCAGTTCAATAAGTTGCTTGTGGGTTCCCCGTTCAATGATGGCCCCCCCCTCCATCACCAGAATCTCGTCGGCATCGGCAATGGTGGAGAGGCGGTGGGCAATCACCAGTGTGGTGTGGTGGCTGCTGATCTCCCTCAGTGACTCGTTGATGACCCGCTCTGCTGCGGAATCGAGCGAGGAGGTGGCCTCGTCAAAGAGCATGATGGGGGGGTTCTTGAGGATGGCGCGGGCTATTGCAATGCGCTGCTTCTCGCCGCCGGAGAGCTTCAGGCCGCGCTCACCAACTGTCGACTCATACCCCTGCGGGAGTGAGACGATAAAGTCATGGATATTGGCCATTCTGGCCGCCTCCTCAATCTCGGCCCGGGATGCCCCCGGTTTTGCGTACTCAATGTTGTAGTGGATCGTATGGTTGAAGAGGACCGTATCCTGTGGAACGATCCCGATCGCCTCCCGGAGACTCTGCTGGGTGACACTCTGGATATCGATCTCATTGATGGTGATTGCCCCGCTATCGACCTCGTAGAAGCGAAACAGCAGCCGCGCCAGGGTCGATTTCCCGGAGCCACTCTTCCCAACCACGGCCACCTTGCTGCCGGCGGGAATCCTGAAGCTGATGTCATGGAGGATGGGTCGATCCGGGTTGTAGCCAAAGTTGACGTTTTGGAATGCAATCGCGCCCTCTCCCGGATGGAGGGTGGTTGCCGCTGGGCGATCCTCGATCTCCGGCTTTTTCTCCAGCAGCTGGAACATCATGTCGATATCGGAGAGGGCATGCTTGATCTGGCTGTAGACCATCCCCAGGAAGCCGAGCGGGATAAAGAGCTGGAGCAGGAAGGTGTTGACCAGTACCAGGTCACCGAGGGTCATGGTGCCATCGACCACCCCCTCTCCCGCCATCACCATGATGATGGTGACCCCGATGGCGATGATAAAGGCCTGGATAAAGTTGAGGGTGGACATCGAGGTCTGGCTCTTGATCGCGGCTTCCTCCCAGCTGCGCATCTGCTGGTCATACTGGTCCAGCTCATACTGCTCGTTGCCGAAGTATTTGACCGTCTCGTAGTTGATCAGGCTGTCCACCGCCTGGGTACTCGCCTCGGAGTCCCGCCTGTTCATCGCCACCCGGAACTTCATCCGCCAATTGGTGATCGCAAAGGTGGTGGTGATATAGATTGCAACCGTGGCAAAGGTGATGATGGCAAACCAGGGGTTGTAGTTGGCGAGGAGGATGGCGGCAATCAGGGTCACCTCGATCAGGGTCGGGATGATGTTGAAGAGCAGCATGTTGAAGAGTGAGCTGATGGAGCGGGTGCCGCGCTCCATGTCCCGGGTGATCCCCCCGGTCTTGCGGTCGAGGTGGAAGCGCAGGGAGAGGTTGTGGAGGTGGGCCATAAAGCGGATCGAGATCTCCCGCACGATTCCGTGCCGCACCTTGGCGAAGATGGCGTCCCGCAGCTCGTTGAAAAAGGCGCTCCCGGCCCGCATCAGTCCGTACCCCACCAGCAGCGCCAGTGGGAGTACCAGAGCCACCTCGTGATTCTGGTCGAGGGTGTCGACAATCTCCTTCAGCAGCAGCGGAACCGCAACATTGGCCAGTTTGGCCAGGATCAGGGAGCCGATGGCAAGCCCCGCCCGGTAGCGGTACCCCCAGAGATAGGGGAGCAGTGAGCGGATGGTGCGCCAGTCCTGTCGGGAGGAGGAGGGCATGCGGGTGAAGGAGCTGTGCATGGGGGGTTGGTGCTGTCGCCACTCTATCTGTTGTTTTTTGGATTCGGTATAATAGCTCGATTAAAAGCCTGTCTGTGAAGGATTTAGAGAAATGCCAATTTATGAGTATGTTTGCGGTGCCTGTGGCCACCAGATGGAGAAGCTCCAGAAGATGAGTGATGCACCACTGACGGAGTGCCCTGCCTGCGGTAAACCGGCACTGAGTAAACAGATCTCTGCAGCCGGTTTTCGTCTCTCTGGCGGGGGCTGGTATGAGAGTGACTTCAAGACCGGGTCGAAGAAGAACATGGTTGACTCTGGGAAGAGTGAAGCAGCCCCAGCCTGTGCAGGCGGTGGCTGCTGTTGTGGCGATTAATCAGGAATACTGCGTATACAAGTCCACCCATCTCTATTTTGAGACACGCTGTGAATACATCCATGTGCGCTCAGCGGTAGCCGTCCCTGGCTACCGATGGTCTCAAAACAGAATAGATGAACTTGTCAGGGCGTTTGATAGTATCGATTCCAATTGCATCAAGAATTATTGAAATAGAGTAACAAGGAAAAAACATGCGAAGCCACTACTGTGGAGAGTTGAATGAGTCCCTGATTGGTCAGGAGATCCAGCTGGCGGGATGGGTTCATCGACGCCGGGACCACGGCGGAGTGATCTTTATTGATCTGCGTGACCGTGAGGGGCTGGCACAGGTTGTGTTTGATCCGGATCGGCCGGAGTCATTTACGACTGCCGAACATGTGCGCTCCGAATATGTATTGGGTATCAAGGGGTTGGTCAGGGAGCGTCCCGAGGGGACCATCAATGAGGATCTCCCAACCGGAAGGGTAGAGGTGCTGGTGTCCGAGGTTGAGGTATTGAACCGCGCAGAGACCCCCCCCTTCATGATTGATGATGACGGAATGGGTGAGGATATTCGCCTGCGTTATCGCTACGTGGATCTGCGTCGTCCGGTGATGCAGCAGCGGATGAAGCTGAGGGCGGCAGTGACCCGCCATATCCGCAACTATCTGGACGGTAATGGGTTCCTCGATATCGAGACCCCGATGCTGACCCGTGCCACCCCTGAGGGTGCACGTGACTATCTGGTCCCAAGCCGTACCCATCCGGGCGAGTTTTTTGCACTGCCGCAGTCTCCCCAGCTGTTTAAACAGCTGTTAATGGTCTCCGGAATGGATCGCTACTATCAGGTGGTGCGCTGTTTCCGGGATGAGGATCTGCGTGCCGACCGCCAGCCCGAGTTTACCCAGCTCGATATCGAGACTGCATTCCTCAATGAGGAGCAGATCATGGGATTGATGGAGCAGATGGTTCGTGGCCTCTTCCAAGAGGTCCTGGATACAGAGCTGCCGGACCCATTCCCACAGATGAGTTATGACGAGGCGATGCGTCGTTACGGATCGGATCGCCCCGATCTGCGTGTCCCGCTGGAGCTGGTTGATGTGGCCGATCTGATGAGCGGGGTGGACTTCAAGGTCTTCTCTGGCCCGGCCAACGACCCGCATGGCCGCGTGGCAGCACTCTGTCTGCCGGATGGCAACAGCCTGAGCCGCAAGGAGATTGACGAATACACCAGGTTTGTCGGCATCTATGGTGCCCGTGGTCTCGCCTATATCAAGGTCAATGATGTAGAGGCTGGCCGAGAGGGGCTGCAGTCACCGATTGTGAAGTTCCTGCCGGATGGGACCATTGCCGGGATTCTCGAGAGAACCGGCGCCAAGAGTGGAGACCTCATCTTCTTTGGCGCAGACAAGGCCAAGGTGGTCAACGAGGCACTCGGTGCGCTGCGCGTCAAGCTGGGCGAGGATCGAGGGCTGATGAGTGGTGAGTGGAAACCGCTCTGGGTGGTCGACTTCCCGATGTTTGAGTGGGATGAGAAGTCCGATCGCTGGGGTGCAATCCACCACCCCTTTACCGCTCCCAACGATGGTCAGCTGGGGTTGATGGAGAGTGAGCCGGGCAAGGTCTACTCCCGTGCCTACGACATGATCCTCAATGGCAGTGAGGTTGGTGGTGGCTCCATCCGTATCCACGACCCGGAGACGCAGGAGAGCGTGTTGAAGGTGCTGGGGATCGATGATGAGGAGGCGCAGGACAAGTTTGGATTCCTCCTCGATGCCCTCAAATATGGCTGCCCGCCCCATGGCGGGATGGCGTTCGGGCTGGATCGGCTGGTGATGCTGATGGCGGGCGCAGACTCCATTCGCGATGTGATGGCCTTCCCCAAGACCCAGTCGGCCAACTGCCTGCTCACAGGGGCACCGGACCATGTCAGTGACCGCCAGCTGCGAGAGCTCAATATCCGTCTGCGCAAGGTGCAGAAGGCGGAGTGAGGAAGGGCGGGGGCAGGTTGCACACAGTTACCGTCATCTCCGCGCAGGCAGAGATCCAGAAGAGCAGATAACCGGATGATCACAGAGTCGGCAGTTCGCAAGATGGAAGATCCATTCTCAATACAGGATGATGAGGCGTGCCAGGAGCGTATCCTCGCTGCAAGGGAGGCACTTGGGGAGCGACTGGTCATTCTCGGCCACCACTACCAGCGCGAGGAGGTGTTTCGCCATGCCGACTTTTCTGGTGACTCACTGAAGCTCTCGCGCCAGGCGGCCAACTCCAGAGCAGAGTATATCGTCTTCTGCGGGGTCCACTTCATGGCGGAGGTGGCCGATATCCTCTCACGCCCGGATCAGCTCTCGATTATTCCCGATATGAACGCCGGCTGCTCAATGGCCGATATGGCCGACCTCCCCAATGTGGAGAGGGCGTGGCAGGAGCTCTCCTCGGTACTGAACCCCGATGAGACCATCACCCCGGTCACCTACATCAACTCGGCGGCTGATCTGAAGGGGTTTTGTGGGCGTCACGGCGGGATCGTCTGTACCTCCACCAATGCGCGTCATGTACTGGAGTGGTCCTTCAGTCAGCGTGAGAAGGTGCTCTTCTTCCCGGACCAGCATCTGGGGAGAAATACGGGGGCGACGATGGGGATCCCGCTCGACCAGATGGTGGTATGGGACTACGAGCAGCCGATGGGTGGCCTGACCGAGGAGGAGATCAAGAACGCGAAGATGATTCTCTGGAAGGGGTTCTGTTCGGTGCACCAGATGTTCAAACCAGAGCAGATTGACAAGTTCAAGGAGCGGTATCCGGAGACCCGGATCATCTCTCATCCCGAATCCTCCTATGAGGTGTGCCAGAAGTCCGATTATGTCGGCTCGACAGAGTACATCATCAAGACCATTGCCGAGGCAGAGCCCAATACACGCTGGCTGGTGGGTACGGAGCTCAACCTGGTCAACCGTCTCCATGAGCAGTTCAAGGGGGAGGGTAAGTTGGTCCACTTCATGTCACCGACGGTCTGCATGTGCTCCACTATGTTCCGTATCGACCCCCCCCACCTGCTCTGGACACTGGAGAACCTGCTGGAGGGGAATGTGGTCAACCAGATCTCGGTGTCGGAGGATGTTGCAGGGCAGGCAAGGCTGGCGCTGGAGCGGATGTTGGAGGTCTCCCCTTGATCAGCAGTTCTCATTATGGACTCAAATTTGGCCGTCATTCCCGCCTACGCGGGGATGACGATTTTCTTTGTAAAATTTCCATAATGAGAACTGCTATCCCTTGATGCTCTATTTGAATCAAGGCACCATGGTTAACCAAGAATCGTCGATCAATATTCAGGAAAGAGGTATGGCAGGACACAGTAAATGGCACAACATCCAGCACCGCAAGGGGGCACAGGATGCGAAGCGTGGAAAGATCTTTACCAAGCTGATCCGTGAGATCACCGTGGCGGCGAAGATGGGTGGCGGGGATGTTGCCGCCAACCCCCGGTTGCGCGCAGCGGTCGACAAGGCGCTGGGCGCCAACATGACCCGCGACACCATCGAGCGTGCCGTCAAGCGTGGCTCGGGTGATGTCGATGGCGAGAACTTTGATGAGATCCGTTATGAGGGGTATGGGCCCGGTGGGGTGGCGGTGATGGTCGACTGTCTGACCGACAACCGCAACCGTACCGTCTCCGAGGTGCGCCACGCCTTTACCAAGCATGGCGGTAATCTGGGTACCGATGGCTCGGTCTCCTACCTCTTCACCAAGACCGGGGTACTGGCCTATCCGGCAGGGAGTGACGAGGATGCGATCATGGATGCTGCGCTCGAGGCGGGTGCCGAGGATGTGGTTGCCGATGATGATGGTGTGGTTGAGGTGCTGACCGATGATGCCAGCTATCTGGATGTGAAGCAGGCGATGGTTGATGCAGGACATCAGCCTCAATCTGCCGACCTCACCCAGCGCGCCTCCACCATGTGCGAGCTGGATCTGGATGGGGCAGAGAGGTTGATGAAGATGGTGGATCGTCTGGAGGATCTGGATGATGTGCAGAGTGTCTACACCAATGCCGATATTTCCGATGAGGTTATGGCAGCCCTGAGCTAGGGATTCTACTCATGTGGCACGATACAGCGTTAAAATTGAACTCAAAATACTCATTTACTACGTGTAAACTCCGTTTTTTCGCCCAATTTTGCCTTGTCTCGCACTCACATGAGCGAATCCTAGAGAGTAGCAGTAAGCTGGTATGACTCGCATTCTCGGCATCGATCCCGGCTCCCGTACCACAGGGTATGGGGTGATCGAGATGGAGGGCGGGGAGTTTCGCCACATTGAGAGCGGCGCACTGAGAATCCGCGGGGAGACGCTTCCCCAGCGGCTGCATGCCATCTTCGAGGGGGTCTCCGAGGTTCTGGATCGCTGCCAGCCCGATGCCTTTGCAATTGAAAATGTATTCATGCACCGAAATGCCGACTCGGCACTGAAGCTGGGGCAGGCGCGCGGTGCCGCGATCTGTACGGCGGCAGATCGTAATCTGACAGTCCATGAGTACACGCCGGCAGAGATCAAGCAGGCGGTGGTGGGGCGAGGAAATGCGGCCAAGCCACAGGTGCAGATGATGGTGCGTGCACTGCTGAACCTGCAGACCAATCCACAGGCCGATGAGGCCGATGCACTGGCCTGTGCAATCTGTCACGGCAACCGGTCACAGAGTCTCAACCGAATGGGGCTTTCGACGGGCTGGAAGGGGGGGCGCCTGCGGTGATTGGTCGTCTCAGGGGGGTGCTGCTGGAGCGCAAGCCGCCGGAGCTGCTGCTGGATGTCAATGGGGTCGGCTATGAGCTGGAGGCCTCAATGTCGACCTTCTATGCGCTGCCTGAAACCGGTGCAGAGGTGACACTCCATACCCACCTGGTGGTGCGTGAGGATGCGCAACTGCTCTATGGATTTGCCACGGAGGGTGAGCGCCGGATGTTTCGGGCGCTGATTCGGGTACGTGGTGTGGGGGCAAAGCTGGCGCTGGCGATCCTCTCCGGGATGAGTGCAGAGGATTTCGTCTGCTGCATCAATGACGAGAACACCAGCGCACTGGTGCGACTCCCCGGGGTGGGAAAGAAGACCGCCGAGCGGCTGATTGTGGAGATGCGGGATCGGCTCAGTGAGTGGGATACCTTCACGCCTGCACCCTCTTCACTCTCCGGGGAGGGGGCAGAGGCGGTTGCCGATTCACACAGTGAGGCGGTCCATGCGCTGATCTCACTGGGATACAGGCCCCAGGAGGCATCAAGGCTGGTGCATGCGGTGGAGGGTGCAGATGAACTGGGCAGCGAAGAGGTGATTCGCCTTGCCTTGAAGCAGAGTGTAAGGTTGTAATTCATGAGTGATCTGGCCCGCCCCATCGCACCCACCACCACTCCGGAGGAGGAGCGGCTGGATCGTGCAATCCGCCCCCGCTTGCTGGAGGAGTATGAGGGGCAGCCGGTGGTGCGGGAGCAGATGGAGATCTTTATCCAGGCGGCCCGTGGGCGCAGTGAGTCGCTGGACCATACCCTGATCTTCGGCCCTCCTGGACTCGGAAAGACCACACTGGCCCATGTCATCGCCAATGAGATGGGGGTCAACATGCGTCAGACCTCCGGCCCGGTACTGGAGAAGCCGGGAGATCTGGCGGCACTGCTCACCAATCTGGAGCCGCACGATGTCCTCTTCGTGGATGAGATTCACCGCCTCAGCCCGGTGGTGGAGGAGGTGCTCTATCCTGCAATGGAGGATTTTCAGCTCGATATCATGATCGGGGAGGGGCCCGCGGCCCGCTCCATCAAGCTCGATCTGCCCCCCTTTACCCTGGTGGGGGCGACAACCCGTGCCGGGCTGCTCACCTCCCCACTGCGTGACCGTTTCGGTATTGTGCAGCGGCTGGAGTTCTATAATGAGAAGGACCTCTCCTCCATCGTGGAGCGTGCAGCCTCCATCCAGGGGGTGTCGCTGGAGCATGGTGGGGCAACAGAGATTGCAAAGCGCTCCCGGGGGACCCCAAGAATTGCCAACCGACTGCTGCGCAGGGTGCGTGACTATTCCGAGGTCAAGGGGGATGGAACTGTGAGTGGGGAGGTTGCCCAACAGGCCCTGAATCTGCTGGATGTGGATGACAAGGGGTTTGACCAGATGGATCGCAAGCTGCTGCTGGCAGTGATTGAGAAATTTGATGGGGGACCGGTCGGGGTCGATAATCTCGCTGCGGCCATTGGGGAGGAGCGTGGCACCATCGAGGATGTGCTGGAGCCCTATCTGATCCAGCAGGGGTACATGATGCGTACCCCCAGAGGGCGGGTGGTGACCCGCACCGCCTACCTCCACTTTGGGCTTCCCGCGCCGCAGACGAGCGAGAGTGGGGATCTCTTTGAGTCATAATTTAGCCATTTCTATAGATACTGCCGGCTGGATGGTTGATGCACAATAGCCCCTTATGACCCCTTTCTCTTTTCCCGTCCGAATCTACTATGAGGATACCGACTCCGGGGGTGTGGTCTATTACGCCAACTACCTGAAATATATGGAGCGCGCACGGACGGAGTGGCTGCGATCCCTCGGTTTTGAGCAGGATCGTCTGGTTGAGGAGGAGGGGGTGATCTTTGCGGTCCGCTCAGTGACCATGGACTATAATCTGCCGGCCCGTTTTAATGATCGGCTTGAGGTAACAACCAGACTGGAGCGGCTGGGACGGGCCAGCATCACGCTGCTTCAGGAGATCCGTCGCCAGGGGGAGGAGGAGCTGCTCTGTGGAGGAATCGTCAAGGTGGCCAGCCTTGATGCAGAGGCATTCCGTCCGCTGCCGATGCCAACAGCCCTCTTTAATGCGATTGAACAATCATGAACCATGAACTCTCGATTACAGCCCTGATCCTTGATGCCAGCTGGGTGGTACAGCTTATTCTGCTGCTCCTTCTGGCCGCATCGATCTGGTCCTGGAACATTATTTTTCACAAACTGCAGGATTTTCAGAAGGCGCGGGAGGCGGCAGACCGTTTCGAGGAGCTCTTCTGGCAGGGGAGCAATCTGACGGAGCTGTTTCGCAAGTTCGAGAACAGGGCCCCAAAGGGGATGGCCGGTATCTTTGTGGCAGGGTTTCGGGAGTTTGTGCGTCTGCGCAAGCGTCCAGGCCTCACCCCATCGGATGTGGTGGATGGCTCGGGTCGTGCCATGCGGGTGGCGCTGAATCGTGATCTGGACGATCTCGAGGTGCACCTCTCCTTTCTTGCAACGGTGGGCTCCACCAGTCCCTATATCGGTCTCTTTGGTACGGTCTGGGGAATCATGAACGCCTTCAGTGCCATCGGTGCAACCAGTAATGCAACACTCGCAATGGTGGCTCCAGGGATATCGGAGGCACTGGTGGCAACCGCCATAGGACTCTTTGCTGCCATTCCCGGGGTGATCTTCTACAACCGCTTCTCTACCGAGATCGAGCGGCTCAACAACCGCTACGATATCTTTCTGGAGGAGTTCTCCAGTATCCTGCGTCGCCAATCTCACCAAGAGGAGGAGTCTGTCGGAGAGGAGAGTCTGCAGTGAGCCGCCAGCGTGCCCGCAAGCGGCCGATGGCCTCGATCAATGTGGTTCCCTATATTGATGTAATGCTGGTGCTGTTGATTATCTTCATGGTGACTGCGCCGCTGCTGACCCAGGGGGTCAAGGTGGAGCTGCCCAAGGTGGATGCTGATCTGGTGGAGAGCAGTCAGCAGGAGCCGGTGGTGGTGACAGTGCGCAGTGATGGCGCCCTCTACCTCAATATCGGGGACCATCCCGAGGACCCGGTGGATCAGCAGACGATGCAGAGGCGGGTCTCGGTATTGATGGGGCGCAGTCCCGAGACCCAGGTGATGGTGCGAGGGGATCACCAGGTTGAGTATGGTGCGGTGGTCTCGGTGATGGCACTGCTCCAGCACTCCGGAGTCCCCAGCGTCGGGCTGGTTACCGATCCTCCAGTCAATCGATGATTGAACACTACCGGAGAAGGATTGTCCGGTTCTGGAGGGTAGTGAACCGGAGGATCCCCCCCCTTGGAATCTCGCTGCTGCTCCACCTATTGCTGTTCGGTGCCATCCTGTTGGCGGGGATCAGCACCTTTCAGGAGAGGGTACCAAGGCAGTCAGCCCCGGTCATACGTGCCCATGCAGTTGACGGAGCGGTGCTGAAGGCACAGGAGGAGAGAAAACGGCTGGAACAGGAGCGGGCTGAGCAGAGGAAGAGGGAGAAGCGGGCGGCACAAAAGCGGAAAAAAGAGCAGGAACAGGCCAGGAAGCGGGAAAAGAGAGAGAAGGCGGAGGGGCTGAAGAAGAAAAGGGCGAAAGAGCAGGCAATAAAGGAGGAGAAGACACGCAAGGCGGCCAAAAGGAAGAGGGCGGAAGAGAAAAAGAGGAGAGCACAGCAGGAGAAGCTGAAAAAGAAAAAAGAGCTGGAAAGGGCGAAAAAGCGGGCAGAGAAAAAAAAGGCCGAGAGGCACAAGGCAGAAAAGAGAGCGGCTGAGCAGAAAAAACTGCAACAGCAGCTCCTGCTGGAGGCCGAGATGGAGCTTGAGCAGCAGCTGTTGAGCGGGGAGCAGCAGAGTCGTGCAGAGCGCCAGGAGCTGTCACGGATTCGCATGGCCATTCGGCAACAGATCGAGCGGGTATGGAGAAAGCCCAGGAATACCCCCATTGGCCGGCTCTGCAAGATCGCCGTTGTCCTGCTTCCTGATGGTGGGGTTGGGAGGGTTACAATACTCTCCAGCAGTGGTAACCAGCAATTTGACGATTCTGTTGAGCGGGCAATCCATGAGGCGGCCCCATTTCCGCTCCCGGAGTCGGTAGAATTGCGTGCAGAGATTCGTGAACTGGAGATGACCTTTGTACATCAGGGATAGTGTGTTGTGAAAAAGATTTTGACCCTCTTGTGGGCTGCAGCTGCAGCCCTTCTCTCGACAACAGCATGGGCGCTGGAGATTGTCATTACCCGGGGCAGTGAGTCTGCGCTCCCTATTGCGGTGGCACCATTTCCCGGCTCCACGGTGGTCTCCAATGATTTACGCCTGAGTGGTCACTTCGTACCACTGGCGGAGGAGCAGATGATCTCCCGCCCAACCCATCGGAGTGAGGTCAACTTCACCGATTGGCGTCTGCTGGAGATTCCGACACTGGTGGTGGGCAGGGTGGTTGCAGGCGACAGCGGCAGGGAGCAGCTTGAGATCCAGCTGGTTGATATCTACCGCAAGCAGCTGCTTGCCCACTATCGCTTCTCTCTTGGTGATGGCACTGCAAAGAGTATTCGTCAGACGGCCCATGCGGTGAGTGATCTGATCTACAAGCAGTTGACCGGAGTTCGTGGTGCCTTCAGGACCCACATCGCCTATGTCTCTGTGGAGAGCGATGAGAGCGGGAAACGGACCTATACACTGGAGCTGGCAGATGCCGATGGAGAGAATGTACAGGTGCTGCTGACCTCCTCTGCCCCCCTCCTCTCGCCAGCCTGGTCTCCGGATGGGCGCCAACTGGCGTACGTCTCTTTTGAGAATGGCCGTTCGGAGGTGTGGGTTCAGGGGGTCTATGACGGAGAGCGTTCAAGGGTGGCCAGCTTCAAGGGGAAGAACAGCGCCCCTGCATGGTCCCCGGATGGGGGGCGACTGGCGCTCTCCCTCTCCAGGGACGGAAATTCCGAGATCTACCTCTATGAGTTGCAGAGCCGGCAGCTGCAACGGCTAACCCGCAATCGCGGGGCAGATACGGAGCCTGTCTGGTTTCCGGGGGGAAAGAGTATCGCCTTCCTCTCGGACCGCAGTGGGCGCCCACAGATCTACCGGCAGGATATTGCTGGTGGCCGGGCAAAAAGGGTTACCTTCAAGGGGCGCTACAATACCAGTCCGGACTGGTCTCCGGATGGAGAGCGCCTCGCCTTTCTCCATGGCGAGAGGGGGCGCTACCGGATTGCGGTGATGGATCTGGAGAGTGGGGTGGTACGGATCCTGACCGACAACCGTCAGGATGAGTCCCCCAGTTTCGCCCCCAATGGGCAGCTAATCGTGTATGCTACCCAACAAGCTGGCCGTGGTGTCCTGGAGATCGCCTCAGTGGATGGGGGAGCAGTACAACAGCTGGGGCTGAGTGGAAAGGATGTGCGGGAACCGGCATGGTCTCCGTATCTCCATTAGAATGGAAATCTGTATCGGCGGACCGATTGAATGGGAGGTGGCAGAGTGAGACGTTTTGCAGCAGTTATTGTGATGGGACTTTTATTGACTGGATGTGGGAGCCTGAACAATCCACTTGATGGTTCTGTCGGGGGTATCTCATCTGGAAGTGTGGAGGTGGTCGAGGTTGAGCAGTATGATCCCGTTACTGCTGGCAGTGCCGATCAGCGAGTGACTGTTGAGGGGGAGATGATTCAGGGTGAGACAGTTGGTTCAGTGGAGCAACCAGCTGGTTCCAGCGCCTCCGGGGCAACTCCGCCCGCCCAGCGCCTCTTCTTCTTTGACTATGACAGCACCTCAGTGAGTGAGGAGGATCTCTCTGTGATCAAGGCCCATGCAGCCTACCTGATCAATACCCCATTGATGATTGCCCGCCTGGAGGGGCATGCCGATGAGCGTGGATCTCGTGAATACAATCTGGCGCTGGGGGAGCGCCGGGCACAGACCATGAGTGATCTGTTGGTTGCCGAGGGGGTAAATCCGGCACAGGTCGAGATCATCAGCTATGGGGAGGAGAACCCGTTGGAGTCAGGATCCGAAGAGGCCTTCTGGGCCCAGAATCGGCGGGTTGAGCTGACCTACCCCCAATAGGAGTTTTTCATGAAAGCTGTTTTTCTGGCCCTGCTTGCAGGGTTGGCCCCACTCGCTGTCTCTGCAACAGCCACACTGGAGCAGCGTCTGGAGAAGGTGGAGCGCCAGATGAGTCGATTGACCGTACTGATGATGGAGATGCAGGATCTGCGTGCCGATCTGCAGGAGAATTATGGTGCGGTTGAGGAGATGGTGCATCAGCTGGAGCAGCTGAAAAAGCAACAGAGCAGTCAGTACCTCGATCTTGAGCAGCGTATCAACAGGTTGGGGCGGAAGCCGGCAGCAGCGGAGCGCCCTGTTGCAGAGAAGAAGATGGGGCAGGAGAGTGAGGCCTACAACCGCGCCTTTGGACTGGTCCGTGCCAACCAGAGCAAGAAGGCACTTGAGGCCTTCAACCAGTTTGTCAAGCAATTCCCCAAGGGCGAGTACAGCGGGGATGCCTGGTACTGGATCGGTCGCCTCCATAGTGTGGCTGGAGAGAAGAAGGAGGCCAGCAGGGCCTATGCACAGGCAAGGACCATTCTCGGTGATGTCATCAAGCGGTTGCCCGGAACCCCACAGGCTGAACGTGCCGCAATCAAACTGAAAAAAATCACAAAGTGACAGAGTCCCAAGTGAGCCTGAAGGTGACGGAGATCTTCCTCTCCCTCCAGGGTGAGGGGCGGAGTGTGGGATTGCCCACCACCTTTGTCCGTCTGAGCGGTTGCCCATTGCGTTGCAGCTACTGCGACACGGAGTATGCATTTTCCGGTGGGGAGGTTCGCTCCATCGGCTCCGTTCTTGAGCAGGTAGTGGAGAATGGGGCACGTCATGTAACGGTAACCGGGGGAGAGCCGTTGGCACAGAGTGGGGTCTATCCGCTGTTGAGTGAGCTCTGCGATGCAGGGTTTCAGCTCTCGCTGGAGACCGGCGGGATGATCGATATCTCCAGGGTCGATCCCCGGGTCAGCCGGGTGGTGGATCTGAAGACACCGGGCTCCGGGGAGGCGGAGAAGAACCACTGGGAGAATCTGGGCCATCTGACGGAGCGTGATCAGTTGAAGGTGGTCATCGTGGACCGGACCGATTACGAGTGGTTCCTGCCGATACTGCGGGAGCAGAGGCTGGACCAGCGCTGTGAGGTGCTGCTCTCACCGGTGGCGGGGCAGCTCAATCCGACGGAGTTGGCAGAGTGGATCCTTGAGGATCGGCTCAATGTCCGTTTTCAGCTCCAGCTTCACAAGATCCTCTGGGGGGATCAGCCGGGACGATGAGCAGCAGTAATAGAAAGGCAGTTGTGCTGCTCTCGGGTGGCCTCGACTCAGCCACTGTGCTGGCAATGGCCAGCAGAGAGGGGTACCGCTGTTATGCCCTCAGCTTTGATTATGGACAGCGCCACCGCTCCGAACTGGAGGCCTCCAGGCGGGTGGCGGAGCATGCCGGTGTGGTTGAGCACAGGATTGTTCCGGTGGGCCTGGGCGAGGTGGGCGGCTCTGCCCTGACCGATCCAGCCATACCGGTTCCGGAGGCGACAGAGATCGGGGATGAGATCCCGGTCACCTATGTGCCTGCAAGAAATCTGCTCTTCCTCTCCTTTGCTGTTGGGTGGGCCGAGGTTCTGGGGGCGCATGACATCTTCATCGGGGTCAACGCGGTGGACTATTCGGGGTACCCGGACTGTCGTCCCGAGTTTATCGAATCGTTTCAGCAGACCGCCAACCTGGCAACCCGGGCAGGCAGTGAGGGGGAGCCCTTTGCCATCCATGCCCCGCTGATTGAGATGAGCAAGGGAGAGATCATCCAGCAGGGGGTTCGGTTGGGTGTCGACTACTCGCTGACCATCTCCTGCTATCAGGCGGATGAGCAGGGGAGGGCGTGTGGGGCATGTGACTCCTGCAGATTGCGTCGTGCCGGTTTTCTGGCTGCGGGTGCTGGGGATCCAACCCGATATTTTGCCGGGTGATTTTTTTGTCGGAACTGTGTATGATCCGCACTCTTCAAATCATGGGTCGTTAGCTCAGTCGGTAGAGCACCGGACTTTTAATCCGATGGTCGAGCGTTCGAATCGCTCACGACCCACCATACTAAACAAGGAGTTATCGAGTGATCGATAGCTCCTTCGTTTTATTGGGGCTACTATTGGCCAACGAGTCGTTGCAGCTGGAAAGATTCAGCTGTAATGGAGTCAGGGATTCTCTCTCTTCTCTCTCTGCTCCTTCTCCTCATAGGCGAGCCTGCGGGCATCAATGGTGGAGAAGAGTATGAAATCATGCAGCCCCTCCCTGGCGGCACGTTCCGCGTAATCAAGCTGTCTGAGGGCGCTCTCTGTCTCTCCATTCAGAAAGTGGTACTCCGCCTGGGCAAGGTGGGACTCTGCAGGGTGGTTGGCCAGTGCATGGGCTGTGGCCAGCTGTTGGTAGAGCATCGGAGATTTGGGTAACTGACTCAGTCGTTGCTCCAGGAGATGGATGGCCTCATTCAGCCGGCGTGTCTGGAGCAGCAGCTCAACATGGGCAAGAATCAGTGGCAGGTGGGCTGGATAGAGGCTGCTTAGTTTCTGGATCCTCTCTCGTGCCGTGTCAGGATTCCCGCCCTCTGCCTCTGCATAGGCAACAGCGATAGTCAGAACAGGTTGATCCGGCCACTTCTGCAACAGCGGTAACAGCTGCTGCAGTGCCTCTGTCGGGCGATCCGCCTGCAGGAGGGCAAGCCCCAACCCATATTGGGTATGCTCCCGGAACGGTGAATCGGCCATCCCCTGCAACGCCTTTCTGTAGTGGCGGACCGCGACTGGTGGGTTGTTGAAGCGGTTGAGACGAAGGGCATGACGTATCAGCTGGAAGGTTTCATCCTCCGTTGTCTCTTGGGGAGGATACTGTGCGGCGCGACTCTCTGCATCGGCAACCCTCGAGAGGGTGAGCGGGTGGGTGCGGAGATACTCCGGCAGGCTGTCACCACTGCTCCGGCTTCTCTTCTGCAGCTTTCTGAAGAACTCTGGCATGTTGGATGGCGCATAGCCGGCCTGATGGAGGATCTTCATCCCGATGCGGTCTGCCTCCTGCTCATTGCTGCGGGTGAAGTTGATCTGCTGCTGTAGAGAGAGGCCGGTAGCCGTTGCAGCAACGGCCTCCCCTGCCTCCGGGCTGGCAGAGGCGGCCACTATAGTGGCCAGAACAGTGGCAATGGTCGGGATAGAGAGATCTTGTTGGCTCTCCACTCTGCGCATCAGATGGCGCTGGCTGACATGGGCGATCTCATGGGCAAGAACAGCCGCCAGCTCCCCCTCATGCTCTGCCATCTCAATCAGGCCACTATGGACCCCGATAATTCCAGCAGGACCGGCAAAGGCATTGATGGAGGGGTTGTCGACCACCAGGAAGGTGTATTTATTACTGGGGGTATCACTATGGAGAACCAGCCGCTCCCCCAGTGTCTGGATATAGTGGTGGATCACTGGATGCTCGATAATGGTGACCTGTTCACGCAGTGAGCGCATGAAGGACTCCCCAAGCAGCTGCTCCTGCTCGCTAGAGAGGATGGAGGTTGTGGCATCCCCATCCAGTGAGGGGAGGTGAATCTCCCCGGCCCGCAATGGGGAGGTAGATATGAGCAGAACCGCAACGGCGATGGATAAAATGGCCCGAAAACTTGCCATTTCCACCCCGATGTAATATAAGTAGCGCCTCATATTTTTCGGACGATTGTGTATCTCAAAACGGTTTTGGGGCATAATTGCATCTTTCAATAGCTTAACAGACGTATGGAGAGTAAAGAATGGCTGATTTTGATCAAGAACTGGACGCATCCGGACTGAATTGTCCCCTGCCAATACTGCGCACCAAGAAGACTATCAACACCATGGATGCAGGTCAGGTTCTGCGTGTGATTGCAACGGATCCCGGTTCAGTCAAGGATATCGAGGCATTCTGCAACCAGACGGGCAATGAGCTGATCTCCTCAGGCGAGGAGGGTGGAAAGTTTGTCTTTATGATCAGGAAGTCCTGATTACGAGTTGAAAACATGAGAAGCGGCTGGAGAGATCTCTGGCCGTTTTTTCATATCGATAGCAAGAGGAATGAAGAATGGCTGGAACTGAGGAACGAAGTCGAGCAACTGAAAAAGTTGCAATGATCTGTACCAAGGGGACCCTGGACTGGGCCTACCCCCCATTTATTCTGGGCAGCACGGCAGTTGCACTGGGGAAAGAGGTCTCCATGTTTTTCACCTTCTATGGATTGAACCTGCTGCTCAAGGATACCAGCAAGCTGCGTGTCTCCCCGGCAGGCAACCCGGCAATGCCGATGAAGATGCCTTTCGGTCCCGAGTGGCTGCAGAAGATTGACTGGGCCCCCAAGCTTCCCAACCTCTTCATGAACAACATGCCCGGGTTCGAGAAGTTTGCAAGCAACATGATGCTGAAGTCGACCCAGAAGCATGGTGTCGCCTCGATTGAGGAGCTGCGTGAGATCTGTCAGGAGATGGAGGTGAAGATGCTTGCCTGCCAGATGACCGTAGAGCTCTTTGGATATGACCAGAGCGACTTTATCGATGGGGTTGAGTTTGTTGGTGCATCCACCTTCTTTGATGAGGCGGGTGATGCATCCAGTACGATGACCCTCTACCTCTAGGAAGCAGGGAACAATTGAGCAAAAAGGCGTCCAGTCGGGCGCCTTTTTTCATGGAGCTGGTTGATTATGAACAAACTGCCATCGCTAAAACTGAAAAAGGGTGAGGAGCGCCGCCTCCGTTCTGGCCACCTCTGGGTCTACAGCAATGAGGTAGATACCAGTGCAACGCCACTGACTGCCTTCGAGCCGGGAGATCAGGTAGAGATTCAGGCTGCGAATGGCAAGGTGGTAGGAAACGGCTACCTTAACCCCAACACCCTGATTGCTGCCCGCCTGGTGAGCCGCAACCCCTCCTACCGGCTGGATCAATCCCTGATCACCCACCGCCTGAAGGTGGCGCTCTCTATCCGGGAACGACTCTTCCCAACCCCCCATTATCGTCTGGTCCATGGGGAGTCGGATGGGTTGCCTGGGCTCGTTGTGGACCGCTTTGGGGAGATCCTCTCTGTCCAGATTACAACAGCAGGGATGGAGCGTGTCCGGGAGTCGGTGGTGGCTGCACTGGAGAAGGTACTGCGGCCAGAGGCCATTCTGCTGAAGAATGATACCGCAGCCCGTGATCTGGAGGGGCTGGAGCGCAAGGTGGAGGGGGTGGTTGGCGAGGTCCCGGAGGACGTCCTGCTGGAGGAGAATGGAACCCGATTTGAGGCACCACTCCTCTCCGGGCAGAAGACGGGGTGGTACTATGACCATCGAATGAATCGCCAGCGGATGCGCTCCTACGTGAAGGGGCAGCGGGTGCTGGATCTCTTCAGTTATATTGGTGGCTGGGGGGTACAGGCGGCCACTGCGGGCGCCAGTGAGGTGCTCTGTGTGGACAGCTCTGAGCCCTTTCTGGACCAGGTTCACCGGAATGCCTCCCTGAATGGGGTGGGGGAGCGGGTTGCCACCCTGCAGGGTGACGCCTTTGCCGCGCTCAAGGAGCTGCGGGCCGCACGCGAGCAGTTTGACCTGGTAATTGTCGATCCGCCCGCCTTTATCAAGCGGCGCAAGGATCTGAAAAACGGACTGCAGGCCTATCGACGGATCAATGAGCTGGCCATGCGGCTACTGAACCGGGACGGAATCCTTATCAGCGCCTCCTGTTCCCACCATCTGCAGCGGGAGCAGCTGAAGGGTCAGCTGCTGGGGGCAAGCCGCCATATTGACCGCAACCTCACTCTGCTGGAGGAGGGGCACCAGGGGCCGGACCACCCTGTCCATCCGGCAATCCCCGAGACCGAGTACATCAAGTGCTACTTTGGGAGGGTGCTGCCGGCATGATTGCCCCGGAGATCCAGCCATTTTTCGATCTTGGACCACTGCGGGTCCACTGGTATGGGGTGATGTATCTGGTTGGCTTTCTGGCCGCCTGGGCACTGGGGCTCTATCGGATTGGCCAAAGTGCGAAGATGGGCGCAGCGCTCACCCCCTGGACCCGAGAGCAGCTGGGGGACCTGATCTTCTATGCCGCACTGGGGGTGATCCTGGGGGGGCGGATCGGCTATATCCTCTTCTATGATCTGGCCACCTATCTGCAGAACCCGCTCGAGATCCTCAAGATCTGGCAGGGGGGGATGTCCTTCCATGGCGGGTTGATCGGGGTGCTACTTGCCCTCTGGTACTTTGGGCGCAAGGTTGGTAAGCGCTTCTTTGAGGTGACCGATTTCGTTGCCCCGCTGGTCCCCATCGGGCTCGGTGCCGGTCGTATCGGGAACTTCATCAATGGTGAGCTCTGGGGAAGAGAGACCGATCTCCCCTGGGGGATGATCTTCCCCTACACCGATCCACAGCTGTTGGTACGGCACCCAACACAGCTCTACGAGGCGCTGCTGGAGGGGGTGGTTCTGTTTCTGATTCTCTGGCTCTACTCACGCCGGCCACGCCCCATGATGGCGGTCTCGGCCCTGTTCCTGATCCTTTATGGGCTGTTCCGTATCCTGGTGGAGTTTGCCCGGGTTCCAGATGCCCATATCGGATATCTCGCCTTTGAGTGGCTGACGATGGGGCAGCTGCTCTCCCTGCCGATGGTGCTGCTTGGAATTATACTGCTATCCCGCAGCTACCGAAAACAGGCGAGATAGGGTATCGGCCACTGATGTTGGTGTACTCTGCGTACGCTATAGCGTATTATAAGTCCATAAGTCACTCAATTTGGAGATATTATGACGACGCTTAATGTTACTGAGGCAAGATCAAAACTCTATACCCTGATGGATGATGCCGAAAGTTCACATCAACCTATTTTCATTACAGGAAAAAGAAATAATGCGGTCTTGGTCTCTGAGAGTGACTGGAATGACATCAATGAGACGCTCTATCTGCTATCAGTTCCTGGGATGAGAGAGTCTATCCGGGAGGGTATGGAAGAGAGTGTCTCTGCCTGTGCAACGGAGTTGGATTGGTGAGTTGGCAGTTGGTTTATACCAGGCAGGCACAGAAGGACGCAAAAAAACTTGCATCATCAGGACTAAAAGGGAGAGCTGAAAAGCTGTTAGCCATCATTCAATCTGACCCATTTCAGAACCCACCTCCTTATGAGAAGTTGGTGGGGGATCTTGTGGGCAGCTATTCGCGCCGAATAAACATCCAGCACAGATTAGTTTACCAAGTGATTAAAGAGAGGTGTGTTGTAAAGGTAATCCGTCTCTGGACCCATTATGAGTAAATCTATTCTGTGTTCAGCAGTTCCTGTATGGTAAATTGACTCTCTGTTGAATCTTCAAAGAAAGGGGAGAAATGAAGCAGTATCTGGATCTTATGCGCCATGTCCGGGACCATGGCACACTCAAGGAGGATCGTACCGGAACCGGGACCAGGAGTGTCTTTGGCTACCAGATGCGCTTTGATCTTGCCGAGGGATTTCCGCTGGTCACCACCAAGAAGTGTCATCTCAAATCGATCATCCATGAGCTGCTCTGGTTTCTCAGCGGGGAGACCAATATCCACTACCTGCAGGAGAACGGGGTACGGATCTGGAACGAGTGGGCCGATGAGAACGGGGAGCTGGGCCCCGTCTATGGATCCCAGTGGCGCTCCTGGCCGGCGGCCAGTGGAGCAGAGATTGACCAGATCACTCAGGTGGTGGATCAGATCAGGAACAACCCCGACTCGCGCAGAATCATCGTCTCTGCCTGGAATGTGGGGGAGATCGAGAATATGGCGCTGCCACCCTGTCACGCCTTCTTCCAGTTCTATGTGGCGGATGGCAGGCTCTCCTGTCAGCTCTACCAGCGCAGTGCCGATATCTTTCTCGGGGTCCCCTTCAACATCGCCTCCTATGCCCTGCTGACGATGATGATGGCGCAGGTTTGCGGACTTGAGGTGGGGGACTTTGTCCATACCCTGGGGGATGCCCACCTCTACTCCAACCATCTGGAGCAGACCGATCTGCAGTTGAGCAGGGAACCCTATCCACTCCCAACGATGAGGATCAACCCGGAGGTCAGCTCCATCTTCGATTTCAGGTTTGAGGACTTTGAGCTGGTCGATTATCGGGCGCACCCCCATATCAAGGGTGCGGTTGCGGTTTAGCGCGGGGTCAGGCTTTCCTTTTTGTGGTTATTGATCGATCATCCTGGATGAAAATATATGAGTAGGCGAGATAACACCAAAAAGGAAAGCCTGACCCCGATGGTGACCCTGATTGCCGCCATGGCCCACAACCGGGTCATCGGGATCGACAACAGCCTGCCGTGGGATCTGCCGGCAGACATGAGACACTTCCGTGAGCAGACGATGGGCAAGCCGATCCTGATGGGGCGCAAGACCTATGACTCCATTGACCGCCCCCTTCCGGGGCGACAAAACATTGTGGTGACACGGGACCACTCGGTCGAGATTGATGGGTGTGATGTGGTCCACTCCATTGAGGAGGCGCTACAGAGAGCAGGGGATGCCCCTGAGGTGATGGTGATGGGGGGCGAGTCCTTCTATCGACAGCTGCTGCCACAGGCACACCGGCTGCTGTTGACCCTGATCGACCTGGAGATTGAGGGGGATGCCTGGTTTCCGCAGTGGGAGGAGGCGGAGTGGCGGGAGGTGGCCCGGGAGGCGCACCCCGCAGATGAGAGGAACTGCTGCCCCTACAGCTTTGTCACCATGGAGCGAGTTGCCCCCCACAGTTGATGCTGTGCCATCTGGGCGGATCGCAATCGATCTGTAGCGCGGTCAGTTTTCCGCCCCAGAGGCACCCTGTATCCAGTGCATAGACATTGTCCTCACTGCGAACCTCAAGGGTGGACCAGTGGCCGAAGAGAATCCGTTCACTGCGGCTCGCCCGCTCCGCAATACGGAACCAGGGCTGAAACCCCTCCGGCTGTGAACCGATTTTTCCCTTGCTCTTCAGATCCAGCACCCCCTCGTCCGAGCAGTAGCGGAGGCGTGTCAGGCAGTTGGTGATAAAGCGCAGCCGATCGATCCCCTCAAGATCATCCTGCCACTGCAGCGGTTCATTGCCATACATCTCCCTGAGGAAGTGGTGGTACTCCTCTCCCCGCAGGGTCTCCTCCAGCTCCCCCGCAAGCCGCCTTGTCTGCTCCAGGCTCCACTGTGGTGGCAGGCCGGCATGGATCAGGGTGTAGCTCAGCTCGCTGTCATGGTGGAGCATCGGACGCTGGCGCAGCCACTCCAGCAGCTCCTCACGCTCCTCCGAATCGAGAATTGGCAACAGGGTATCGAACTTGCTGCTGTAGCGCCTGTCCCCCTCTGCCAGGGCCAACAGGTGGAGGTCATGGTTCCCCAGAACGGTGATGGCAGAATCCCCCAGAGATCGGACAAACTGCAGGGTCTCCAGTGAGCTGGGGCCGCGGTTGACCAGATCCCCGGTAAACCAGAGCT
>CAZYJG010000015.1:0-24868 GCA_964647745.1 uncultured Piscirickettsiaceae bacterium
TAAAAACCGTGATGTCAGAGATGGGCATGGCAATGATGGGTACCGGCTCTGCAACAGGTGAGGAGAGGGCTGCCATTGCTGCTGATGCAGCGCTTCATAGTCCACTGCTGGAGGATGTGGATCTGCAGGGGGCACGCGGTGTTCTGGTTAATGTAACCTCCGGATATGACCTGACCATGGGGCAGTTCAATGAGGTCGGTACAGCCGTGCGCCAATATGCATCAGAGGATGCGACCATCGTAATCGGTGCCGGTTTTGATGCTGATATGAGTGATGAGATTCGTGTCACTGTGGTGGCAACCGGTCTGGGTGGCCCCGTCAGGGAGCAGAAGACGAAACCCAAGCAGAAGCCGACACTGGTTGAGGCCAAGCGCACAGGAACAGATGGCTATGTTGCCACTGGCGGAGATATCGACTATCCCACCTACAAGCGTCAGGGTGGCGACCCATCTGGCTACTCTGCTGGTGCCGAGTCGGTAGCAGTGGCGGCTGATGAGGAGTATCTGGATATCCCGGCCTTCCTGCGAGCTCAGGCCAACTGACTACTCACTGTCCGGTGAACCATGTTTCGGGGAAACAAGAGCGTCAGTCTCGACAGCAAGGGGAGGATCTCCATCCCCGCCCACTATCGGGCACGTCTGCTGGAGAGTTCTGGCGGCAAGGTGGTAGTGACCCCAAATTTCCGTTTCCCCTGCCTTGATCTCTACCCACTTTCCGAGTGGGTGGGCGTAGAGGAGCAGATCGGAAGGCTGGCTGGGGGGCAGCAGGCCAAGCTGCGTCGCGTGGTGATTGGTCGCTCTCTGGAGTGTGAGATGGATGGAAGCGGCAGGATTCTTCTGAGCCAGGAGTTGCGAGACCATGCAAATCTAGGCAAGACAACCGTATTGGCTGGAGTGGGATTCAAGATGGAGCTCTGGGATGAGGCTGCCTGGAGCAGAATCTCTCAACCGGAAGAGTTGAGTGAGGAAGATTTGAGCCAGCTCCAGGATGTCTACTTCTGACCGGGGGGATCAGGGCACCCATTTTTCAGTCATGCTGGAAGAGGCCATTGCAGGCCTCAATATCAAACAGGATGGTTTCTATGTGGATGCAACCTTTGGGCGTGGGGGGCATGCGTCCGAAATTCTGAAAAGACTCTCACCGGCAGGCAGACTGCTGTTGATGGATCGCGATCCATCTGCAATTGAGGCGGCTTATAAGAGATTTTCTGATGACTCCCGCGTTACAATTGTCCAGGCACCCTTCTCGGAACTCGGCAATACACTGAAAGAGTTCGGAAGTGGTGCAAGGGTGGATGGCCTGTTGCTGGATCTTGGGGTCTCCTCCCCACAGCTGGACCGGCCTGAGCGTGGTTTCAGTTTTATGCATCAGGGCCCCCTGGATATGCGCATGGATCCGGGCAGAGGGGTCAGCGCTGCAGAGTGGTTGAGAGAGAGCAGTCAGGAGGAGATTGCGCAGGTGTTGTGGGAGTTTGGGGATGAGCGCCACTCTAGGAGAATTGCCAGGGCCATTGTGAAGGCGCGTGCAGTGGAGGAAATTTCCACTACACTGCAGCTGGCAGAGATTGTGCGCAGTGCGGTTCCAGGTCACCAGAAGCGACACCCGGCAACCAGGACCTTTCAGTCGATCCGAATCTATCTCAACCGTGAGCTTGATGAGCTACAGGAGATTCTTGAGCAGCTGGTTGAGTTGTTGCGACCAGGTGGCAGGGTGGCCATTATCAGTTTTCATTCACTGGAGGACCGGATGGTGAAGCGGTTCTTCAGAAGATGTGAGAAGGGAGAGCATGATCTGCCCCCAGAGCTGCCGGTCCAGGCCGTTGATCAGCAAGGCCCGTTGCGTACCATCGGCAAGGCACAGTTCCCCTCCAGCAGAGAGATAGCGATCAATCCGCGCTCACGCAGTGCAGTGTTGCGGGTTGCTGAGAGGGTTTCGGAAATGGAAAAAAGCCATAGAGGAAAAAACTGAATGAGTCGCTGGTATGAGGAGAACCCCATGGTACGGGGTGCCCTGTTGCCACTACTGGTGGTGCTGACAGTAGGGAGTGCGATTGGCGTGGTCTACCTGCACCATCATGGGGTGCAGCTCTATCTCTCCATGCAGGGGTTGCAGAAGGGGTATGCGCGTGCCCTTGAAGAGCAGGGCAGGCTCCGTCTTGAGGAGGCGACATGGGGAAATCTTGCAAGGATTGAGTCGCGTGCGGCAGAGGAGCTGAATATGCGCTATCCAGAGGCCAGCCAACGGATGGTGATTCATTGAGAGGTCGTCAGGGCGTGGCTGGAGTGAGAGATGTCGTGGCAGGAGACTCCCTGGTCAGGCGGATTCTGGTCGGAGGATTGCTGTTGCTGGCCATGACTGCCCTGGTCTGGAGGGCGGTTGTACTGCATCTGCTCCCGGAGGAGGTGAGTGCCAGGATTCCACACCGGGTCAAGCAACATATTGGAGAGATGTTGATCCCGGCCAGGCGGGGTGAGATTGTTGACCGTAACGGCGCAGTACTGGCCCTGAGTACACCGGTTGTAACCGTGGGGTGTAATCCGCAGAAATTCTCGGCATCGGCACAACAGCATGCAGAGCTGGAAAAACTCCTGGGAGAGGAGAGTGGCTGGTTGGCCGGCAAGGTCTCGCACTATGCATCGCGAAGATATATCCCGCTGAAGCGGCAGGTTACCCCGCCTGTACAGAAGAAGATTGCAGCATTGGGGATTGAGGGGATCGAGTTTCGTCGCAGCACACGGCGCTACTACCCGGAGGGGGAGGCGATGGCCTCCCTGTTGGGTTTTACCAACCAGATGGATGAGGGGCAGGAGGGGATCGAGTTGGCCTACAGAGAGTGGCTTGACGGATCCCCGGAGAGGGTGAGTGTGGTCAGGGATGCATCCAGAAATCCGATCGAGACCCTGGGGCTGGTTGAGCAGGGGGAGGAGGGAAAGCTGCTCCATCTGAGTCTGGATCGGCGTCTGCAGTTCCTCGCCTACCGCTCCCTGTCCAGGGCCATCCGGGAGCATGATGCCGATTCCGGATCGGTGGTTGTGCTGGACTCGGAGCGTGGCGAGGTGTTGGCAATGGTCAGCCTACCCTCCTTCAACCCCAATGATCCGGCACAGCGCAAGGGGGGGGCACTGCGCAATCGGGCGGTAACGGATCTGCTGGAGCCCGGCTCTACCATGAAGCCCTTTACAGTGGCTGCAGCACTGGAGAGTGGTGTGGTTACGACCGATACCGTAATTGATACAGCACCTGGCAGGTTCAGGGTCGGGAGAAAGACAATCACCGAGTTCAGAAACCATGACTACAAGAAGATCGACCTTGCCACGTTGATCAAGAAGTCAAGCAATGTGGGCGCAGCAAAGGTTGCACTGATGATGAAGCCACAACAGCTCTGGAGGATTCTGGATCTGACCGGCATTGGGGAGTTGACCGGGAGCGGCTTTCCGGGAGAGGCAACGGGTGTACTGCGTGACTACGCAAGGTGGCGTCGTGTTGAGCAGGCGACCCTCTCCTATGGGTATGGGTTGAACATGACCCCCCTGCAGCTGGCCAGGGCCTACTCGGCCATTGCAGAGGATGGCGTGGTTGGTACCATTACGTTGTTGCATCAACCAGATGGTGATGATCGTGAGATGCGCCGGGTCTTCTCTGCAGAGACAGCACGCAAGGTTCGCTCCATGATGGAGGGTGTGACCGGAGAGGGGGGGACGGCGCGGAGGGCCAGCGTCAAGGGGTACCGTGTTGCAGGCAAGACCGGAACAGTGGACAAGATCGTGGGTGGAAGATATGCCGACAAGGATGGAAAAACCTTTGGCCATACCGCGCTGTTTGCCGGTATGGCGCCAGCCCGCAACCCGAGAATCGTTGTTGTGGTGGTGATTGATGATCCAAAGGGGGAGGCCTATACGGGCGGGGCTGTCTCGGCACCGGTATTTTCAGAGGTGATGGGCGGAGCACTGCATATCATGGGGATCCCACCGGATGGTCAGCCAGTGGGTATGAGTGGTATGGATACCCCCCGCAGGGTCCTGTAACCGTGGCTGAAAAGAAGAGAAGATGGAGACTGGGCGAGCTGCTGGATGGTCTGGCGGTGGTGCCGCAGGCCCTTGCAGCCATTGAGGTTGGTGGGCTCTCGACCGACAGTCGCACACTCTCTCCCGGGGATCTCTTTATTGCACTCTCCGGGACCACTCTGAATGGTGCCGATTTTCTCAATCAGGCGATGGAGAGGGGGGCAGGTGCCATTCTCTGGGAGCAGGGTCCCGTCCACTCCCCTGTCGGGATTCAGGTAGATAATCTGGGGCTAAAGGTGGGGCGGATTGCGAGCCGATTCTATGGAGAGCCATCAACCCGTCTGAGGATAGTGGCCGTTACCGGAACCGACGGGAAGAGCTCCGTGACCCACTTTATTGCCGCAGCAATGGAGGAGATTGAGGGTGGGGCCGGGGTCATCGGAACGCTCGGTAGCCACCTGCTCGGGGTCGGGGAGGAGCGGGCTGGAGGTGGCCATACAACACCACCGCCGATAGCGCTGCAGAGAACACTTCAGCAGATGGTGCAACAGGGGGGGAGAAGCGTGGCAGTCGAGGCCTCCTCCCATGGCATTGAGCAGTCCAGACTCTCCGGATGTGCACTCAATACTGCACTGTTGACACAGCTGGGGCGGGACCATCTGGACTACCATGGCTCCATCGAGAACTATCGTGCCGCAAAGAGGGCACTGTTCCACTTTCCAGGGCTGGAGTCGGTGGTTCTCAACCTGGATGACCCCCTGGGAGTGGAGATCAGCAGGGAGCCCCCTGATGGGGTGAGCGTGGTTGGCTATACCCTTGAGGGTCGGGGAGAGCTGCTGCCGACACCCTCTGCCGTAATCCGTGGCCGGGTTGTGGGGCAGAATCGGGATGGGATGGAGCTGCTGGTGGAGTATTCCGGCTCCAGTATGACGCTCAAGAGCCCACTCTACGGCCGCTTCAATGTCAGCAACCTGCTGGCAACAGTGGGGTTGCTGATCTGCTGGGGGGTCCCCTTTTCCAGGGCAATGAAGGCATTGGAAACGGTAAGGGCAGTTCCCGGCAGAATGGAACCGTTCAGGTCGCAAGAGGGGGCAACGGCAACCCTGATTGTGGATTATGCCCACACCCCGGGTGCACTGGCCGCTGCGTTGAGGGCGACACGGGATCACCTCACCGGTTCTGCAGGGGAGGGAAGATTGTGGGTCCTGTTTGGCTGTGGTGGTGAACGGGATCGCGGTAAGAGGGCAGAGATGGGCGCAGTTGCTGAACGCCATGCAGACCGTCTCGTTCTGACCAATGACAATCCCCGGGGCGAGGATCCTGACCGAATCATTGAGGAGATTCTGCAGGGGGTTGAAAAGCCCGAAGGGGTTGAGATCATTCCAGATCGGGAGGCGGCTATTCGCCAATGTTTCACTGAGGCGCAGCCAGAGGATACGGTTCTGATTGCAGGCAAGGGGCATGAACAGTGGCAGTGGATTGGGGGGGAGAAGATCCCATTCAGTGACCGAAAACTGGCTGCTCAGCTGGCAGCCGGGGGTGATCATGGGGGGTAGGATCACAATCAGGACCCTTGCAGATGTCGCCCGCCTGCTGGGTGTTGCGCTGGATGGAGAGGATGCCCCTTTTCATGGTGTCAGTACCGATAGCCGGACCCTCCAGAAGGGGGAGCTGTTTGTTGCCCTGCAGGGGGCCAACTTTGATGGGGGGGCGTATCTGGAGATGGCCTATCAACGCGGTGCTGTGGGTGCGATTGTTCAGAAGAGACAGGAGACCACACTTCCTCAGATCGTGGTGGCAGATACACGGGCTGCACTGGGTACCCTTGCGACAGCCTGGAGGGGCCAGTTTGATCTGCCGGTTGCAGCAGTTACCGGCAGCAACGGAAAGACCACGGTCAAGGAGATGGCCGCCTCAATCCTTCGTCAACTGGGGCCGGGGATAGTGACAGAGGGTAATCTGAATAACGAGATTGGGGTCCCATTGACGCTGCTGCGCCTCTCTCCTGAGGACCGATGGGCAGTAATCGAGATGGGGGCGAGCGGGGTGGGGGAGATCGCAAGATTGTCGGAAATGGCACAGCCAACCATTTCACTGGTCAACAATGTGGGCTCTGCCCATCTGGGGGGGTTCGGATCCGTGGAGAAGATCGCTGCAGCCAAGGGGGAGATCTACTCGGGACTGCGCGCAGATGGTGTGGCACTGATCAACCATGATCTTCCCCAGGCCACGGAGTGGATGGAGCGGTCATCCGGAGAGCGCATTGAGACCTACGGCTGCAGCAGCACCCCTTCACTGCTGCATGCGGATATCCAGGAGCAGCACCCACTGATACTCACTTATCGTGGGGGCTCAATAGAGGTAGAATTACCACTTCCAGGCGAGCACAATCGACTGAATGCCATGGCGGCAGCAGCACTCGCAATCCAGATTGGTGCAACACTGCAGCAGGTGAGGCAGGGGCTGGAGTCAATGCAGGCGGTTCCGGGCCGTCTGGAGAGGAAGCCCGGAAGAGGGGGCTCCACTATTATCGATGACACCTACAATGCCAGTCCGGAGTCGATGCATAGGGCGATAGAGGTACTCTCCACATACAGTGAGAGGAAGATCCTGGTTCTGGGGGATATGGGTGAGCTGGGGGGTGATGCGGCCGAGCTTCACCATCAGGTTGGTCGGGCAGCACGATCGGCCGGAATTGATCAACTCTATGCGCTGGGTAGCCAGGCTGCGGAGTATGTTGTGGCATTTGGTGGGTCCGGGCTCCACTTCGACAAGATCGGCCCGCTGCTTGAGGCGCTGGAGAGTGAACTGGAAGAGGGTAGTGTGATCCTGGTCAAGGGGTCCCGCTTCATGCGGATGGAACGAATCGTTGAGAGAATCAGAGAGGAGAGAAGATCATGATGCTCTATCTAAGCCACTATCTGGCAGACCTCTACAGCCCGTTTTCAGTCTTTCAGTACCTGACACTGCGCGCGATTCTCGGTGCACTGACTGCACTGCTGCTCTCCTTTCTGGTGGGCCCCCTGATGATCCGCAAGCTGGCACAGTACAAGGTGGGGCAGGCAGTTCGGAAGGATGGGCCCCAGACCCATCTGCCCAAGGCGGGGACCCCAACCATGGGAGGGGCGCTGATTCTGGTCGCAATCACCCTCTCGACGCTGTTATGGGGTGATCTCTCGAATCGCTACCTCTGGGCGGTACTGCTGGTAACCCTGGGCTTTGGTGTGGTGGGCTGGATTGATGACTACAGGAAGGTGGTGCAGCAGGACCCAAAGGGTTTATCGGCAGGCTCCAAATTCCTTGGACAGTCACTGGTTGCCGCTGTTGCAGCAGGCTGGATCTACTCTACGGCCACCCTGCCGGCAGAGACCCAGCTCTATGTCCCCCTCTTCAAGGATGTGATGGTAAACCTCGGCATCCTCTATCTGCCACTGACCTATCTGGTGGTTGTGGGCTCCAGCAATGCGGTCAACCTCACGGATGGTCTTGACGGCCTGGCGATCATGCCGACCGTCCTGGTGGGTGGAGCCCTCGGGGTCTTCGCCTATCTGAGCGGCCATGCAGAGTTCGCGAGATATCTTGCCATCCCATCCCTGCCCGAGGCGGGTGAACTGGTGGTCTTCTGTGGTGCACTGGTTGGGGCCGGGCTCGGTTTCCTCTGGTTCAATGCCTACCCGGCCATGGTTTTCATGGGGGATGTGGGTGCGCTGGCACTGGGGGCGGCACTGGGCATGGTCGCCGTACTGGTGCGCCAGGAGCTGGTGCTGCTTATCATGGGAGGAGTTTTTGTGCTGGAGACACTCTCGGTCATGATTCAGGTCATCTCCTTCAAACTGACCGGGAAACGGGTCTTCAGAATGGCGCCAATCCACCACCACTTTGAGCTCAAGGGGTGGCCCGAGCCGAGGGTCATTGTCCGTTTCTGGATCATCACCTTTATTCTCGTACTGGTTGGTCTTGCAACGCTCAAGATCCGGTAAGGGGTTATGACAGCAACTGCAGCACAATGGAGCCAGGGAGGGGAGGATCCGGGGCTGGAGCGGTCGACACTGGTTGTTGGCCTGGGAAAGAGTGGCCAGTCGGTATTGCGCTTCCTCTCCAGCCACGGGGCCCCTCTGCAGGCCGCGGATACCCGACAGGGCCCACCTGGCCTCTCCCGGCTGCAACAGCAGTACCCCAACCTGGAGATCTCTCTGGGGCCACTGGAGGGAACACTGCTTGAATCAGTGGAGCGGATTGTACTGAGCCCCGGGATATCAAGATGGGATCCCGCCATTCAGCAGGCTGTTGCTGCGGGTGTAGAGGTGGTTGGCGATGTTGAGCTCTTCGCCAGGGTGGCTACGGCGCCTGTAGTGGCCATTACCGGTTCCAATGGGAAAAGCACAGTCACCACGCTGGTGGCTGCGATGGCAGAGCGGGGTGGGATGGAGGCGCGGGCCGGTGGAAACCTGGGAACCCCTGTTCTGGATCTGCTGGGAGAGAAGGAGCCGGGCCTCTACGTGGTTGAGCTCTCCAGCTTTCAGCTGGAGACCACAGACTCTCTGGCCCCGGAGGCGGCAGTTGTGTTGAATGTGAGCCCGGACCATATGGACCGTTACTCCACTCTGGACCACTATGCAGAGACCAAGGGATCGATCTACAGCAGGGCCGCCCATCGGATCTATCAGCATGGTGATGGCTGGCCAGCGCGGCTTGCGGCAGGTGGGGGCTCCGCCTCACTCTACCCCTACGGACTGGAGCGTCCGGTTAACGGGAAGGCCTACGGAATCTGCAGAGGAGATTCACCACAGAAGGGGGGGTGGATCTGTCGGGGGGGTGAGTTACTGATCCCTCTTGATAAGGTGAAGATCAGGGGGCGACACAACCACGCCAATGCGCTGGCTTCACTGGCCCTTGGTGATGCGGTCGGAATACCGGTTGCCGCAATGGTAGAGACACTACAGTCGTTTGGTGGGCTGCCCCACCGTACAGAGTGGATTGCTGAGCGGCATGGGGTACAGTGGATCAATGACTCCAAGGGGACCAATGTGGGTGCAACCGAGGCTGCAATCCTGGGGCTTCAATCCGAAATCCGTATCGGGGAGCAGAGAATTGTCCTGATTGCCGGAGGGGAGGGAAAGGGGGCAGACTTCTCACCGCTGCGCTCCCTGGCAGGGAATCTGCTGCGGGCGGTGGTTCTGCTGGGTGAGGATGCTCCCCTGATTGCGGACTCACTGGGGGATACGGTGCCGATCACCCTGGTTGACCATATGGAGGATGCCGTACGTGCTGCAGAGAGGGTGGCCCGGAGCGGTGACACGGTGCTTCTCTCCCCGGCCTGCGCCAGTTTTGACATGTTTTCCGGATTTGAGGCACGGGGTGATGCATTCAGGCAGGCGGTCCATGACCTGGCAGGGGGGCGGTTGTGAGCACTCTGTTCCAGGGGTGGCTGACCTGGGGGGGGAGCAGTCAGCCTGCAAGGCCGCAGGCTGCAGGTAGTCGCAGCATCGGCCGCAGTGTTGCCGAGTCCGGACTGTTGCCTGTTGCACTGCTGCTGCTGCTGTTTGGTCTGGTGATGGTTGCCTCTGCCTCAATGCCCATTGCAGAGAAACGTTTTGGGGATCCCTTCTACTACCTGGTTCGTCAATCCGGATTTGCGTTGCTGGGGCTGTTGGTGGGGGTAATTGTGCTGCAGGTTCCGCTTCAGTTCTGGGAGAAGGTGGCACCGGCGCTGCTGCTGGCAAGTGCGTTGATGCTGATCCTTGTGTTGCTGATCGGGGTCAAGGTCAATGGTGCCTCGCGCTGGATTGCGGTGGGGCCGGTCCGTCTGCAGCCCTCCGAATTCACCAAGCTGGCGGCCTTTCTCTACCTCTCCGGATACCTGGTCCGGCATCGGGAGAAGGTCTCCCGGGATCTGTTTGCGGTTCTGCGCCCTATTGCACTGCTGGCCGGAGTGGGGGTGCTGATCCTGGTGGAGCCAGACCTGGGGGCTGCGGTTGTGATGATGGCGGTTGTGATGATGATGATGCTGTTGGGGGGGGTGAGATTCTCACAGTTCATGCTGTTTCTTCTCTGCGGTGGTGCGTTTCTTCTGCTTGCCATCTGGATGGAGCCCTACCGGATGGAGCGAATATTCACCTTTCTCCAGGAGGACCCCTTTCTGGTGGATCCAAAGGGGAGAAACTACCAGATCACACAGGCCCTGATTGCCTATGGGCGGGGAGGGTGGCAGGGGCTTGGTCTTGGAGAGGGGCTGCAGAAGCTCTTCTATCTTCCGGAGGCACATACCGACTTCATCCTTGCGATTATTGCAGAGGAGTTGGGGCTGGCAGGGACACTCTCCGTGATTGCACTCTTCTCCCTGCTGGTCTGGAAGGCCTTTCGGCTCGCTGCAAGGGCAAGCGAGCACAAGCAACTCTTCTCATGCTATCTCGCCTATGGCCTTGGCAGCTGGATTGGGCTGCAGGCCCTGATCAATCTGGCTGTAAACATGAATCTTCTGCCAACCAAGGGGCTGACACTGCCCCTGATGAGCTATGGGGGCAGCAGCCTGCTGGCAGTGAGTATGGCAATCGCACTGTTGATGCGAATAGAGTATGAGCTCTCACCCCTGATCTACCGCAAGTCAATCAGGAACCGGGGCAGGAGAAGGTGATATCCATGCCCAGACGTCTAATGATCATGGCGGGCGGAACCGGGGGGCATATCTATCCTGCGCTTGCCATCGCAGAGCTCTGGAGAGGGGGTGGTGGTGAGGTCGTCTGGCTGGGTACAAGGGGTGGCCTTGAGTCCAGGCTGGTCCCGGAGGCGGGGATCCCCGTGGAGTGGATCCAGATTGGTGGCCTGCGTGGAAAGGGGTTCACTACGCTGTTGAGCGCCCCATTCCGCCTGCTCCGTGCGCTGTTGCAGTCACTGCGTGCTGTCAGGCGGCAGCGGCCGGATGTGGTTCTGGGGATGGGAGGGTTTGTCGCTGGCCCCGGAGGGGTAGCAAGCTGGATCCTTGGGGTGCCACTGGTAGTCCATGAGCAGAATGCCATTGCAGGCCTTACCAATCGGCTGCTCTCCCACCTGGCTTCTCAGGTGCTGGAGGCCTTTCCCGGAACCTTCCCGGCAACTGGCAGCGTTGTCTGTACAGGAAATCCGGTGCGTAGTGTGCTCACCGGAGTAGCCCCAGCAGAGGCCCACCAGCCACTGCGGCTTCTGGTTCTGGGAGGGAGCCTTGGGGCGCAGCGCCTGAACCAGCTGGTGCCGGAGATGGCCGCAGCACTCCGGCCAGATGAGGAGCTGGAGATCTACCATCAGACCGGAAACAGCAATCTGGAGGAGGCCCGAAGCGGCTATCTTCAGCGTGGTCTACCGGCTGGGGGTGGGGGAGGGATCCGTATCGTCCCCTATATCGAGAATATGGTAGAGGCATATGAGTGGTCAGATCTGGTATTGTGTCGCGCAGGGGCGATGACGGTTTCAGAGCTGGCTGCTACAGGGCGTGCGGCGATACTGGTCCCTTTCCCCCATGCAGTGGATGACCACCAGACAGCGAATGGTCGTTTCCTGGAGAGCAGGGGGGCAGCGCTGCTGGTCCAGCAGGAGGAGATGGATGGCAACAGGTTGCTGAGAATGGTTCGTCAGTTTATCAATAACCCGCAGAGGATCCTGGAGATGGGAGAGCAGGCAAGAGAGATGTCACGTCCGGATGCGGCATCCCGGGTGGTATCGATCTGTAGGGGACTCTGCTGATGGTCTTCTCCAACAGAGGTGGGGTCGGGGCGGATGATCTGGAAACAGCTGGAGAGCAGGGGATAACCGAGGCGATGCACCAGATTCGCAGAATCCATATGGTGGGGATTGGTGGTTCCGGCATGAACGGTATTGCCAGGTTGTTGCTCAATCTCGGATTCGAGGTTTCCGGCTCCGATCAGCTCGACTCTGCAACCGTTCAAAACCTCAGAGACAAGGGCGCAGAGATCCACATCGGACACCATGAGGGCTATATTGCAGGGGCGGATGTGGTGGTGATCTCCAGTGCGATTCACGGTGATAATCCAGAGGTGGTTGCAGCACGTCAGGCGGCACTTCCGGTGATTCCACGTGCAGAGATGTTGGCAGAGTTGATGCGGTTCCGCTACGGGATCGCAATTGCCGGAACCCATGGGAAGACCACAACTACCAGCCTGATTGCCACGCTGCTTGAGGAGGCGGCACTTGAGCCAACCTATGTGATTGGGGGGCGGATCAATCGTGAGCCGAAACCGGGGAGCGATGGTGAGAGTGGGGCACAGCTCGGCAAGGGGCGCTACCTGGTGGCTGAGGCAGATGAGAGTGATGCATCCTTCCTCCATCTGCAGCCGATGGTTGCCGTGGTGACCAATATCGATGAGGATCACATGTCGACCTATGGCGGTGACCGAAACCGGCTGGACCGCACCTTTGCAGAATTTACCCACCAGGTCCCCTTCTATGGGAGGGTTGTGCTCTGTCTGGATGACCCAGGCATCAGGAGGATCATGGACAGGCTCTCCCGCCCGCTGATCACCTATGGCTTCTCTGAGGATGCACAGTTTGTTGCTGAGCGGGTCAGGGTCTCTCCGGGAGAGAGCAGTTTCCGGCTGCGGCGCCCTGCGGGGCCACCGCTGTCGATCATCCTCAATCTTCCTGGGCGACACAACGTACTCAACGCACTGGCAGCCATTGCGGTTGCAACCCATCTTGGAGTCGAAGATGAGGTGATTGTGTGTGCGCTGGGACAGTTCCGGGGTATTGCAAGGCGTTTTCAGGATTATGGTCGGCGCCTCTTCCCAAAGGGGAGGGTGCGGCTGATTGATGACTATGGTCACCACCCCCGCGAGGTGGCGGCTACCCTGGAGGCCATTCGGGAGAGCTGGCCCGGGGAGCGGCTGGTTCTGGTCTTTCAGCCTCACCGCTTCACAAGGACACGTGACCTCTATGAGGATTTTGTTGAGGTACTCTCCGGCGTGGATCTGCTTCTGCTGATGGAGATCCATTCGGCAGGTGAGGATCCCATTCCGGGGGTGGATGGGCGCAGCCTGGTTCGCAGTATCAGGGCGAGGGGAGAGGTGGAGCCGGTCTTATTGAGGGATGTTGCCGAGCTGAATGCCCTGCTGCCAAATGTGGTGGAGGAGGGGGATGTGGTGCTGATTTCAGGTGCAGGCAGTATTGGGATTGCCGCACAGCAGCTGTCTGAGACGTGGGAGGCGGTGTAGTGTCAGCCCGAAGTGAGGACCGGTCTCGCCGACTGTTGACTGATGAGCCGCTCTCCAGTTATACAACCTGGGGTATTGGAGGGGTTGCCGATCAGCTCTATCGGCCACTCGATATTGAGGGTCTGGCCCGGTTTCTGAGTACCCTGCCACCGGAGCAGCCCACCCTCTGGATCGGGAGGGGGAGCAACCTGCTGGTCAGGGATGGTGGTTTCCGCGGGACGGTGATTGCCCTGGTTGAGGGGCTGGACAGTATCAGCGAGCTATCGGATGAGCTGATTTCGGCCGAGGCGGGGGCCTCACTCTCTCGTCTGGCCCGCTTCTCCAGCCGGGCAGGATGGAGGGGGCTGGAGTTTTTGGTTGGGATTCCGGGCTCGGTTGGAGGGGCGCTTGCAATGAATGCCGGCGCCTTCGGTGGTGAGATATGGGACTGGGTAAGCACCGTTGAGGTCATCAACCGCAGGGGAGAGAGACTTCAGCGTTCGGCGGATGAGTACCGGACTGGTTATCGCTCGGTTGAGTTGATGGATTCTGATGGGGAGGAGGAGTGGTTTGTCTCTGCAACCTTCTGCAGGAGTGGGCGCCCATCCCTGGATGGAGAGGAGGGCGGCACCGGCGTCAATGTGGACCCACTCCCCCTGCAGTTGAGAAAGAGGAATGAGAGTCAGCCCATGGCACTACCCAGTTGCGGTTCGGTATTCCGCAATCCGGAGGGAGACTTTGCCGGACGCCTGATAGAGCAGTCCGGACTCAAGGGGTACTGTATTGGTGGTGCCTGTGTCTCCGAGCAGCATGCCAATTTCATTGTTCACAAGGGGGGCGCAACGGCTGAAGAGATTGAGCAGTTGATGCACCATATATGCAGGGTGGTTGCAGAGAAGCAGGGGGTGCAGCTGCAGAGAGAGGTACGAATCGTGGGTGAGCCAACTGGAGCAGGCAGGTTGTGATGGATAGAGTGGCAGTGTTGATGGGGGGTGACTCCTCCGAACGGGAAGTTTCACTGAAGAGTGGCGAGGCGGTACTGCAGGGGCTGATTTCAGCCGGTGTGGATGCGGTTCCATTGGACCCCTCTGAGGAGCCAATAGCCACCCTGCAGCAGTTTGACCAGGCCTTTATTGTGCTGCATGGGCGTGGTGGAGAGGATGGTGTCATCCAGGGTGCACTGGAGACATTGAAGATCCCCTATACGGGCTCTGGTGTGCTGGCCTCGGCGCTGGCAATGGACAAGTTGAGAACCAAGCAACTCTGGCTGGGGATGGGCCTGCCAACCCCCCCCTTTATGATCCTGGATGGAGAGACCAGGTTCTCCAGCGTGGTTGAGGTGCTGGGGCTGCCATTGATGGTCAAGCCGGTCAGTGAGGGGTCCAGCATCGGCATGGCCCGGGTTGAGACTGAGGCGCAGTACCTAAGGGCCCTCAGGGAGGCAGAACAGTATGGAGGTGAGGTGATTGCCGAGCAGTGGATTGAGGGTGGGGAGTACACGGTGGCCATTCTGGGGGAGGAGCCGCTGCCCGTTATCCGTCTGCAGACACCGCATGGGTTCTATGATTATGATGCAAAATACCTTGCAGAGGATACCCGCTATGAGTGTCCCTGCGGCCTTGATGCGTCCGGAGAGAGGGAGCTGCAGAGGCTTGCACTGAGAGCATTTGACTCCCTGGGCTGCAGGGGGTGGGGGCGGGTTGATATTATGGTGGATCAGGATGGGGCCCCATGGTTGCTGGAGGTGAATACAGTACCCGGAATGACGGACCACAGTCTGGTGCCGATGGCGGCAAGAGAGGTGGGGATCTCCTTTGAGCAGCTGGTTGTTCGAATCCTGGAGGCCATATGAGGTCGGGCTGCTGAATGGCTGCAAAGGGGAGAGAGAAGAGGAATCGGCTGACGAGACAGCAGGAGCGGAGGGCTCCTCAGCTCCTGCTGTTGCGCAATCTGTTGGTGCTCTCTCTCCTGGTTGGGGTATCCGGTTTTGTTCTCTACAAGAAGGGGTGGCTCGCTGATGATCCCGCTTCGGGGTTACCCCCTGTTTCTGACCACTCTGCAGCAGAGGTGAGAGAGGTATTGCTCTATGGGGAGATCCAGCATGTGGATTCCGCTCTGATCGTGCGTCTGGTGAGGGAGGCCACAGCAGGGGGGTTGCTGGAACTGGATCTGACGCAGTTGCGCAACAGAGTGGAGGCACTACCCTGGGTCTACCGGGCAAGGGTGCGCAAGTTGTGGCCAGACAGTGTGGAGGTCTGGCTGCAGGAGCAGCGGGCAATGGTTGCCTGGGGCGAGGAGGGATACCTGAATCGGGATGGTGATTTTTTTGGCTCCGATGGTGTTCAGTCTGCGGATCTGGATCTCCCGGTCATCTTCTCCAGGGAGGGGGAGACGCAGCCACTCTACCGTAAATTCTCCCGCCTCTCCCTGATTCTGGGGGATGATGTTGAGAGTGGTGCAGAAGGGCAGATCAGGCGCATGGTGGTGGACCAGCGGGGTGCGGTGACCCTCTTTCTCAGGGGTGGGCTTGAGCTGAATCTTGGAAGGAGAGCCGTCGAGGAGAGATTGAGGAGATGGAGGGCGCAATCACCGGGTATAATGGGGCGCCTGAAGGGGGCGGTTCGCAAGGTGGATCTGCGCTACGGGCAGGGGATGGCCATCGGTCTTGCACCCTGATCTTGATTGAGCGACAGCAGGGACAGAGATAACGGATAAAGGCAATGGGGAAGAAAGAGCGTGAACTGATCGTTGGTCTCGATATAGGCACCACAAAGATAGCGGCCATTGTGGGAGCGCTTCTGCCTGGTGGCGAGCTGGAGATCCTTGGGGTTGGGACCCACCCCTCGAAGGGGCTGAAGAAGGGGGTGGTGGTCAATATCGAGTCCACCGTAAAGTCCATCCAGCGGGCGGTCGAGGAGGCCGAGATCATGGCCGAGTGTGAGATTGGGTCGGTCTCGGCCGGGATTGCAGGGAGCCATATCCAGGGGATGAATTCACATGGCATTGTTGCCATCCGTACCCGGGAGGTGACTGCCATTGATGTGGATCGCGTAGTTGATGCAGCCAAGGCCATCGCCATCCCCGCCGATCAGAGGATTCTCCATGTCCTGCCGCAGGAGTTCATCATTGACAACCAGGAGGGGATCCATGAGCCGCTGGGGATGTCTGGGGTGCGCCTTGAGGCCAAGGTCCATATCGTAACCGGCTCCATCAGTGCTGCCCAGAATATTGTGAAGTGTATCCGGCTCTGTGGGCTGGAGGCCGAGGATGTGGTGCTTGAGCAGCTGGCATCCAGTTATGCGGTGCTGAGCGAGGATGAGAAGGAGCTCGGGGTCTGCATGATCGATATTGGAGGGGGGACAACCGATATTGCAGTCTTTACCGATGGATCCATCCGCCATACCGCGGTGATTCCCGTTGCAGGGGACCAGGTGACCAATGACATCGCGGTTTTCCTGCGTACCCCGACCCACCATGCCGAGGAGATCAAGGTGAGATATGCCTGTGCGATCTCGGAGATGGTGGATCCAGAGGAGGAGATTGCCGTCCCCAGTATTGGGGACCGTCCAGAGCGCCGGTTGGCGCGCCAGGGGCTTGCAGAGGTGGTGGGGCCACGTTATGAGGAGCTCTTTACCCTGGTTCAGGCAGAGCTGCGACGTACCGGGTTTGAGGAGTTGATCAATGCGGGCATTGTATTGACAGGCGGGAGCTCCAGGATGGAGGGTGCAGTTGAGCTGGCCGAGGAGATCTTCCACAAGCCGGTACGCCTTGGGGTGCCGGAAAATATTGATGGCCTGATCGATGTTGTGCGCTCACCGGTTCATGCGACCGGGGTTGGGCTGTTGATCCATGGGGTGCGACGCCGACAGCAGAATGGAGGAGTGCTTGATGGCGGGGTGGCAAATCTGTGGGAGCGGATGAGGCGCTGGTTCTCAAAGAATCTCTAGGTGGGCCCCTGTTCAGGCCACCAACACCTCAACTCATGGGGAGGTTTTCATAAAAACTGCTTGATTTTCTGTCTGGTTCTCCCCTAGAATCAAGTTCTGTCAAAAAAATGTGTTTTTTATGCGCTTGTATTCAAGAGAATTCTTGCGTATAATGCGGATCCATTAACAAGAAATAGAAATAAGACTCTGCCATCCCGATGACGCGTCAAAGAACACTCAAGAGCCAGGTGCACTCTACAGGCATTGGACTCCACTCGGGAGAGAAGGTCCATCTGACGCTCCGCCCCGCACCCGAGAACAGTGGTATTGTCTTCCGTCGTGTTGATCTCACTGGATCTCCACATGTCTCTGCCTGTCCTGCGTGTGTTGGGGACACAAGGCTTTCAACGACGTTGGCAAAAGATGAGGCCACAATCTCAACAGTTGAGCACCTGATGTCGGCATTTGCCGGTCTGGGGGTGGATAACGCCTTTGTTGACCTGGATGCACCCGAGATTCCTATCATGGATGGAAGTGCCAGTACCTTCGTCTTCATGTTGAAGAGTGCCGGTCTGGTCGAGCAGGATGCGGTCAAGCGCTATATCCGGATCAAGGAGCGTGTAGAGGTGCGGGATGGGGACAAGTGGGCCCGTCTCGATCCATATAATGGGTTCCGCCTCTCCTTCGGGATTGACTTTCAGCACCCTGCATTCAGTGCAGATCTGCAGAACCATGAGGTTGAGTTCTCCTCCCTTCGATACGAGAAGGAGATCAGCCGTGCACGTACCTTTGGCTTTATCCGGGATGTAGAGGCACTGCGTATGCAGGGGTTGGCCCTGGGCGCCAGCCTGGAGAATGCAGTGGGTCTGGATGAGTTCCGTGTCCTCAACGAGGATGGGCTCCGCTTCAAGGATGAGTTTGTGCGCCACAAGATTCTGGATGCCGTCGGTGACCTCTATCTGCTGGGCAGCCCGGTACTGGGCGCCTACCATGGCTACAAGTCGGGCCATGACCTCAACAACAGGCTGACCAGAAAGATCCTGGCCACGGAGGAGGCCTGGGAGTACGTCACCTTTGAGGATGATGTGGCCACCCCGATCTCCTTCATACCACTGACTGCCTAGGTCACATTTTTCCCCACCTCTTCTCCTAATTGCCTGCGGTAGAGGGGCTGGAAGTGGCTGTTTCAGCGCTTTTTGGTTGGAGTTCAACCAAGCATCCTATATGATCTCTCCTTTCGTAATCACTCCGCAGTGGAGCCTCCATTTCTGGAGAGGATCCTGTGGATTGCAGGCAGAGAGTTACAGTACAGCACCACCATGATCAAAAAAGTATTTCACAAGGTTTTTGGAAGCCGCAATGATCGCATGATCCGCAGGATGCGGAAGACGGTTGAGCAGATCAATGGGCTGGAGGAGCAATTTCGCGCCCTGAGTGACGAGGATCTGCAGGGCAAGACCGCAGAGTTTCGCGCCCGTATCGATGAGGGTGCCTCCCTGGATGAGCTTCTTCCCGAGGCCTTTGCGACAGTGCGTGAGGCATCCCAGCGGGTCTTCGAGATGCGCCACTATGATGTGCAGCTGATTGGTGGCATGGTGCTCCATCAGGGCAAGATTGCCGAGATGCGTACCGGAGAGGGAAAGACCCTGATGGCAACACTGGCGGTCTACCTCAATGCCCTCTCTGGTGAGGGAGTTCACGTGGTGACCGTCAATGACTATCTGGCCAGTCGTGATGCCGCCTGGATGGGGCAGCTCTACAATTTCCTTGGAATGAGTGTTGGGGTGGTGATTCCTGCGCTGGAGCATGAGCAGCGCCAGCAGGCCTATGCAGCAGACATCACCTATGGCACCAATAATGAGTTTGGTTTCGACTATCTGCGTGACAACATGTCCTTCTCTGCCCCCGAGCGGGTACAGCGTGGACGCAATTTTGCAGTGGTCGACGAGGTGGACTCCATCCTGATTGACGAGGCCCGTACCCCACTGATCATATCGGGGCCAACCGATGACAACTCGGAGCTCTACCGCTCAATGAACGGGCTTCCAGGGAAGCTGACACGCCACCATGAGGAGGGTGAGGTCGAGGGCGACTATACGGTTGATGAGAAGCAGCGTCAGGTTCTCTTGACCGAGGCCGGTCATGAGCGGGTTGAGGAGCTGCTGATGGAATCGGGACTGCTGGGAGAGGGGGAGAGCCTCTATGATCCACAGAATATCACCCTGGTTCACCACCTCTACGCAGCACTGCGTGCCCATGTCCTCTACGAGAAGAATGTCCACTACATCGTCAAGGAGGGGCAGGTGGTGATCGTGGACGAGTTCACCGGAAGAACCATGACGGGGCGCCGCTGGGGTGAGGGGCTGCACCAGGCTGTAGAGGCGAAGGAGGGGCTGGAGATCCAGAACGAGAACCAGACCATGGCCTCCATCACCTTCCAGAACTACTTCAGAATGTATGACAAGCTCTCTGGAATGACCGGCACGGCCGATACCGAGGCCTACGAGTTCCAGCAGATCTATGGCCTTGAGGTGGTGGTGATCCCAACCCACCGGCCGATGGTGCGTGAGGATCGGGCCGATCTGGTCTATCTCACGGCAACAGAGAAGTTCGGTGCGATTATTGAGGATATACGGGCCTGCATGGAGAAGCAGCAGCCGGTACTGGTGGGTACAGCATCCATTGAGAACTCGGAGCTGATCTCCGATATGCTCAGGAAGGAGGGGATTTCCCATGAGGTGCTGAATGCAAAACAGCATGAGCGTGAGGCCCATATTGTTGAGCACGCAGGTGCACCCGGGGCCGTAACCATTGCCACCAATATGGCGGGGCGTGGAACCGATATTGTGCTGGGGGGGAATCTGGAGGCAGAACTGCAGGCCCTGGGAGAGGATGTGGAGAGCGCCACCAGAGAAGAGGCCCGAAACAACTGGGAGAAGCGACACCAGCAGGTACTGGACTCCGGCGGGCTCCATATCATCGGAACGGAGCGCCATGAGTCCCGCCGAATTGATAACCAGCTGCGTGGACGTGCAGGTCGTCAGGGTGATCCCGGATCGAGCCGCTTCTTCCTCTCGCTGGAGGATCCGCTGATGCGAATCTTTGCATCGGAGCGCATGGCCGGAATGATGCAGAAGCTCGGCATGGAGGAGGGCGAGGCGATCGAGCACCCCTGGGTCAACCGCGCAATCGAGAATGCACAGCGCAAGGTTGAGGGGCACAATTTTGATACCCGCAAGCAGCTGCTGGAGTTTGATGATGTGGCCAATGATCAGCGACAGGTGATCTATGAGCAGCGCAATGAACTGATGGATGTCGAGGACATCTCGGATACCGTCCATGCCATACGGGAGGATGTGGTACATCAGATCATGGACCACTTTGTTCCCCCACAGAGCATGGAGGAGCAGTGGGATGTTCCCGGCCTGGAGTCTGCCCTCAAGCAGGAGTTTGATCTTGAACTCAATGTCAGTGGCTGGCTGAGTGAGGATGAGGAGCTCCATGAGGAGACACTGCGGGAGCGTGTCATCCAGGAGCTGGAGCGGATCTATGCGGAGAAGGAGCAGCTGGCGGGGTCGGAGACGGTTCGTCACTTCGAGAAGGCGGTCATGCTTCAGGTGCTGGATCATCAGTGGAAGGAGCATCTGCAGGCGATGGATCACCTGCGTCAGGGGATTCACCTGCGTGGCTATGCCCAGAAGAACCCGAAACAGGAGTACAAGCGGGAGTCCTTCGAGATGTTCTCCGCTATGCTGGAGCGGATGAAGCACGATGCGCTCGGAATCATGACCCGGGTCCAGGTGCGTACCGAAGAGGATGTTGAGGCGGTGGAGGCGCAGCGTCGTCAGAGCAGTGAGATGGAGTTTCAGCATGCACCCTCCGGAACCCTCTCCGCATCCGAGGAGGTGGAGGAGATGGCGGCCGGGGAGGAGACCAAGCCCTTTGTCCGCGAGGGGCGCAAGGTGGGGAGGAACGAGCCCTGCCCTTGTGGATCCGGGAAGAAATACAAGCAGTGCTGCGGAAAGCTGAACTAGGGGGATCCAGACAGCAATGACCGCAGGTGTTGTGACCTTTCCAGAGATGCACCCGGTTGCCGGATTTTCTCTCGGCACAACCAGGGCCGGTATACGTTATCCGGATCGCCGTGATCTGGTGGTGATGGAGTGTGTCGAGGGCTCCACCATTGGGGCCGTCTTTACCCAGAATGCATTCTGTGCCGCCCCCGTTACCCTCTGCAGGGAGCACCTGGAGCAATCTGCCCCCCGTTATCTGGTCACCAATACCGGGAATGCCAATGCGGGTACCGGCTCCGACGGGAGAAGGGATGCAGAACAGGTCTGTGATGCCCTGGCAGCGCTGGTCTCTGCTGCACCTGAGGAGGTTCTCCCCTTCTCCACCGGGGTGATTGGTGAGCCACTTCCGGTTGGCGCCATTGTCAATGGACTGGCCGATGCGGTTGCATCCCTCTCGGAGAGCGGATGGGAGGATGCTGCCCATGGCATCATGACGACCGATACCGTGATCAAGGGGGCGAGCCGCCGATTGGAGATTGACGGCCACCAGGTCACCATTACCGGCATTGCAAAGGGTTCCGGTATGATCCACCCGGGGATGGCGACCATGCTGGCCTATGTCGCCACCGATGCCGCAGTGGATCGTGGCCTGCTCCAGGAGATGGTGGATGAGGTGGTCAACCGCTCATTCAACCGTATTACGGTGGATGGGGATACCTCAACCAATGACTCCTTTGTGGTTGTTGCAACGGGGGAGAGCAGACTGCCCCAGCTGATGGAGCGAGATGGCAGAGCATCCAGCCAATTTATCCAGGCGCTGCAGTCACTGGCCATTGAACTGGCCCAGAAGATGGTGCGTGATGGAGAGGGGGCAACCAAGTTTGTAACCATTCAGGTGGATGGGGCCAGGAGCGGAGAGGAGGCGCTGGATGTAGCCTTTACGGTTGCCCACTCCCCGCTGGTCAAGACGGCACTCTTCGCCTCCGACCCCAACTGGGGACGCATTCTTGCTGCCGTGGGGCGTGCAGGGGTGGATGGGCTGGAGATCGATGCAGTGACACTGTGGCTGGATGAGGTCTGTATTGTCGAGCATGGGGGGCGTGCCGCAGGGTATCGGGAGGAGCAGGGGCAGTCGGTGATGGATAGAGAGGAGGTCACCATCCGGATTGACCTCGGACGTGGGGTTGCAAGCGAGACGGTCTGGACCACAGACCTCTCCCACGACTACGTAACCATTAATGCCGAGTACAGAACCTGATGATTCATGTTGTTGCGGGGGTTATCCGAAACAGCAGTGGGGAGATATTGACCTCGCTGCGCCATGACCATCTCCACCAGGGGGGGCTCTGGGAGTTCCCCGGCGGGAAGCTGGATCGGGATGAGGCCCCACTTCAGGGGTTGCAACGTGAGCTCAGAGAGGAGCTCTCCATCGAGCTGGAGGAGGCACTGCCGCTGATCCAGATTCCCCACCACTATCCGGACCAATCCATTCTGCTGGATATCTGGGAGGTGACAAGCTTCTCGGGTACACCGGAGGGGATGGATGGACAGCAGATCCGCTGGTCTGCTGCAGAGGCGCTGGATCCCGGGGAGTTTCCCGCAGCAGACCGTCCCGTCATTACTGCACTACAGCTGCCAGATCGATATCTGATTACCGGCAGGGCAGAGGGGAGTGATGACTTTCTCCGCAGACTGGAGCAGGTGCTGGAGCAGGGGATTCAGCTGCTGCAGTTTCGTGCGCCGGAGCTCGATGCGGAGGCCTATCTGGAGCTTGCTGGTGATGTGGTTGAGAAGAGCCATCAGCACGGGGCCAGGGTATTGTTGAATGGTGATCCGGACTGGGTGGATCGGGTGGGGGCGGATGGGATCCATCTCAATGGTCACCGCCTCAGGGATCTGTCTGGTCGCCCGGTGAGGGAGGGGCTGCTGATCTCCGCCTCACTCCACAATGGGGAGGAGATTGCCCGTGCAGCAGAGATTGGTGTCGACTTCGCTGTGCTCTCTGCGGTGCTGCCCACCAAGACCCACCCTGACCGTGAGCCGCTGGGGTGGGAGAGATTCTCGGAGCTTGTTCGGGCTGCACCCTATCCGATCTATGCGCTGGGCGGTGTTGACCAGAGCCATATCGGTCAGGCACGTCTGCATGGGGGTCATGGGGTGGCGGCAATCCGCGCCTTCTGGAGCCAGAGGGGATAAGCCTCTAGCCTCTACAGAATACAGGTGGTCAACTGGAAGGAGACATCCTCCGTGGCCTGGGTTGGACGTTCCGTCAGGTTGGGGACCATCATTCGTGCCGAGAAGCGGTGTCTCCCGCCACTGATCTCCACATAATAGGGGGAGCCTGCGGGCAGGGTGACGCGGATCAGCTGATAGGGGGTATCCTTGTCAAGGCTGTGCTGGTAGAAGCCATTGGTGGCAACCATAGTTGATGGCGTCGCACTTCGGCGGATCATGTCCAGAACCAGACTCACCGCCTCACGAACGGTATCAAAGCAGGAGACCCAGTTGGTCAGCGACCCAATGCGCTCCTCTGCAGGCAGGTTGAGCCAGAAGTGGTAGTGGGGGAAATCGATATCGGAGAGCCCACCGGGAATCCCGGAGCGTTGCCGAAAGCTTTTCAGAAACTCCGAGTTGCGGATCTCCTGTCCTGGCTTGCCCCGTTCGGCATCCAGCTCCCGGTTCAGCTGCTTGAGCCGGCTGAGAAAGTCATCCAGCTGTTTGTGGTTGACCCCGGAGCGCTCCTTCAGGGCAGAGAGTGTCAGGTAGTTCCGCTCCAGCTCCTTCATCAGATCCTTCTTCAGCTCGGAGCGATCGGTCAGGGTCAGAATCTCCTCCAGCCTCTCCAGTGTTGCATGGCTGCTTGCCGGGGCGGGCTCACTGATGGTGTCCTGAATATTCCTGAACAGCGACTCCAGACGCAACAGGGTACGGATGCGCTCATTCAGGGGCTGTTCATAGATGATGGTTTCTGACAAGAGGCAACCTTTGGCGAACTGAGATTAATGCCCTATTCTCAATGAGTTTTCACTGAAGCGCAAGATACGCCCTGTGGAGTCGCTCCACCTGCTGCGGAAGGTTGCCAGTCTCATCATTAAGAATCAGATCATCCGCCCGCTGCAGACGCTCCTCTCTGCTGGCCTGTGTCCTGAGAATGGCCTCAACCTCTGCAGCCGGAACCTGGTCACGCTCCACCACCCGTCTGACCTGCAGCTGCTCCGGAACATCAACCACCAGGATGCGGTCAATCGGGATCGCTCCATCCCCGGTTGAGAAGAACCGCCTATTCTCAATCAGCAGTGGGATGACCAGAATCAGATAGGGGGCATCAATCTCTCTGGCCTCCCTCTCCAGCGCCTGCGCGATCAATGGGTGGAGAATCTCTTCCACGGCCTCCCGCTCTGCAGGGTCGGAAAAGATCCTCCTGCGCAGTGCTGCACGATCCAGCACCCCCTCATCGGTCACAATCCCGGGGCCGAGTGCACGGATGAGCTGCTCCAGGCCGCTAGTCCCAGGCTGGACAACCCTGCGTGCCATCTGGTCCGTGTCGATGATCGGCACCCCCAGTGCTGCAAACAGCGCTGCAACGGTGCTCTTTCCGCTGCCGATCCCCCCGGTTAGGCCAATACGGATCATCGCTCAGACCCCAAATAGCCAGAGGCCGATAGTTGTGGGCAGGCTCTCCAGGGATCCCCCCCAGAGCAGCGTGATCCATCCCGCCAGTGCAAGGAAGGGGCCAAAGGGAATTG
>CAZYJG010000016.1:0-24412 GCA_964647745.1 uncultured Piscirickettsiaceae bacterium
ACTACTCACCCGAGCCGGAGCAGGCGCTGGAGACCGGTGGCGGTATTGTCCAGGCGCTTCCGCTGCTGGGAGGGGCGCCATTTATCGTTGTCAATGGTGATATCTTCACCGACTATCCATTCTCGGGATTGGGTGAGGTAGGGGGCGGATCTGCCCATCTGGTGCTGGTTGACAACCCTGGCCACAACCCGGAGGGGGATTTCCTGCTACAGGATGGTATTGTCACTGGATATGGGGGTGGTGAGGGAGCCCAGCTAACCTACAGTGGCATTGCCGTTTTTCACCCCTCTTTTTTTGATGGGGTTGCCCCGGGCCGTTTCCCGCTGCCCCCCCTGCTGTTCGATGCGGTGGATCGAGGCATGCTCTCCGGCGAACACTACCGGGGGCACTGGTCCGATGTCGGCACTCCGGAGCGTCTGGAGACGCTTCAGGGGTTTCCTGAGTAAGCGCGGGTGATATAGTCCCCTCATGGGGCAGGAGATCACTACAGACCATTTCCAGCAGCGGGACTTCCGCCGCTTTGAACAGGTGCTGGAACAGGAGACCGCACTGCTGGGTGCATGGTTCTCCGAGGGGCGATTTCAGGGAACAGAGCCTGTCGTCGGTTTCGAGCTGGAGGCGTGGCTGGTGGACGCCGCCCTGCGTCCCGCCCCATCCAACGCCCCCTTTCTGGAGGCAATGGATAATCCGCTGGTGGTACCGGAGCTGGCCAGTTTCAATATCGAGCTCAATGGAACCCCGCAGCCACTCTCCGGCTCCCCCTTTACCCAGCTGTCCGATGAGCTGGACCGCACCTGGAGCGAGGCGGGGAGGGTGGCCAGCGGAATGGATCTGGGGCTTGCAATGGTCGGGATCCTCCCCACCCTCCGGGCAGCGGATCTGACCCTGGCCAACATGAGCAAACTGCAGCGCTACCGGGCGTTGAATGAGCAGGTGATGCGGATGCGCAGCGGTTCACCGCTCCACTTTCATATTGATGGCAGGGACCATCTGGATCTGATTCACCATGATGTGATGATGGAGGCGGGTGCCACCTCACTGCAGATCCATCTCCAGCTCCCTTTTCATCAGTCGGCCGATGCCTTCAATGCAGCAATCAGGCTCTCTGCACCGATGGTGGCACTCTGTGCGAATTCCCCCTACCTATTTGGGGAGGATCTGTGGGATGACAGCCGTATCCCGCTCTTCGAGCAGGCGGTCAACGTCGATCCGCTGGCCCACAGTTTGGGGCTGGGGCGTGTCAGCTTTGGTACCGGTTATGTGGAAAAGAGCCTGTTTGAGGTCTTCCAGGAGAATCTTGACCACTACCCGGTGATGCTGCCCATGTGTCAGCCGGACCCACCCGGACAGCTCTCCAATCTGATGCTCCATAACGGCACCATCTGGCGCTGGAATCGTCCTCTGGTGGGGTTTGATGCGGAGGGGAGTCCCGGCCTGCGCATTGAGCACCGGGTTGCCTCAGCGGGCCCAACACCACTGGATGTGGTGGCAAACAGCGTCTTCTTCGTGGGGCTGGTGATGGGGATGGTGCAGAACCCGGGGCGTGCTGTTTCCACTCTCCCCTTCTCCGTGGCAAAAGAGAACTTCTATCTTTCTGCCCGCCACGGGATGGCGGGAAGTGTACGCTGGGAGGGGGGGAGACGTGTAGCAGTCCGGGAGCTGCTGCAGCAGGAGCTGCTGCCGCTTGCGGTCTCCGGGTTTGAGGGGTTGGGGCTGGAGAGGGAGGAGTGGGCCCCATGGCTGGAGATCATTGAGGGGCGGATCAGCAAGGGGCAGAATGGGGCGGTTTGGCAGCGTGGCTGGGTGGCACGCAATGGGCGTGAGATGGAGGGGCTGCTGGAGAGCTATCTGCAGGGGCAGCGCTCCGGGAATCCGGTTCACCAATGGGAGATGGATTGATGTTAAATATATGTGGCCCGATGGCTCTGCTGATACCTTTTTCAGGGTACGCTGTACAACATCCCTGTTCGCTCGATGGTAGCCGTCCCTGGCTACCAACCGAGGAACGAGGTCGCGCAACGCCCCTGAAAAGGGTATCAACAGGCCACTGATATCGATCATATGTTGACAATACTGGAGAGAATACCGGAAGGGCTGCTGAATCTGGAGGCGGACCGGCTCCATACACTTCTCTCGGGCCCCACATTGATTCACCTGCAGGGACGTCGCAGGGAGCCACTCTTTGTCACAGTGCTGCTCCATGGAAATGAGACGACCGGCTGGCTGGCACTACGTACCCTGCTGAGGGAGTACCGGGATCGTACTCTTCCCCGCTCCCTCTCATTTTTTGTTGGAAATGTCGCTGCGGCATCGGCAGGGGCGCGTCACCTGCCCGAGCAGCCCGACTACAACCGGATCTGGAGCGGGGGAGAGGGGCCAGAGCAGCAGATGGTGCAGGAGGTGGTGGAGCAGATGCGACAACGCAGGCCCTTTGCCAGTGTTGATATCCACAACAATACCGGGCGCAACCCCCATTACGGCTGTGTCAATGCACTGGAGAACAGCCACCTCCATCTGGCCACGCTGTTTAGCCGTACCGTGGTCTACTTTACCCAGCCATCCGAGGTCCAGTCGATTGCAATGTCGGCGATCTGCCCTGCGGTTACCGTGGAGTGTGGACGGCCAGGCGAGCCACATGGGGTGGAGCATGCGCACCAATTTCTTGATAGCTGCCTCAACCTTGCCGAGATTCCATCCCACCCGGTTGCCCATGGTGATCTGGATCTCTTCCATACCGTGGCGACGGTCAGGGTCCCCGAGAAGGTTCGGTTCGGGTTTGGTGCGACTGCGCATGAGGGGGCACTGGATCTCTGTTTTGAGGAGGATCTGGATCGGCTCAATTTTCAGGAGATCCCGGCAGGAACCAGTTTTGGTGAGGTCTGTTCAGGGCGTGTTGACCACGTTGAGGTCTGGAGTGAGGCGGGGGAGGATGTGGGGGACCACTTTTTCTCGGTGGAGAGTGGGCAGCTGCGCACCACAAGGGCGGTGATGCCCTCCATGCTGACCCGGGATGAGGAGGTGATTCGGCAGGATTGCCTCTGTTACCTGATGGAGCGGTTGCCTTGTTAGAGTCGTCTCAACGAAATGGCACCAAAGCAGGTTATATCTTGAAATATTTTATCCCCAATTGAGAAAATTAATTTCGTATTTGTAGCATTGGGTATATGGTTACAGGTGTAGCTACCGGGGGTTAAATGAGTGAATAGAGTCCTGCTCTTCATCGTTGCACTGTTTATGGGTTCCATGCTCTCCATGGAGGCCACTGCCTCTGGTGATGCCCTCAGCTATGGCAGCTGGAATAATGGCGGCCACTCCATTGGTGGAGGAACAACAGCCATGGATCAGTACAACCGCTCTGTAGAGCGTAATCGACATCAGATCAGGAATACTACAGAATCCCTGTTGCTGGATGGTCTGGGCAGGGTCGGTCTCTCCGAGGGTATTGCCCGACACTCCCTAAGTGCTGTTGGCACGGCTGTCAGGGGTGGAACAATCTCACTGACTGAGGACAAGTCACTCTTTATTGAGCTGGATGAGCCGGTTGGCGATGATCCAGCAGCCTCATTGCGATACCGACTCAGCTGGTGACCAGCGGGATAGCCGCGTTACCTCTCCCACTGCCGTCAGCTCTCCAGATAACTGCCTGCCTTGTTGAGTAGCAACTCAACTGCGGAAGCGGTGATCTCATCAAAGCCGTCTCGACTGCTGGTCAATATTCCACCCGCCATCTCATGCCAGGAGAAGCCACTACTCCAGTGGGGTGGGGTCTCTGCCCCCTGTCGGGTGCGGGGAAGCAGGTAACACTGTCCCCCAATATAGAGTAGATTGTAGGGGGTCCTCTGCTGGTGACAGCGCTCTATCCAGCCCCATGCCTGTGCGGGGTGACCGGTTCTGTAACAGGTGGCAGGATAGGGTTGATTCCCCCCGTTGTGGCCCCACTGTTCGGCCTCAATCGGGAAGGGGGCTTCGCGCAGAAACATCTGGAAGTGGAGATGGTTGACTGAGGCGTAGGCGCCATAGCTGTTGTAGCCGAAGCCGGAGCCTGGAAGCGTGTCACCGAGTGTGACGGCCAGCTGAGAGAGGTAGTGGTGGTACTCCTCGGTCAGCAACTGCGGATTCTCCCTGCCCCGTTCCGGCACCAGCAGCCCATGCCCCTGGGTAAAGGGGTATTTGTTGTAGTAGAGGTCCACCGGTTTCCTCTCCAGCTCACCACTCCAGAAGATCTCCTTCTCCATGAACGGCTTGTTGAAGTGGAAACCCTCCCGGGAGAAGGGGAGTGATAGCTCCCCACCCACTGTGGCAGAGATGCGGCGCGGGCGGAGGGCACGCAGTGGATTGAAGTGGAGCTCCCACCCATCGACCACCCTGGATTGGCTGGTGGCAATGCGATCCAACCCAACCGTTGCGATCTTGAGGAAGACCAGCAGATCCTCCTCACTCTCTGCCGGAACCTCCCCGTTGAGGAGCTGGCTTTCAAGGCGTTGGTAGAGTTTCTTGAAACGCTTCTGGAGTGGCCCCTTCAGCCCCTGCTGCAGCGTCGGGTCAAAACTGGCATTGGCCAGAACCAGAATGAAGGTCCCCAGCTGATCATGGTTGAGCAGCGGAAGGAACCCCTGGTTGAAGGCGTCCCAGAAATCCTCCGGGGAGCGGAACGGGTCGGTCACTGCACCACCTCTCCAGCCGCCTGCAGGTCGGCATGGTAGGAGGAGCGTACCATCGGGCCGCTGGCAACATGGCTGAACCCCATCGCCTCCCCGCGAACTCGTAGTGCCTCAAACTCGTCGGGATGGATATAGCGATCCACGGGAAGGTGGTGTCTGCTCGGTTGCAGATACTGACCGAGGGTGATGCGATCTACATTGTGGGCGCGCAGATCCTCCATCAGGGCGTGAATCTCCTCCATCTCCTCCCCCAGCCCCAGCATGATGCCGGACTTGGTGGGGATGGCTGGGTTGTGCACCTTGAACGCCTCGAGCAGTTTCAGGGACCCCTCATAGCTGGCACCAGGGCGGCTCTGCCTGTAGAGGCGGGGTACAGTCTCCAGATTGTGGTTGAAGATATCGGGCGGTGACTGGCTGAGGATTTCCAGGGCGATATTTTCACGACCTCGAAAGTCGGGGACCAGTATCTCGATCTGGATGGCGGGACTGGCGGTTCGAATCTTCTCGATGCAGTCGGCAAAGTGGTGGGCACCCCCATCGCGCAGGTCATCACGATCGACGGAGGTGATCACCACATAGCGCAGCCCCATTTCGGAGATCGCATCCGCCAGCTGTTGAGGCTCTTGCGGATCCGGGGGGAGTGGTTTGCCGTGCGCGACATCACAGAAGGGGCAGCGGCGGGTGCAGACATCACCGAGGATCATGAAGGTGGCTGTGCCATGAGAGAAGCACTCCCCCAGGTTGGGACAGGATGCCTCCTCGCAGACGGTGTTCAGTGAACCCTCACGCAGCAGCTGGCGGATGGTGGAGACACCGTCTCCCCTCGGGGCCTTTGCACGGATCCACTCCGGCTTGCGCAGTGGGGTGGTGGTTGGCACCACCTTGACCGGGATGCGGGAGACCTTTTCCGCACCTCGCTGGTGTGATGAGGGGTTGCACGACCTTGTGCCTCGGTTGCGTGATTTCATTAGGATTATTGTAACTGTTCCAGCAAGTGGCCAACCAGCTGCTCCTGGATGGTACGGGAGTCCGGCATCTCGATCAGGCTTGAGAGCTGTGTAACAGGCAGTCCCCGGTAGCCACATGGATTGATTCTGGAGAAGGGCTCCAGATCCATATCCAGATTAAGGCTGAGTCCATGGAGGCTGCACCCCTTGCGGATCCGAAGACCGACGGCTGCGATCTTGGCCCCATCCACATAGACGCCGGGGGCATCCCTGCGGGACACGGCATCGATTGCGAAATCCCCCAGCAACCGGATAACACCCTGCTCCATCATGTCGACCAGGGCACGTACCCCCAGTCCTCTGCGTTGCAGGTCGATCAGGGTATAGAGAACCAGCTGCCCCGGTCCGTGATAGGTGACCTGTCCGCCACGGTCGATCCGTACGACCGGGATATCACCCGGGTTGAGCAGGTGCTCCTCCTTGGCAGCCCTTCCGAGGGTAAAGACGGGTGGATGCTCAACAATCCAGAACTCATCCGGGGTATCGGCCGTTCGCTGTTCGGTAAACTCCTGCATACTGCGCCAGGTGGGCTCATAGGGGACGTTACCTGGCCGGCGTATGGTGATCTCTTTCGCCACTGTTACAGTGCCATAATGACCCGCTGATCTTCCGTGAGCTCATGGTAGATCTCATCAAGCTGTTTTTTGCTGGTCGCGGTAATCGTAACGGTAACCGAGATAAAGTTTCCCCTTTTGCTGGGGCGGGTCTTGATTGCCCCCTCCCCCAGGTCGGGAACATGTTTTCGCACCAGCGCGGCAACATGGGCATCGAAGTCATCACCCTCCCGCCCCATTGCCTTGATGGAGAAGGGGCAGGGAAACTCCAGTAGTGTCTCTTCCGGGTTTTCTGGGCTGGTCATGAATCTACACCATTGCGGAACTGCTGTTTGAAGCGCTGCAACTCATGGTGAAGCTGCAGTGTGATGGGGCCGGGTGTCCCGTCCCCAACCGGTTTTCGGTTGAGTGTGGTTACCGGAACCACCTCTTTGGTAGAGCTGGTAATCCAGATCTCGGCGGCACCCTGTAACCGCTCCTCTGTGATCTCCTCCTCCCTTGTATCCAGCCCCCGTTGCTGGGCAAGCTCCAGAATCAGATCGCGGGTGACACCGGGCAGCAGGTGGGGCCCCTTGGGTGGGGTTGCCACAACGCTGCCATTGGTGATGAATATGTTACTGGCGGCCCCCTCCGTGACCAGGCCATCACGAATCAGAATCGACTCTTTTGCCCCATGGTCAACTGCATGCTGACGGTGAAGCACATTGGCAAGAAGGCTGATGGACTTGATATTGCAACGGCTCCAGCGGCTATCCTCTTCAGTAATTGCAGCGACACCGGACTCAAGAACCTCCACCGGAGAGCCGAGCAGCGGGTTGCTCATCATGAAGAGGGTAGGGGGGGTATGGTCCGGAAAGAGGTGATCCCTGGGGGCCACCCCACGGGTCACCTGCAGGTAGAGGGATTGATCCTCCTCGGGGTTGCGCTCGATCAGCTCGGTCAGTAACTGCGCCCACTCTGAACCGGAGTGTGGGTTGCTGATTCGGATCTCATTCAGGCTGTTCTCCAGCCGCTGCAGGTGTTGCTGCAGGCGGAAAGGTGCTCTGCCGTAGACCGGAATGACCTCATAGACACCATCCCCAAAGAGAAAGCCACGATCCAGTACAGGGATTGTGGCCTCGTCAAGCGGCAGAAAGGAGCCATTCAGGTAGACAGTCATGGGGTCAGGCTTGCCTTGTTGTAGTTATTTGAATTGTTCCAGTCAGTGTCCAGGCTCTCCTCATGCAATAACTACAACAAGGCAAGCCTGACCCCAATCTTATTGAAACCAGAGTTCGACCGCATCCACCATGTTGTCCCAGAGCCCCCCCTCGGCAACAGATTCCAGCGCCACCAGCGGGGTCTCGGCAACCGCTTTTCCGTCCAGCGTGAAGATGAGGGTTCCCAGTGGGGTCCCCGCCTCAACCGGGGCCATGATCTCCTCAGTGGAGAGGATCACCTCGGACTGGAGATCCTTGAAGTGGTTGCGCCCAAGCGTGACAGTCAGGGCCTCGGTTGTTCCGACATTGATGGTCTCCTGCGCCCCTTTCCAGATCTGTGGAGAGGCCAGCACCTGCCCAGGATCGGTAATGGTCTGGGTGTCGTAGAAACGAAAACCGAAATTGAGCAGTTTCTGCGTCTCACGGGCCCTGGCCTCGGTACTGTCGGTTCCCATCACCACCGAGATCAGGCGCATCCCGTCCCGTTTGGCTGAGGAGGCGAGGCAGTATCCTGCAGCCTCGGTATAGCCTGTCTTCAGGCCATCCACACTCTCATCCCGCCACAGCAACTTGTTGCGGTTGGACTGCTTGATCGGTTTGCCGCTCTTCAGCTCCTTGCCGTAGACAAACTCTTTCTCGGCATAGAGCGGATAGTACTCGGGGAAATCCCGGATCAGTGCGCGCGAGAGAATCGCCATGTCCTCTGCACTGGTGTAGTGTCCCTCGTCCGGCATGCCGGTTGCGTTCTTGAACTGGCTGTTTTTCATTCCCAGTATCTCTGCATACTGGTTCATCAGCTCGGCAAAGGTCTCCTCGGCCCCACCAATATGTTCAGCCAGGGCGACACTGGCATCATTGCCGGAGGAGATGATCATCCCCTTGAGCAGGGCCTCGACCGGGACCCTCTTCCCAACCTCGATAAACATCTTGGAGCCGCCGGTTCGCCACGCCTTCTCACTAATGGTGGCCTCGTCGCTCATCTGGATATTGCCCTGCTTCAGCTCACTGAAGATGGCATAGGAGGTCATGATCTTGGTCAGGCTGGCGGGAGCCACTCTCTTCTGGCTCTCTCCCGAGGTGATGACATGTCCGCTATCAAAGTCCATCAGGATATATCCGCTTGCAGCAACCGACGGGGCCTTGGGGATGATGCGCGGCGCGGCAGTGACGCTCGTTGTGATCATGGTCCACAGCACAATCAGAAGATAGCTGGCCGTTCGGTTGATTTTGGGCATGGGGATATTCTGTCTCATGTTGAATCTCTCTCGAAAAACCTATTCTATCTGTTTTTAATGACCCCTTCGATCCCCATTTTCCTGAGTTGATCACGGATGGTCTGAGTGGAGAAGTGGCCGGACTGCTGCCGGATCAGGACCTGATGCAGGGTTTTTCCCTCTCGCTGGATCGCCCTGATCTCTACCGGCACAGTAATGCGTTGTGCAATCTTCTGCTGTAGCGCCTCGGCATTTCCCTGTTTCGAGAAGAGGCCAAGCTGCAGGTATTCGGCTGCACCCTGCGAGGGTGTGATCCTCTCTCCCGGATCCACCACCCGAATCGATACAGGGGCTGTCCCCTGCTTGATGATGTCGAGCTTCCAGGCCGCCGTGTAGGAGAGGTCGATGATTCTCCCCTCATGGAAGGGTCCCCGGTCGTTGACCCGAACAACAATCTTTTTCAGGTTGTTCAGGTTGGTGACCTCGACATAGCTGGGAAGAGGCAGGGTCTTGTGTGCGGCGGTCATCTTGTACATGTCGTAACGCTCCATGCAGGATGTCGGTTTGCCGTCAAAATTGGGTCCATACCAGGAGGCAATACCCTGTTCGCGGAATCCAGCCGCAGAGCGCAGCGGGCGGTAGGTTTTGCCCAGTACCTTGTAGGACTCCATGTTTCCATACTTGCAGCGAGGCTCCACTCTGGGGGTGGCATTGGGTACGGATGCCGGATCAACGGCTGCCGAGGGGTGCATGATGGACTCCCTGTCTGCTGTAGAGCTGCAGCCGGCAAGTAGGAGCATGAGAGTGAGAGGGAGTAACCGGGCAGGAGTTGTGCCGTCAGTATCGTGGCTTCCGGATACCTTTCTGGTGACACGTAGCAAGCACATCCGTGTGTACTCGACAGTGGCCTCCATGCCACTGACGGTCACCAGAAAGGTATCCGAAATCCACTTCCAGACCATCCTCTCCAACCTATTGCTCCTGCTTCTCATAGGCACTGCGAATCTCCTCTCCCAGCTGGAATACCGCCATGGTGTAGAGGGTCCTGGGGTTGTAGCGGGAGATTACATAGAAGTTGTGGCGTGCAATCCAGAACTCGGTCCCCTCTGCCCCCTTCAGCTCCAGCAGCAGCGCCTTGGCATCAGAGGGGTATGGCTCCTCGATCTGGAAACCGGCCTCAAGGATCTCACCCACCCTGTATTTGGGCTTCAGCTTCTTGATGAGCAGGTGGCGGTAGGGGGTATCGGATGGTCCGGGCAGTTTCAGCGTCACCCCTGCCATCATCCGGTTGGGATCCCCATCAATAAAGGCGTGCGGATTCAGTTTCAGGATCTCATCCATCAGTGGTTCAACACGGTGATTGCCGCCAGGCTGGAGCCGCTCTGCAACTCTCCAGAGGGAGTCTCCACGCTCCGTTCGCCACTCTGTCGGCCTGTTGCCCGGTGGTGGGGAGTAGCTCGCCCGGACTGCGATGGGCTCTCCACTCCTCCAGCCATGGTGGCGCAGATAGTTGCCAATGCTGCCGATGGCATCGGCAGGGGTATGCCAGATATCCTTTTTTCCATCCTGGTCAAAATCAACCGCCAGTTTCCGGTAGTTGCTGGGCATGAACTGCGGCATCCCCATTGCGCCTGCGTAGGATCCCAGATAGTGATAGGGGTCCTGCTGCTCCTCGCGGGCCATCAGCAGGAAGGCCTCGAGCTCTGCGGTGAAGAAGCGCTCCCGCCTGGGATAGTTGAAGGCAAAGGTTGCCAGTGCATTGATGACCGGATCATCCCCCATGTAGCCGCCATAGCGGGTCTCCACACCGAGGATGCCGACAATGATATGGGCCGGTACACCATACTCCTCTTCGGCACGGGCGAGTGTCTCCCTGTGCTGCTTCCAGAAGCTGACACCCCTGCGGATGATTCCTGGCTTGATGTGCTTGCCCCGATACTCGGCCCAGGGGCGGGACTCGGCCGGGTTGGTCATCCGTGCCTTCCGTTTTGCTGCGGAGGTCTTGGGGCTGATCTTCCTTTCACGCAGGGTGAGCTGGTTGAGCAGTGTGGTCAGTGGCTCCCGCTCAAACTGGTGCTGGTCCACCATCCGTTCAATAAAGCGTTGCACACTCTCCCGTTCACTCAGTTGAGGGGTTTCCTCCGTTGAGGGGGGTGGCTGGGAGGTGGCCGATGCCACGGCAGAGAGAAGAAGGAGGGAGAGGAGGGACAGGATTCGGTTGTTCATGGTTACTGGTCGAGAAGTCTGCGGTGGGTCTGGATCGACATCAGAATTCCGAAGGCGGCCATCAGTGTCACCATGGAGGTGCCGCCATAGCTGACCATCGGGAGCGGCAGTCCAACTACCGGCAGCAGGCCGCTCACCATCCCCACATTCACAAAGAAGTAGGTGAAGAAGATCATGGTGATGCCGCCGGCCAGCAGTCGGGTATAGGTCTCCTGCGCCTCCATCGCAATGGTCAGCCCGCGGTAGATGATGAAGAGGTAGAGGGCAAACAACAGCAGTACACCGAGGAGACCAAACTCCTCAGCCAGTACCGCAAAGATGAAGTCGGTATGCCGCTCCGGCAGGAACTCCAGCTGGGACTGGGTTCCGTTGAGCCACCCCTTTCCAAACCCACCTCCTGAGCCAATGGCGATCTTGGACTGGATGATATGGTATCCGGCCCCGCGTGGATCACTCTCCGGGTCAAGAAAGGTGAGGACCCGCTGCTTCTGGTAGGGCTTCATCAGATAGATCCAGAGCAGGGGGAGCAGGGCCCCTGCTGATGCGACCATGCCGGCAATGATTCTCCATGAGATTCCCGCAAGGAAGAGGACGAAGAAACCGGAGCTTGCAATCAGCATCGAGGTCCCCAGATCGGGCTGTTTGGCAATCAGCAGGGTTGGGAAGAGGATCATCGCGGCGGCAATCAGCAGCTGTTTTGGGCTGGGCGGGAGATGCTGTTCCGAGAGGTAGGCAGCCACCATCATCGGAATGATCAGCTTCATCATCTCCGAGGGTTGGATCAGAACGACCCCGAAATTGAGCCAGCGCTGTGCCCCCTTGTGGCTCTCTCCAACCAGAGGTACCGCAATCAGCATCAGTAGCCCGATGACAAAGAGCCAGAAGGTGATGATCTTGAGCCAGTGTGGGGGAATCTGGGCAGCAAGAAAGAGGATGGAGAATGCGACAACAATTCGCGTAATCTGGCGGGAGAACATATCGGGATCCTCTCCACCTGCACTGTAGAGGATCAGCAGTCCAAACAGCGTCAGGATCAGCAGCCCAACCAGTAGCTGCAGGTCGATATGGAGACGGAAGGCGAGCGGGATGCGTCTTCTGGTCTTGTCGACGCCCCGTCTCTCAAGGGCCGAGTGGCTGCTCATCCGCTTCTCTCCTCAATTGAGGGGTTCAGGTAGCGGTCCATCACCTGTTTGGCGATGGGGGCGGCAACCGAGCCTCCATGGCCGCCATTCTCCACAATCACTGCGATGGCAATCTCCGGATCCTCCAGGGGGGCAAAGGCGACAAACAGGGCGTGGTCCCTGAGATGTTCTGGCAGGCTATCCTCATCATACTTGTCCCCCTGCTTGATGGTGTAGACCTGTGCAGTGCCCGTCTTTCCGGCAATGGTGTATTGGGACCGCTTGCCGATTCTCTTTGCAGTGCCGCGCTTGCTGTGGACCACACGGCGCATGGAGTCGTGGACCTGGTCCCAGTGGGACTGCTCCTTAATGGGGATCTGATCAAGCGGCTGGTGGGGTTGCAGGTGTGGCATGCTGCTGCCCGTGCCCCGGGTTGCATAGAGCAGATGAGGCTGCATCCGTTGTCCCTGGTTGGCAAGGGTGGCAATGGCAGAGGAGAGCTGCAGTGGTGTCACAGTAAAGAAGCCCTGGCCGATGCCGACACTGAGGGTCTCTCCGGGATACCATGGCTCCTCACGGTTGACCTCTTTCCATTCGCGAGACGGAAGAACGCCGGGCTGCTCACCGGTAATGTCGGCACCACTCTCTGTTCCAAAACCAAATTGCGCAAGATACTGGTTAATGACATCAATCCCCATCTTGTAGGCCAGGTTGTAGAAATAGACGTCACAGGATTCAACAATTGCCTTGTCCAGATCGGTATCACCGTGTCCCCGCTTCTTCCAGTCACGGTATTTGTGCTTGTACCCCTTGATCTGGTACCAACCGATGCAGAATGTTGATTCATCGGCGTGGATATGTCCGGTCTCCAGGCCGGCCAGTCCAACCAGCGGCTTGATGGTGGAGCCGGGTGGATACTGTCCACGGAGGAAGCGGTTGAAGAGGGGGCGTTCCGTGGAGTCGCGCAACGCCTGATAGTCGACCCGGCTGATGCCGTTGACGAAGAGGTTGGCGTTGAAGGAGGGCTTGCTGAGCATGGCAAGGATCTCCCCCGTCTTCGGCTGAATGGCAACCACCGCACCCCGCTGCTCCCCCATTGCCTCATCCGCAATGGCCTGCAGTGTACTGTCAACAGTCAGGAACAGATCATCCCCCGGGGTCGGTTGAGTCTCCTCAAGCACCCGGATGGTGCGCCCAATGACATTGCTCTCCACCTGGCGTACACCCGGAGTACCGTGCAGAAGCCCCTCATAGTAGTGCTCAATGCCGGTCTTGCCTATATGTTCTGTACCCCGGTAGCGGACAGGGTCAATCTGCTGCAGCTCGGACTCATTGATTCTTCCGATGTGTCCGATAAGGTGGGCTGTCAGGTTGTGGAGCGGGTAGTGGCGTGTCTGGCGATTCTCAATGGAGACGCCGGGGAACTGGTGGCGGTTGACCTCGAAACGGGCAACCTCCTCCTCAGTGAGAGAGAAGCGGAGGGGGATCGGGCTGAGGCGTCGTGGGCCACTCCGGTTGATGCGCCGCTCTTCATGGAAGCGCTCCAGATCCTCATCGCTGTAGGGGATCAGCAGTGCCAGGCTCTCCAGGGTCTGCTCCAGATCCGGAACCAGCCTGGGGGTGATCTCGAGACGGAAGGTGGTGTGGTTCTCCGCCAGCACAATGCCATTGCGATCGAGGATGTTGCCACGGGGCGGGGCAATGGAGATGGTGCGGACACGATTGTCATTGGAGAGGGTGGTGAAATGGTCATGCTGGCTGATCTGCAGGTTGAACATCCGGAGTATCAACAGCAAAACAACCAGCAAGACCAGCCCCATGGCAAATGTCGCCCGGCTGCGGAAGAGCCGCGACTCATGGTGGTGATCCTTGAGGGCAGGAATCATTATCCTGGATTCCCCAGTTGGGCGTGCCAGAGTGTATGTACAGATGTGTGCAGTACAAGGCACAACGACGCGGAATAGTGTGCTATTGCAAGGAGTTGTAACGTAGTAAAGCATGCATCTGTGCGTGCAATCTGGTGCGTAACGACCCTCACTCTGTGAGTGAATAGGGTAATTATCATTTTTTCCAGTAATTGCATTGGGTTACAAGTTTTGAAAGTGGTCAACTGGGGATTTCAGGATTATCTGCGGCCCAGACGCTCAGCCAGCAGGTAGAGTGGGGGCCAGAAGAGGGGGGTGGTAAGCAGTGGCCCCCAGAACAGCAGGGTTTGCGGTGCTGTCGTGGTGGCAGCCTGAATCACCGCCTCAATGGCCAGATTGGCCAGGATCAGCAGGGTAATGACTACCATCTGCTGGGGGATCACGAAGACACGCAGTTGCAGATGGAGCTGGAGTGCAATAAAGGTGGTGAATGCAAAGGTGAGTGCATGAACCCCAAACAGGGTGCCTGTGAGGGCATCAACCACAATGCCCAGCAGCCAGCTTCGGACCATCCCGCTCTGTAGCGGCAGAAAGACCCCGAGATAGAAGAGAGCCAGGGTGATCCAGTGGGGACGAAAGGGTCTCAGGGACTCGGGGAGCGGGATCAGGGTGAGAATGATGGCGAGGGAGAAGAGCAGTGCCACACCCCGCCACTCCCTCTGTGAACGGACCCTCATTCTCCCTCCACCCCATTGCTGCCCCCATTGGCTGAGGGTTGGGTTGCGGGCCAGATCAACAGCACCTCCCGGCTCTGGTTCAGTGAGGCGGCCGGGGTGATCACTGCCTCTGCAAAGGGCCGATCCTCAGGGTGGTTGACAGAGGCCACCGTCCCGACCGGATAGCCGAAGGGGAAGCGTCCGCCCAGCCCGGATGTGATCAGGGTATCACCGGGGATCAGATCACTGCCGCTCGGGAGAAAACGGAGCTCGATTTGGTTGGAGCGGCCAATCCCGGTGGCGATGGCGCGCACCCCGTTTCTTCGGCTCTGGACCGGAATGGAGTGTCTGCTTGATGAGATCAGCAGTGCTGTACTGGAGACTGGGGTGACACGGGTGATCTGCCCCATGATGCCGCTGGCATCGACAACCGGCTGTCCCAGATAAACCCCGTCGGAACTCCCCTTGTTGAGAACAACCTCCTGGTTGAAGCTCTCCAGATCAACAGAGACGGTCTCGGCAATCAGTACACGGTCGTCACCATAACTGAATGAGGATCCCAGCAGTGCCTTCAGGCGGCTGTTTTCGGCCTCGATGGCCTCCAGCTTCTGGAGTTTCTGTTGCAGCAGGAGATTCTTCTTCTGCAGGCTGGCGTTCTCCTCCTGCAGCGTCTCTCTGGAGGTGACCCCCTCGGAGACCCAAATGGCCACGGTACCGGGGAGATCAATCAACTGCTGCAGGGGGTGGAGCGAGGTCTCCATCCAGAGCCTGAACTGGTGTGCCCTCTGCAGCCTGTGATCGGTTGCGATGAGAATAACCGAGAGCAGTGCCAGCAGAACCATTTTCAGTACAAGGGTCTCTCCCCTTCTGAAGATGGATCCCTGGGATGCAGCGTTGGCAGGCACGTGCTGGAATCAGCTCACAATAGATCAGTCACTCAGGAAGGTGTCACTGCTTGTCTCGTCCATCAACTCCAGTGCGCGTCCTCCCCCCCGTGCAACACAGGTGAGTGGATCCTCTGCAACCGCAACCGGCAGGCCGGTCTCCTCTGTAAGGAGTCGATCCAGGTCGCGCAGCAGTGCGCCGCCACCAGTCAGGATCATGCCCCGTTCCGAGATGTCTCCAGCCAGTTCAGGTGGTGTTTTCTCGAGGGCGTCCCGGACGGCACGGATAATCTCGGAGAGGGGCTCCTGAAGGGCCTCCAGGATCTCGTTGCTGTTGACGGTAAAGGCGCGCGGGATCCCCTCGGCAAGGTTGCGGCCACGCACCTCGATCTCATTGATCTCGTTTCCAGGGAAGGCGCTCCCGATCTCCATCTTGATACGCTCAGCGGTGGCCTCACCAATCAGGCTGCCGTAGTTGCGCTTGACGTAGCTCACAACAGCCTCATCAAAGCGGTCACCGCCCACCCGGACCGAGGCAGAGTAGACCACGCCAGCCAGTGAGATGATGGCAACCTCGGTGGTGCCACCACCAACATCCACCACCATTGAGCCTCCGGGCTGTTCAACCGGGAGACCTGCACCAATGGCCGCCGCCATCGGCTCCTCAATCAGGTGGACCTCTCGTGCGCCCGCCCCCTCGGCAGACTCCTTGATCGCACGGCGCTCAACCTGGGTTGCACCACAGGGGACACAGACCAGTACGCGTGGGCTGGGCTTGAAGAAGCGATTCTCATGTACCTTGTGGATAAAGTACTGGAGCATCTTCTCGGTAATATTGAAATCTGCAATCACCCCATCCTTGAGTGGGCGAATTGCAGTGATGTTGCCGGGCGTTCTGCCAAGCATCCTCTTGGCCTCGGTACCCACAGCAGAGATTGACTTGTTGCCGCGACCCTCCTCACGGATGGCAACCACCGAGGGTTCATTCAGCACGATCCCCTGGTTGCGCACATAGACCAGTGTGTTTGCAGTTCCCAGATCGATCGACAGATCGTTGGAAAAAAATCCAAACAGACGTCCAAACATCCTTATTTCCTTCGTGATAGTAGTTGTTATGGCAATCGGCGACTTTAGCAGTAGTGGGGGGTTGGGGCAAGGTTGCTAATATGTTAATTTACTGCGTTTGGTTGATCCGGCACGCCCCCCTGGGCGTTATGCCGAAAACGAGATGGAAAATGTCACTAGATAAGTCAGATGTAGAGAAAATTGCCCACCTTGCACGGTTGGCGATTGATGATGCAGCCGTTCCGGGTTATGCCGATGACCTCTCCGGGATCCTCTCCCTGGTGGACCAGATGAATGCTGTTGCAACAGAGGGGGTGGAGCCACTGGCGCACCCGCATGATGCCGTTCAGCGTTTAAGAGAGGATGTGGTCACCGAAGAGAACCGGCGTGAGCTGCTGCAGCAGAATGCACCACAGGTCGATTCTGGCCTCTTCCTTGTGCCCAAGGTGATCGAATAGAGATCTACCCGCCACACGCTTGAAAATCCATATTATCAACAAGATACAATGAAAGAAAAAACACTATCTGAGCTCTCCGGAATGGTGCAGGGCGGAGAGATCTCCAGTACTGAGCTTACCGAATACTATCTGGAGCGAATCGGGCGACTTGACCCCGAACTCAACAGCTTTATCTCGGTAACCCGGGAGGAGGCGTTGCAGCAGGCCGCTGCAGCCGACAGCCGGATTGCATCGGGTGAGGGCGGGCCACTCACCGGTCTGCCGATTGCCCACAAGGACATCTTCTGTACCCAGGGGGTGCGCACCTCCTGTGGCTCCCACATGCTGGACAACTTTGTCGCCCCCTATGATGCAACTGTGGTAGAGAAGATGCAGCAGGCGGGGGTGGTCATGCTGGGCAAGACCAACATGGATGAGTTTGCAATGGGCTCCTCCAATGAGACCAGCTACTACGGAGCAGTCAGCAACCCATGGAACAGGGAGATGGTCCCCGGGGGCTCTTCTGGTGGCTCCGCTGCTGCCGTGGCTGCACGACTGGCACCCGCCGCGACGGGCACCGATACCGGAGGGTCGATACGACAGCCGGCTGCGTTGTGTGGCATCACCGGATTGAAACCAACCTATGGACGGGTCTCGCGCTGGGGGATGATCGCCTTTGCATCCAGCCTGGATCAGGGTGGGCCGATGACCCAGAGTGCCGAGGATGCAGCGCTGATGCTCAATGCGATGGCCGGCTTTGACCCCAAGGACTCCACCAGCATGGAGCGGGAGGTTCCAGACTATACGGCCACCCTGAATGACTCCCTGGAGGGGGTGCGGATTGGGCTTCCAAAGGAGTACTTCAGTGAGGGGCTTGATGGAAATATTGGCAAGGTCGTAGAGGAGGCGGTTGAGGAGTACCGCAGGATGGGTGCGGAGATTGTTGAGATTGGTCTCCCCAACTCTGGACTGGCGGTGCCCACCTACTATGTACTGGCACCGGCGGAGTGCTCCTCCAACCTCTCCCGTTATGATGGGGTTCGATACGGTTATCGCTGTGAGGATCCGGCGGATCTTGAGGATCTCTACAAGCGCTCCCGTGGCGAGGGGTTCGGGGCAGAGGTGAAGCGCCGTATCATGATTGGCGCCTATGTGCTCTCTGCCGGCTACTATGATGCCTATTACCTCAAGGCGCAGCGTCTGCGTCGTCTGATCAGTGAGGACTTCCATGCGGCCTTTGGCAAGGTGGATGTCATTATGGGGCCTGTCACCCCGACCACGGCATTCCGCCAGGGGGAGAAGTCGGATGATCCGGTCACCATGTACCTCTCCGATATCTACACCATTGCGGTCAATCTGGCCGGTCTTCCGGGGATCTCGATCCCTGCCGGGTTCAGTGACGGGATGCCGGTTGGACTGCAGATGATTGGCAACCACTTTGCTGAGGCGAAACTGCTCAATCTGGCACACAAGTACCAACAGGCGACCGATTGGCACAGACGTACACCAGAGGGGATCGAATAATGGAGTGGGAGATGGTAATCGGGCTGGAGATCCACGCCCAGCTTGCAACAAAGACAAAGATCTTCTCGGCCGCCTCGACCGCCTTCGGGGCGGAGCCCAATACCCAGGCCTGTGCAATCGATCTGGGGCTGCCGGGCGTGCTTCCGGTGCTCAATAGGGAGGCGGTGCGAATGGCGACCAAGTTCGGTCTCGCGATTGATGCCGAGGTGGCCCACCACTCTGTCTTTGCCCGCAAGAACTACTTCTATCCCGACCTGCCGAAGGGGTATCAGATCAGCCAGTTTGAGCACCCGATTGTCGGTCGGGGACAGATCGAGATTGATCTGGAGGATGGCAGCAACAAGATGATCGGGGTGACCCGGGCCCATCTGGAGGAGGATGCCGGCAAATCACTGCATGAGGATTACCACGGGATGAGTGGAATTGATCTTAATCGTGCCGGGACCCCGCTATTGGAGATCGTTTCAGAGCCCGATATCCGCTCAGCCGCTGAGGCGATTGCCTATGCCAAGAAGATCCACTCGCTGGTGCAGTACCTGGAGATCTGTGATGGCAACATGCAGGAGGGCTCCTTCCGCATGGATGTCAATATCTCCCTGCGCCCAGAGGGGCAGCAGGAGTTTGGTACCCGTGCCGAGATCAAGAACCTCAACTCCTTCCGCTTTATGGAGAGGGCGATCGGCTACGAGTTTGAGCGCCAGATGGATATCCTCGAGGATGGTGGCGAGGTGGTTCAGGAGACCCGTCTCTATGATGTGGACAAGGGGGAGACCCGGTCCATGCGCTCCAAGGAGGAGGCCAACGACTATCGCTACTTCCCGGATCCCGATCTGTTGCCCTGTGTTCTGGATGATGACTATCTCAAGTCGATTCGCAAGCAGCTGCCGGAGCTTCCAAACGAGAAGAAGCACCGCTTTATCACCCACCTGGGCCTCAGCCCCTATGATGCCGGCGTGCTGACAGGGAGTCGAGAGCTTGCAGCCTACTTCGAGGCTGCTGCAGGGTCAGCGGGTGGAGAGAACAAGCTGGCTGCCAACTGGGTGATGGGTGAGCTCTCTGCCGCCCTCAACCGAGAGGGGGTCGAGCTGGCCAATTCACCCGTCACCGCAGAGATGCTGGGCGGCATGATCAAGCGGATTGCCGACAACACCATCTCCGGCAAGATCGCCAAGCAGCTCTTCGAGGCGATGTGGAGTGGAGAGGGTGATGCAGATAGCGTGATCGAGAAGAGGGGGCTGAAGCAGATTACCGACAGCGGTGCCATTGAGGCGATGATCGATGAGGTGATCGCTGCCAACCCCGCCCAGGTCGAGCAGTTCAGGGCGGGCAAGGAGCAGTTGCTGGGCTTCTTTGTGGGGCAGGTGATGAAGGCCTCAAAGGGGCAGGCCAACCCAGGGCAGGTGAACCAGATCCTGCGAGAGAAGCTGAAATAGAGTCGAGCGGGTTTTATCAGGGGCTCTGGAAACCTGGAAAAATTGTTTAGGGAATTATTATGTTAGTAACACCAATCAGAGGTCTTCGTCCCACCCCGGAACGTGCTGAGGAGGTGGTGGCACCACCCTACGATGTGCTCAATACCGCCGAGGCACGGGTGCGTGCAGAGGGGCGCCCCAACAGCTTTCTCCATATCTCCAAACCGGAGATTGATCTTCCGGAGGGGACCGACCCCTATGACCCGGCGGTCTACGCCAAGGGGGCAGAGAATCTTCAGCGCCTGGTTGATGACGGGGTGCTGATACGTGACGACAAGCCCTGCTACTACATCTATCGGCTGACATGGGGGGATCATCTGCAGACCGGGCTGGTCTTTGGCGCCTCGGTGGCGGCCTATGACATCAACCGGGTACGCAAGCATGAGTTTACCCGCCCGGTGAAGGAGGATGACCGGGTGCGCCAGATTACCGCACTCAATGCACAGACCGGACCGGTGCTGCTCACCTATCGCGCCGATGATGCGGTGAAGGCGATCATTGATGAGGTGGCGGCAGGGGAGCCACTCTATGACCTGATTGCAGATGATGGTATTGGACATGCGCTCTGGATACTGGATGATGATGCCAGGATTGAGCAGTTGAATCAGATCTTTGATGCAACTGATGCGCTCTATATCGCCGATGGCCACCACCGCTCGGCCTCCGCCTCCCGGGTGGCCAAGGAGAACAGCAATGAGAGTGCGCAGTACTTCCTCTCAGTCGCCTTTGCCCATGATGAGATGAAGATCCTTGACTACAACCGTGTCGTTCGTGACCTGAATGGCCTCTCTGCGGATGAGCTACTGGCACAGGTGGCAGCCTCCTTCGATCTGGAGATGAGCAGTGAGGCGGTACGCCCATCCAGACCAACACAGTTTGGGATGTACCTCAATGGACAGTGGTATCGACTGGATGTTCATCCAGAGCGGGTGCCTTCTGATGACCCAGTTGCTTCCCTCGATGTAAGCCTGCTTCAGAACAACCTGATTAAGCCGCTGCTGGGGATCAGTGATCCACGCCGCGATGATCGTATCGATTTTGTCGGCGGGATGCGTGGCCTCGGTGAGCTGGAGAAGCGGGTCGACTCCGGGGAGATGGCTGTTGCCTTCAGCCTCTACCCCACAACCATGGAGGCATTGATGGATGTGGCCGATGCCAATGAGGTGATGCCCCCCAAGTCCACCTGGTTTGAGCCCAAGCTGGCTGATGGGTTGGTCTCCCACGTGCTGGATTGATGGCAGGATCGGGCTGAGGGATCTGCAGTGGTTACCGCACTCTGGAATGCTGGTATGCAGACCAGCTGAATAGCAGCCATCCAACCAGAAAGCAGATCCCACCGATGGGGGTCACCATTCCCAGGATCTTGATCCCGGTCAGGCTCAACAGATAGAGGCTGCCCGAGAAGAGCAGGATACCGGCAGTGATCCACCAGCCGGCACGCTCAGCCTTCTCAACCGTAGGGGCAAGTGCGCCAATGGCCAGAAGGCCCAGCGCATGAAATCCGTGGTAGTCAACGGCTGTATTCCAGGTCTGCAGGGTCTTGGGGGTGAGGATCTCCTGCAGGCCATGGGCCCCAAATGCACCCAGTGCGACGGCCAAAAAGGCATTGGTACCGCCCAATACAAGGATAGAGGAGCCGGGGGTCATGACGAAATCTTCTTGATATCCACCAGTCGGGTCTCGGAGAAGCGGTCATGAAGTGCCAGCTTCTCCTTGTCGAAGAGCATCCACCACAGTCCGATCCCACCCAGACCAATGGAGGGGATCGCGCTGATAAAGCGCAACAGGATGTGCCAGAGGGTAAGAGGCTTGCCATCAATCCGCTCCAGCCGGATGCGCCAGGTCTTCATTCCCAGCGTCTGCCCCATCCGCAGCCAGGGCCAGGCAAAATAGAAGAAGGCAACGAAGAAGAGCCAGGTGGTCATCAGTGGGTTGCCCGGATCTGTCGCCTCACCACCGGTAAATGCAGTACCGATCGCGGCTGCCACCAGCAGCAGCGCGAGCAGCAGCAGGCCGTCATAGAACATGGCAAAGAGGCGGCGTGAAAGCCCCACGGTTGGCAGTTTTGGTGGGGCTGAATTTGTTGTGGAGTGTGCTGTGTTCATCGAAGGGGTAAAGGTATACTTTGCGGCTGTAATTACAAAATATTTTATCAGACAGGAAGTTGACCATGCCCGAATATCGCTCCAGAACCACAACCCACGGCAGAAACATGGCAGGAGCCCGCTCCCTGTGGCGTGCCACCGGGATGAAGAATGAGGATTTTGAGAAGCCGATCATTGCGGTTGCCAACTCCTTTACCCAGTTTGTCCCCGGCCATGTCCACCTCAAGGATATGGGGCAGCTGGTGGCGCGAGAGATTGAGAAGGCGGGGGGTGTGGCCAAGGAGTTCAATACCATTGCGGTTGATGATGGGATTGCAATGGGTCACGGGGGGATGCTCTACAGCCTCCCTTCACGCGAGATCATTGCCGATTCGGTGGAGTATATGGTCAATGCTCACTGCGCCGATGCACTGATTTGTATCTCCAACTGCGACAAGATCACCCCGGGGATGCTCAACGCCTCACTGCGCCTCAATATCCCGGTTATCTTTGTCTCTGGTGGCCCGATGGAGTCCGGCAAGACGGTGCTACAGGGCAAGGAGGTCCATCTTGATCTGGTGGATGCGATGGTCTCTGCTGCTGATGACAGTGTCTCGGATGAGGATGTGGTGGAGATGGAGCGCTCCGCCTGCCCTACCTGCGGCTCCTGCTCCGGGATGTTTACCGCAAACTCGATGAACTGTCTGACCGAGGCGTTGGGGCTGTCACTGCCTGGCAATGGATCCCTATTGGCCACCCATGCCGACCGCAGGGAGCTCTTCCTGGAGGCGGGGCGTCGCATTGTCGATCTGGCAAAACGCTACTATGAGGAGGATGACGAGTCGGTACTTCCACGCTCTATCGCCACCTTCAAATCCTTCGAGAATGCGATGGCACTCGATATCGCAATGGGCGGCTCCACCAATACCGTGCTCCATCTGCTGGCAGCTGCCGAGGAGGCGGGGGTCAACTTCACGATGGAGGATATGGACCGGATGTCCCGCAAGGTGCCCCACCTCTGCAAGGTGGCCCCCTCAACCCCCGACTACCACATGGAGGATGTCCATCGTGCCGGTGGGGTGATGGCGATTCTGGGCGAGCTGGAGCGGCAGGGGCTGGTCCACCCGCTACAGGGGACGGTGCACGCCAAGACCCTGGGAGAGGCGCTCAACCGGTGGGATATTCTCCATACCCAGGACCCGGATGTGGAGCAGTTCTACAAGGCGGCCCCGGGCAATGTGCCGACACAGCAGGCCTTTAGCCAGGAGAGACGTTTTGATGAACTCGATCGCGACCGCCACAGCGGCTGTATCCGTGACAGTGCACATGCCTTCAGCCAGGATGGTGGACTGGCGGTCCTCTATGGAAATATTGCCGAGGATGGCTGTATCGTAAAGACGGCGGGAGTCGATGAATCCATTCTCGATTTCAGTGGCCCTGCACGGATCTTCGAGAGTCAGGATAGTGCAGTTGATGCCGTTCTCAATGACCAGATCAATGCTGGCGATGTGGTAATCATCCGCTACGAGGGGCCACGGGGTGGTCCCGGGATGCAGGAGATGCTCTACCCCACCAGCTACCTCAAGTCGAAGGGGCTGGGCAAGGCCTGTGCACTGCTGACCGATGGACGTTTCTCGGGTGGCACCTCGGGCCTCTCGATTGGCCACGCCTCACCGGAGGCGGCAGAGGGGGGTGCCATTGGCCTGCTGGAGGAGGGGGACATCATCGAGATCAGTATCCCCAACCGGACCATCCGGGTGGCACTCTCTGCAGAAGAGTTGGCTGAGCGCCGGGGTGCAATGGAGGCAAAAGGCGCTGCTGCCTGGAAACCGCTCAATCGGGATCGGCAGGTCACTGCAGCGCTCAAGGCCTATGCGGCAATGGCTACCAGTGCGGCACGCGGTGCGGTGCGGGATGTGAGCCAGCTAGGCTAGGGTAGCGCCTCTTCGACTGCATCATGCAGGAGGCCCGGCTCATGGGTAAAGAGTGACTCCAGGGTGCCCTTCTTCTCACACTGCCTGTAGGCATCATCCCAACCCTGGGTGTACTCCTTGTCGTTGCCGTATTTATCAATATCTCTCTGATAGCTGTAATAGGGGTTGTTGTCTATGGCCCTGCTGTCACAGCCATGGGCAAACCCGGTGCGGTAACTCTCCGACTCACTCTTGACCAACGCAGGATTTGTTGAGCACCCATTCAGTGAGAGCGTGATGGTGATGATGGCGGTAGCGCCAAAGATCTTTGTATTCATGGTGTTGCCCAGTATAGCCCTTTGTCGGTCAGTTTAATGTTACGTATTGTTACGATTGAATTATGTATATTAGCAAACGCTTTTTTAAAAAATACTTATATTACATTAGCTTAACCCAAGAAAATATCGATT
>CAZYJG010000017.1:0-24400 GCA_964647745.1 uncultured Piscirickettsiaceae bacterium
GACGAAGAGAGCATTTTTTGGCTTTGGTAACCGGTCGCGTATTCTGCCACGGCCTTAAAACAAGTACAACCCGGATCCGCATATAGAATTGCTGACGAGAGTGCAAGATATTGATTCGTAGAGCAACCTTATGACTGCGTGGTGTACTTGTTGATACACCCAAAGGAGTTAGGATTGCTATACGGATCAAGAGCTTGTGTTATCGCTGTGATTTCTATGTGCGGATTCGGGTACAATAGAGCACATGAAATTTGTCAGAGAGAAAAAAGAGGGCTCCGGCCTGCTGCGGCGCCTCTTCAGGAATCGTGAGAGACAGAAAGGCAGCGAGAAAGTTATTTTTTCTCGCTCCGAACACCCGGTTTCTCGCGGTCAAATGAGCCGAAATGCGGTAAAAGTTCTAAATCGCCTCCATCAGGGGGGGTATGGGGCCTATCTTGTTGGAGGTGGCGTGCGGGATCTGATGCTGGAGCGTGAGCCCAAGGATTTCGATGTCGCGACTGATGCAACTCCAGAGGAGGTGAAGAGGCTCTTTCGCAACTGTCGCCTGATTGGACGCCGTTTTCGTCTTGCCCATATCCATTTTGGGAGAGAGATCATTGAGGTGGCCACCTTCAGGTCAGGGCAGGATAGCACCGATTCGGAGACGGTACAGAGCGAGAAGGGGATGATTCTGCGAGATAACCTCTACGGCACCCTGGAGGAGGATGCCTGGCGCCGGGACTTCACCATCAATGCGCTCTACTACAACATTGCCGACTTCTCGGTTGTGGACTATACCGGAGGGGTGGAAGATCTGGAGCGGGGTGATATTCGGATGATCGGCGATCCGGAGCAGCGCTACCATGAGGACCCGGTACGGATGCTGCGGGCGATCCGTTTTGCGGTCAAACTTGGTTTTCGGATTGAGAAGAGCACCGAGCAGCCGATTCAGAAACTGGGTACTCTGCTGGAGCAGATTCCCCAGGCGCGGCTCTATGAGGAGTTCCTGAAGATGTTCCAGTCGGGGCAGGCGCTGGAGACCTTTGAGCGCCTTCGTCACTACAACCTGTTCCGATATCTCTTTCCGATGACGGATCGTATCCTGGATCAGGAGGAGGGGTTTCCGCACAACTTTCTGATTCGGGCACTCGAGAATACTGACCAGCGGGTGGCCAGCGGCAAGCCGATCACCCCTGCATTTCTGATTGCTGCACTGCTCTGGGAGGAGGTGCGTCAGCGTGCGGACAAATCCCAGGAGAGGCATCCGGAGAGTGGTGCCCGACTGCCGGAGAATGTCCGTATCCACCATGCCGGGCGTGATGTCCTGAGGGAGCAGCGCAAGAGTCTCTCCATGCCCAAGCGCTTTGCAATCATGGCGCAGGAGATCTGGGAACTGCAGTCCCGTTTTCAGCGCCGTCATGGCAGACAGCCCTATCGCTTTATGGAGCACCCCCGATTCCGTGCAGCCTATGACTTCCTGCTGTTGAGAGCCGAGGTTGGCGAGATCGACACAGAGCTTGCGGAGTGGTGGACCCGGTTTCAGGAGGTTGGTGCCAAGGAGCGCGAGGAGATGGCCAATGAGGTCTCGGGGGGTGAGAAGCCACGCAGACGACGCCGTCGCAGACGCAGAAAGAAGACGGCACAGATAGGTGAGTGATGTCTCGGACCGAGCAAGTCTACATCGGTCTGGGAAGCAATCTGGAGGCTCCCAGAGAGCAGATCAGCCGGGCACTGAAGGCGATCGACCAACTGCCAGGAAGCCACCTGTCGGCCACCTCATCGCTCTATCGCTCTCCCCCGATGGGGCCACAGGATCAGCCCGATTATCTCAATGCAGTTGCAGAGATCAGCACCACACTGGCACCATTGGAGTTGCTGGAGCAGTTGCAGCTGATTGAAAAGAGCCAGGGGCGTCTGCGCAACAGACGCTGGGGGGCGCGTACGATTGATCTGGATCTTCTGCTGTATGGGCAGGGTAGGGTGGACCATCCTCGCCTCCAGGTACCCCATCCCGGGATCGGGGCGCGCCGTTTTGTGCTGGTTCCACTACAGGAGCTTGCAGGACCGGAGTTGCAGATTCCAGGACAGGGCAGGGTAGGATCGCTGCTGAGGCAGTGCAATGAGAGTGAGATTACAGAGATAGCAATATGAGTTCAGCAATGGCATCAGAGCATGTAACCGTCTCCACACTGCTGGAGATGAAACAGAAGCGGCAGAAGATCACCTCGCTTACGGCATACGACTACAGCTTTGCTCGTCAGGTGGACCAGGCCGGTGTGGATGTGGTGCTGGTAGGTGACTCCCTGGGGATGGTGGTGCAGGGAAAGGGGACCACACTGCCGGTCACTCTGGATGAGATGATCTACCATGCACAGATGGTTGGGCGCGGGTTGAGCCGCGCACTGCTGCTGGTGGACATGCCCTTCATGAGTTATGCCACCCCTGAACAGGCGCTCCACAATGGAGGGCGCCTGATGAAGGAGGCAGGTGCAGAGATGGTCAAGCTGGAGGGGGGGGCAGATCAAGTGGAGACCGTTGCCCGTCTGGTAGAACAGAATATTCCGGTCTGTGCCCATCTGGGGCTGCAGCCACAGTCCATTCATCGTCTGGGTGGATACAAGGTGCAGGGGAGGGAGCGCGAGGCTGCCCAGCAGATGATTGCAGATGCGCACGCCCTGGAGCAGGCGGGGGCCTCGATGCTGGTGCTGGAGTGTGTTCCGACCCTGCTGGCTGCAGAGATCACTGCATGTCTGCAGATTCCGGTGATCGGAATTGGTGCCGGGGTTGAGTGTGATGGACAGGTGCTGGTGCTCTATGACATGTTGGGAGTTACCGCCGGGCAGATTCCACGATTTGTAAAGAATTTCATGCAGCAGGGTAGCTCAGTCTCCGATGCGCTCTCTGCCTTTGTCTCCGCGGTCCGGGAAGGGCAATTTCCTGCAGAAGAGCACGGCTTCTCCTGAGATGGAGCTGTTTCAACAGATCGCCCCGCTCAGGGAGCGGCTGCGCGAACTGCGTCGACAGGGGAAGAGTGTTGCCTTTGTCCCGACCATGGGGAATCTGCACCAGGGGCACCTGGAGCTGGTGCGGCAGGCACAACAGGTGGCAGACATTGTGGTGGTCTCCATCTATGTCAACCCCACCCAGTTTGGTGAGGGGGAGGATTTTGAGGAGTACCCCAGAACCCTGGAGCGGGACCGGGTGAAACTGGATGAGAGCGGTGCAACGATTCTGTTTGCACCAACCGATGCGGAGATCTACCCTCCCGACAGCCATTCAGGGGGTGCGGCAGGGCGCTCATTGCTGACACAGGTTGTGGTCCCCGGGCTCTCTGATATTCTCTGTGGCGCCTCCCGTCCCGGCCACTTTACCGGGGTTGCCACCGTGGTGACCAAGCTGTTGAATATTGTCCAGCCCGATATTGCCCTCTTTGGCGAGAAGGATTTTCAGCAGCTGATGGTGATCCGTCGTCTGGTTGAGGAGCTGAACCTTCCAGTCAGGGTTGTCGGGGTTCCCACCTGGCGTGAGGAGGATGGCCTCGCCATGAGCTCCAGAAATGGCTATCTCACCCCAGAGCAGCGCAGGCAGGCCCCCACCCTCTACCACACCCTGCAGTGGATCTGTCGGCAGCTGGAGGCGGGGAGTAAGGATTTTTCACGGATTGAGGCGCAGGGTGAGTGGCGGCTGCGGGAGGCGGGTTTTTCCCCCGATTACCTCTCTGTTCGAGATGCCGCTACCCTGCAACCGGCCAAACCTGAGGTGGGGTTGGTGGTGGTTGTGGCGGCCGCAGTGTTGGGCTCTACCCGATTAATTGATAATTGTGTGGCAAATTTGAGATAATGTGCTTATGCAAATCAATATGCTCAAGACAAAACTGCACCGTGCCACCGTAACCCACTCCGAGCTGGAGTATGAGGGCTCCTGTGCGATTGATGGTGCCCTGCTCGAGGCCTCTGGAATCATGGAGTATGAGCAGATCCATATCTACAACATCGATAATGGTGAGCGCTTTGTGACCTATGCAATTCGTGCAGAGGACCACTCCGGGGTGATTTCGGTCAATGGGGCTGCGGCCCACAAGGCGAATCCCGGGGAGCGGGTGATTATCTGTGCCTATACTGCACTGGATCAGATGGAGGCGATTAACTTCAAGCCGCGCCTGATCTATGTGGATGGTGATAACCGTATCACCAGAACAGCCAATACGATCCCGGTGCAGGCCGCCTGACAGTCACTGTAGCAATACCTTAATCCAAGCTGCTCGGCTTCCGCTACGACCCAAATTGTACGCACAGGCGCACGCATTACCGCGTTACAACTCCTTGCAATAGCGGGCTATTCCGCGTCGTTGTGCCTTGTACTGCGCACGCCTGTACGCACACTTTGGACCGCCCAACTGAGGATTCTAGGTTTAAGTCAACGGCTGATATTTTTCCTAACCCGTATTTCTCATCCCGTTGGAGATGGCGTTGATGGTGCGCAGCAGTGGCTGCATCCACTGCTCCCTCTCGCCCTCCGATTCGGAGGAGATAAAGCGCTTGTGAAGGATGATCTGGATATGGTTGAGTGGATCCAGATAGGGGTTGCGCCGCATCAGTGAGAGCATCAGTGAGGGGTTGTCCTCGATCAGCTCATCCTGCCCCACAATCTCGAGAACCTGTTGGCGGGTCTTCTCAAACTCCTGCAGAATCATCCCGTAGATCCGCTCTGCACTCTCCCGGTCCTCAGCCAGTTGTGAATACTCCCTGGCAATCTCCATGTCTCCCTTGTAGAGTGCCATCTGTGTGTTGCTGAGCAGTGCGCTGAAGTAGGGCCACTCCTGTGCCATCTTCTGCAGTTGTTGCAGCCGTTTTGGCTGCCCCTCTCTCCACTGCTCGAGCGCAGTTCCAATTCCAAACCATGCCGGCAGTGTGTGTCTGGACTGGGCCCATCCGAAGACCCATGGGATGGCCCGGATGGAACTCTTCGAGCGGTCCCCCTTGGAGCGGTGGGAGGGACGGGAGCCCAGATTGAGCAGGCCAATCTCCATTACCGGAGTGGCCTCGTAGAAGTAGTCCAGCAGCCCCGGCGTGTGGTCGATCAGGTTGCGGTAGCTCTCTTCGCCCAGCTGGCTCAGCTGCTCCATGATCTTGCGGTGAGCCGCCTGCTCGGTCGAGGCCTTGCGTATCAGGCCGCGGCTGGCCTTCATCAGACCGGTCACCCCCATTGTCAGCTCATAGAGTGCGGTCTCCTCATTGGCGTACTTGTAGTAGAGTACCTCGCCCTGCTCGGTAAACTTGATCTGGCCGTGAACCGTTCCTGCCGGCTGTGAAAGAATGGAGTCATGGGTGGGGCCACCGCCACGGCCGATGGTGCCGCCACGGCCATGGAACAGGCGACACTCAATCTTGTGCTGGTCCGCAAGTGCAACCACCTGCTGCTGTGCCTTGTAGAGGTGCCAGGAGGAGGAGACAATGCCACCATCCTTGCAGGAGTCGGAATAGCCCAGCATCACCTCCTGCAGGTTTCCGGATTGGGTCAGCACCTCACGATAGGTCTTGTTCTCGAACAGGCGTGTAAGGACAGGCTGCAGGCGATCCAGATCATCAATGGTCTCAAACAGTGGTGTCACTTGGAGGTGGCAGAAGCGGCCATTGCGGTCACGCCCCACCAGCCCTGCCTGGCGTGCAAGCAGCAGCACCTCCAGCAGGTGGCTTGCCTGATGGGTCATGGAGATGACGTAGTGGCCAAAGGCCTCCTTGCCAACCTCCTCGCGCATCCGGTAGATCACATCGAAGACCTCGAGGGTCTCCAGTGTCTCTGGCTTCAATTTTCCCTTCTGCAGGTTGAGAGGGCGATCCTGCTCGATGGCCTGGGCCAGCAGCTCGATTCTCTCTCCCTCATCCAGTCCTGGGTAGTCAATGGTGGAGTCCCCGCTGGATAGCAGGTCGGCCACAGCCTCTGTATGGCGGGTAGATTCCTGGCGGATATCAAGGTGGAGCAGATGGAAGCCAAAGGTCTCGACCAGTCGAATCAGATCCAGCAGCTCGCCACGCGCTGTCCTCAGGTCGCCATGCGAGACCAGTGCATCAAATATCAGTCTCAGATCGCGGTGGAACGCCTCGGCAGACTCATATCCCGGAATCCGGTTGTCGACATTGTGGCCGGCAATCCTGCGGTTGAGAATCTCAAGATTGAGATTCAGGCGGTGGTGAATGACAAAGAGTCGGCGCCGGTAGGGTTCATTCTCGAACCGCTCCAGTTGGTCGCACTGGACAGACTTGCAGAACTCCTCATCGTGGAGTGTCTGTTCGACAAAGGGCTGGGGGAGATCCGCAAGGTTGCTGGAGTGGGTCAGAATATGGGTGAGTGACTCGACGCGCCGCAGGTACTCCTCAAGGATGGTCCGTGCATAGATGCGGACAGCGCTCTCCGTGGTCGCCGGTGTAACGTAGGGGTTGCCATCACGGTCACCGCCAATCCAGGAGCCGAAGCGGAGGAAGGAGGGGACCTCGATATCCTCCAGCGTTGGGGCGCCATCGAGGTAGATCTTGCGAATGTGGCGCTCCAGGTTGCGGTAGAGACGGGGGACCGCATTGAAGAGAGAGTTCTGGTAGTAGTAGAGGCCCTGGTTGATCTCATCCTCTACCGTTGGCTTGTGTGCACGGATCTCGTCCGTATTCCAGAGAATCTGGATCTGCCCCTCCAGATCACGGATCGCCTCCTCCTTCTCGGAGTGGCTAAGACGGGGGTCGTCCAGCTTCTCCTCATACTCAAATACCCGGCGCAGCCCCTCCATGATGGTTCTGCGACGTGCCTCAGTGGGGTGGGCGGTCATGACAGGCATGTAGGCCAGCTGGTTGAGCAGTGTCTGCAGCTCCTCTTTGCTGACACCCTCCTGGAGAAGATCACTCAGTGTCTCATCAAAGGACCCTTTCCAGAGCTGTTGCCCCTTCAGCAGCTGTCTGCGACGCTGCAGGTGGTGGAACTCCTCCTCTGTCTGGTTGATCAGGCTGAAGTAGATGCTGAAGGCGCGGATGACATGGGTGAGCTGATCAGGATCAAGCTGCTCAATCAGCTGCATCAGCCTGGCCCGTTTGCGGCTGCTCTCCCTCTTTCTCAGCCCGATGAACCCTGTTCGCAGTGTCTCGACCGCATCAAAAACCTCCTCGCCAGCCTGGGTCTTGAGTACATTGCCCAGCAGGGTTCCAAGAAGTCTTACTCTGCCTCGAAGTACCTGATCTCTGGGTTGGGTTGTCTTGTTCATGGTTTTGGATGGTCTCAATGGTTTTCTCCCAGAATGACATAATCACTATGGGAGTGCAATTTGATGAGGAGGGCGCATGAAAAAGGGCCACCCTTTGTTGTGTAAAGGGCGGCCCTTGCAGATGTAGATGAAGATCTCAGCAGCTCATGTAGTTACGAAATGATCCAAGGTCATGGACATTGTCAAATCCCATCGATTCGAGATAGCTCTTCGCCATTCGGGTACGGGATCCGGTAACACAGTAGAGGATGATTGGGCGACCCTTGTCGAGCAGCTCATTTGCAACCTGGATGGACTGCAGCGGAACATTGATTGCATCGGGCAGAGACCCCTGTGCAAATTCCATTGGGCTGCGTACGTCAACCAGTTGGCCGTTTTCCTCTTTCAGCAGCTGATGGGCATCCTCGCAACTGATATTTTGTGAAAACATAATATTATCCTGAAGTTGTCATCAACTGACCCGTTATAACACCAATTTTTGGCACCTCTTCGCCTTGACCGAACAGCGTTCAGTGGGTGGAAGGGGGCAATAATGGGGGCAGTCTTTTAATCCAAAAACTGGCCAGATTGTACTATATTCAACAGATCTCTTCAATGCTTATTTTGCTGTTCACTTCCCTGAATGGGTCCGATCTTTCTCACGTTTGCGGTTGCGAACCAGTGCAACAGTGATACCTACGACCAGTGCGAGTGCCAGAAAGATAAATAATTTAGCCATGTTTTCAGAATGTTACGGTGTTGTTGTTGGTTGGAATGGACTCTTCCTGGGGTGGGTCGATATGGATCAGATCGGAGTAGGGCCCCAGCATGGAGAGGGTGCCCTGAAAGCGGTCTGCCCCATTATAGCTATAATCGAAGCTGAAGGTCCGGTATATCCGGACCCGGCCATGGTTGTCTCTGCGCAGACGCAGGCGGCGCAGGGAGACGGTCTGATCCAGTAGCTGGGCACCATAGTTTTCACAGGTCAGGCGACAGACGGTAATGGCCCGTTCGCGGGCCCGCATGCTGTCGGACCAGAAGAGGACCAGGGAGAGAGGGATACCAACCAATAGCAGGGTTTCAATCAGTTCTCGCATGGAGAGAGGACTCTACCATATCCGGCGGGCCCCATATCCAGCATGATTGATTTTTCATCGGTCGTGGGAATATTATGAACAGTTGCTGGATCAATTGGTTGTTCTGAATAAAAAAGGGGCAGAGATAGATGAGGGGGCGGAAGTGAAGGTGGTTGATCTTTTTTCAAGGAGTAGTGCAGTTCGTGAGCGGATTGTTGACTCCAGAGGGCGGCTTTTTCGGCTCGCCTACTCATGGTGTCATGACCGCCACCATGCCGATGATCTCTGTCAGGAGACCATCATTACGGCACTGGAGAAGGTGGATCAACTTCGATCCGAGGATGCCCTTGATGCCTGGATGTTTCGCATCATGCAGAATGTCTACCGCAAGCACTTCAGGAAGATGCGCCCCCAGGTTGATGTGGAGTCCCTGGAGGCCCATATGGAGCAGGAGGACCCGGCCGAGCGGGACATCGAGCGTGCCGAGGAGATACTCCAGGTACGGGTGGGGCTGGCTCAACTGAAGGAGAACCAGCGCATGATCGTGACACTGGTCGATATTGAGGGGGTTAGCTACAAGGATGCCGCGGAGATTCTTGAGATTCCCATCGGCACCGTAATGAGTCGTCTGGCCAGGGCCCGGAGTGCCCTGAGCAGACATATCGAAGAGAGCATGAAGAGCAAGAGCAGTCAAACAGATATCCCACACCTAAGGGTAATGAAGTGATGGAACAGTATAAAATCTCAGATGAAATTCTGAATGCATTTATTGATGGCGAGATTGAGTCTGAAGAGAAAATCGAGATCCTGCGCCAACTGGGTGAGAATCCAGAATTGACCCAGCGTGCCTGTGAGTTGGTTCGTACCAAGGAGCTGCTGCACGCTGCCTACCGTTCAGCAACACCAGATGATGGAGGGAGCAGGCTGCAGACTGGTGGAAGAAAGGGGCGCTCTCTGCGGAGTGGGGGGTGGGGAGCACTTGCCGCCTCCCTCCTGATCGGGATTGTGCTGATCAATGGCCCCATAATGGATTCACCGGCCCCATTGTCCCCAATGGCCGCTCAGAGTGGGTTGGGTTCTGGTGGATACTATTCACCGGTTGCATTCCAGCAGGCCGAGCAGGATGCCTCCATGCGCATTGTATTTCATCTGACGACATCCGATCCATTGAGAATGGAGAAGCTGCTGGATGATGTTCAGTCCCTGTTGCAGCAGACAATGGAGCTGCAGCAACCTGCGGTGGTTGAGGTGATCGCCAATGGGGATGGTCTCGGGATGTTCCGTTCTGATGTCAGCTCCTTTGGCGAGCGGATCCATGAGATGAGTTCACTCAACCAGAATCTTCGATTTGTTGCCTGTCAGCGCACCATTGACCGTCTGGAGTCCGGAGGGGAGGGCAAGGTTCATCTGCTGCCTGATGTGATCCGTGCCGGATCTGGGATCTCGCAGGTGATACAGCGTCAGCAGCAGGGCTGGTCCTATATTCAGATCTGATGCGGTTGGCTCCCCTCTTCTGGTTGCTGCTGGTTGCACCGTTCTCTTATGGAGAGGGCAGGGCACAGTCCAGTGAGGTGTTGGCGGTCTACCATATCAGTACTCCGGAGCGGCAGAGGCAACACATTGCACTGCTCAATATTGAGAACCATCTTGCCGACCTGAGAGAGCATCAGGTTGAGGCATCGATCAGGCTACTGCTGGAGGGGGATGGGGTTACCCTGCTGGTGCGGGCAGCTCAGGAGCCACTGCTTCAGCAGAAGATCCACAGACTGAGAAGCCGTGGGGTCCAGATCCTGGTGGGAAAGGGCTCTCTGCTTCAGCGTGGGCTGGAGGTGGAGCGGGATCTGATGGCAATCGGTAGCGGTGATCTGATAGAGAATGGAATCCTCACACTGGTTAAGCTGCAACAGCAGGGGTATGCCTATATCCCCTATGTCGCCGAGTAGATTTATCTGCAGCGTGCCGAAAAAGTTGGGACAGGATGGAATAACCCAGCATGGTTGTGGGTCATAGAGGGAGTGATATAGAATTTGGGCACCCATTCATCTGACTGTATGGGATGTCAACAAACTGAATAATTGGGAAACTTTGGAAGGAAAAAAGAATGAAGAACTCTCTATTGATGGCAGCAACCATTGCTGCAACCACACTCTCTGCAAACGTCTCTGCGGGTGCCGAGGCTGACTATATGGCTAGCTGCAAGAGCTGTCATGATCCGGCAATTGCACCAGCCCTTGCGGCACCAGGTTTTGGGGACAAGGCGGCCTGGGCGCCACGTATTGCCAAGGGGATGGATGCCCTCTACAACACGGCAATCAATGGATCGACCGTCAACCCGGTGATGATGCCGCGTGGTGGCTCTACGCTGAGTGACGATGCGCTGAAGGCTGTGGTGGACCATATGGTTGCTGCTGCCAGGTAACGGAAACCATAAACTGCTGTACCTCCCCGCCCAGGATCGGGTTGCCAACAGCTCCTGTTGAGGGCGGGGATTAATAACAAAGGGACTGCACAGTGATTGCAGCCCAGCGACCAAAGGAATTGTGTGACCATGTCACTGAATCGACGTGAATTCATCCGTCTCATGGGGATGGCCGGCGCTGCCGGACTGGTCCCCACTGCGGCACTCGCGGAGAGGAGCCCCGCAGAGTCCCTCTATAACCGCCCAATGAAGGGCAATGCGCGTATCCTCCATATCACAGATACCCATGCGCAGCTGCTGCCCATCCACTTCCGTGAGCCCAATGTCAACCTCGGCTTTGGTTACGGTTATGACAGGGCGCCCCATGTGGTTGGGGAGCGTTTCCTCAGCCACTTCGGAATACCCGGCAACAGCCATGAGAGCCACGCCTTCACCTATCTCGGTTTCCAGGAGGCGGCACGCCGCTATGGCAAGGTGGGCGGTTTTGCCCATCTGAAGACCCTGGTGGATCGTCTGCGCAGTGAGGCGGGTGATGGCAACAGCCTGCTGCTGGATGGTGGTGACACCTGGCAGGGGAGCGGTACCTCCTACAAGACCCGTGGCATGGATATGGTGCAGGCCTGTAATGAATTGGGTGTCGATGTGATGACGGGGCACTGGGAGTATAGCTATCTCGACCATGAGGTGCTGAGGAATGTAGAGGCCTTCAATGGTGATTTCATTGCACAGAATGTACGGGTTCGGGATGAGGCGCTGTTTGACTACCAGTATGGTGATTTTGCGGGATTCGATGAGGATAGCGGCCACGCCTTCAAACCCTATGTGATCAAGGAGGTGGGTGGCGCCCGCATTGCGGTGATTGGTCAGGCCTTCCCCTATACCCCCATCGCCAACCCGGGCCGCTTCATGCCGGACTGGACCTTCGGGATCAATGATGATGCCATGCAGGAGCTGGTGGATGAGGTGCGGGAGAACGAGCGTCCCGATGCAGTAATTGTCCTCTCTCACAATGGGATGGATGTGGACCTGAAGATGGCCTCGGTGGTCTCCGGGATCGATGCAATCTTTGGCGGACATACCCATGACGGGATGCCTGCACCGACCCTGGTCAAGAACCCGGGCGGCAAGACCCTGGTGACCAATGCCGGATCCAACGGAAAGTTTGTCGGGGTGATGGATTTTGATATCCGCAATGGCAAGGTGCAGGGGTTTGAGTACTCACTGCTTCCGGTCTTCTCCAATCTGCTGGAGGCAGATGCCGGGATGAGCCGCCTGATTGAGGAGATCCGTGCCCCTCATGCTGACTGGTTGAATGAGGAGCTGGCGGTTGCTGATCAACTGCTCTACCGACGTGGAAACTTCAATGGCACCTTTGATCAGATCATCTGTGACTCACTGAATACCCACTTTGACTCCCAGATCTCCCTCTCCCCAGGGTTTCGCTGGGGAACCACCATCCTGGAGGGTCAGAAGATCACCATGGACAATGTGCTGGACCAGACCTGTATCACCTATCCAGAGACCTATGTGCGGGAGATGTCGGGCAGTGACATCAAGGATATCCTCGAGGATGTCTGCGACAACCTCTTCAATCCCGATCCCTACTATCAGCAGGGTGGGGATATGGTGCGTGTGGGTGGACTGGACTATGTCTGTGATCCTGCAGCCTCCATGGGGAACCGGATCAGCGAGATGACACTCGATAGTGGTGAGAAGATCGAGGCCGGCAAAAAGTACAAGGTCTCCGGCTGGGCCACGGTGGGGTCACAATCCCCGGGGCCGGCCATCTGGGATGTGGTGGCGGGCTATCTGCGTGAGCAGAAGGTGGCCACGGTGAAGAAGCTGAATCTGCCTGCACTGAAGAATACCAGGGGCAATCCTGGAGTAAACAACTATCCGGGAAATCTGTTAAGTTAAACCGGCAATATAACGACAAACCATAAAGAATGTAGAGAAGACCCGGAAAGGGCGCAACAAACAATTACCAACAAAGGAGAAGAGGGAGTATGAGAGCATATGAAAAAGTAGGTGGAGTCTGTGCGGCACTGCTGCTGGCATCTGCATCGTCGATGGTGTCTGCCCATTCAGGGCATGGTGATGACTGGACTTTCGGTGCCGTTGAGGCAGGTGATGGCATGGCCATCAAGAGTGGCAGTGGTTCCATGTTGCGAAGTGCAGAGGGTATTGCGCTGATCAAGAAGGCGGTTCAGGCGATTCATGATGCAGAGGCTGCAATCAAGGCGGCCAAAAAGGTTGGTTTTGAGTGGCGTGACTCCGGCAAGATCCTGAAGCAGGCCGACAAGGCGGCAGCAGAGGGTAATATCGACAAGGCGATGGCACAGGCAGAGAGGGCACGTTTTCAGGGTGAGGCGGGTCAGGCACAGGCGGCCTCTCAGGCCAATGCTGGGCCGCGGTTTGATGAAATCGTTGCCAGGATTCAGGGGGCAGAGCAGGCCATTGCCGAGGCAGATGCCGCACGCAAGGCGGCTGCCAAGGTTGGGTTTGAGTGGCGTGATACCGGAAAGATGATCAACAAGGCGAGGCGCGCGGCTGATGCCAGCCACTATGGAAAGGCAACCAGGCTGGCCCGGAAGGCCAAATTCCAGGGAGAGGCAGGTCAGCTGCAGGCGGTTGAGCAGGCCAATGCCGGTCCCCGTTTCCAATAATAAAAAAGAGCGTTTACGAAAGGAGAAGTGAGTATGAGCATGAAAAGAGTGATTTCAACCGGACTGCTTGCAGCGGGTATTGTGGCTGCGCTGACGGGTTCAACCATGGTGGCTGCCGAGGAGGTCTCGCAGAAGGCGCTGGATCAGGGCAAGGCGATTGCCTTCAACAAGAAGAAGGGGAACTGTCTCGCCTGTCACCGTATTGAGGGTGGGCGCATGGCTGGAGATATTGCGCCACCGATTCTGATGATGAAGATGCGCTATCCAGACAAGGCGGATCTGCGTGCCCAGATCTGGGATGCAACCAAGACCAACCCAAACACGGTCATGCCGCCATTCGGACGTCACAAGATCATGAGTGAATCAGAGATCGACAAAGTGACTGATTTTATTTACAGTCTGTAGTTCCGCGGTTGTCATCAAGAGGATTGCATATTCAGACTGTGGAATACAACTTTTAGAAGGAGAATAAGATGAAAAGAAGATTGTTTATGAAGGGAACACTCGCCGGCAGTGCGATTACCGCTGCACTGGGTGCCGGCCTGTTGACCCCGCGTGCCGTTCTGGCCGCCTGGCCGACAGCTGTAATGGAGGCTGACACATTTGCCGATGTGGGTGATGCCAGTGGTTCAGTCAATCTCAAGGCCCCGGAGATTGCAGAGAATGGTGCAGTTGTTCCGATTACGGTTGATGCCACCGCTATTGAGGGCATCGTCGAGAGTATCAGTATCGTTGCTGCTGCCAATGGGCGCCCACTTGCGGCTACCTATCACCTCGGAGAGGGTGCTGTCCCCTATGTCTCTACCCGCGTCAAGATGGGCAAGACGGGTGATGTCTATGGTGTCGTCAAGACCGCATCGGGTACCGTCAATGCCAAGACTCAGGTCAAGGTAACCATCGGTGGATGTGGTGGCTAGTAGGCAGTGCCTATATCACCCATTACGGAACAAACAGAAAAACTAGAGGAAAATAAAATGGCAAAGAGTGCAGTAAAGCTGAGAGCCAAGGCAAAGAAGGGTGTCATTGACATCAAGTGTCTGATGAGCCACCCCATGGAGACCGGTCTGAGAAAGGACAAGAAGACAGGTGAGAAGATCCCTGCCCACTTTATCCAGACTGTGGTTGCGGAGAAGAATGGGGCTGTCTTCATGACGGCTGACTTCAACTCCACAATCTCAAAAAATCCCTACCTGCGATTCAAGGTTACAGGAGAGAAGGGTGACAAGATTACAGTCAGCTGGACCGACAACAAGGGTGAAACCGCAACAGGAAGCAAGGCAGCAAAATAGAGCTCACTGCCCACACAATCCCTGTGGGCATTGAGGGAAAAGATTGCCAAAACCTGACCCCCTCCCGCCAGGTCGGCGGGAGGGGAAATGATGACAACCAAAGGAGTACCTTATGAAAACCAGGATTATCCTGAAGCGTGTGGCTGCTGTCGCCCTGGCCATGGCCATGGCCATGGCCAATGTGCATGCAACCCCGGAAGAAGATTTGAAGGCCTTCCGCGCCTATTTTGTAGAGAAGTTCCCGCAGACTGAGATGGATGACTTCAAGAATGGGGTCTACTCAATCAGCTCAACCTTCCGTCAGCAGTGGGAGGCCATTGAGGAGTTTCCTCCATACGAGCAGTTTGTTGAAGAGGGCGAGGAGGAGTGGAACAAGCCCTTTGCCAACGGCAGTGGCTATGCCAGCTGCTTTGGGGATGATGTCGCCGCAGTGCGTGTCCGCTATCCACATTGGGATGCAAAGAGTGGAGAGGTTGTGACCCTGGAGGGGGATATCAACAAGTGCCGCAAGGAGAATGGCGAGAAGCCACTGAAGTGGAAGAAGGGCAAGATGGCCCACCTCGCAGCCTATATCAACTATGAGGCCCGTGGTCAGAAGGTCAATGTGGTGATTCCTGATGATCCAAAGGCGCTGGCAGCCTATGAGGATGGCAAGCGCTTCTTCTATGCCAAGCGTGGACAGCTCAATCTCGCCTGTGCAGATTGCCATGTCTACCAGGCGGGGCAACATATTCGTGCAGATCTGCTCTCTCCTGCGCTGGGGCATACCACAGGCTTCCCGGTATTCCGTGCCAAGTGGTCTGGCAAGTCCAAGTCAGGGGATGGCCTCGGCACCCTCCACCGCCGTTACGGGGGGTGTAACAAGCAGGTGCGTGCCAAGCCATTCAAGGCGCAGAGCAGGGAGTACCGCAATCTGGAGTACTTCCATACCTACATGAGCAATGGACTGGAGTTTAACGGCCCGGCCTATCGCAAGTAGCGTTATGGGGTATTGTCACAGCCCAGCTCTGTGACGATAATCCGTTGGACAGAAAACCCGGCCACAGATGGCCGGGTTTTTTTGTCTGTTAAAAAAGCCGGTATATCATGGAGATATACCGGCAACTTCGTCGTTAATCTATGGGAGGAAACTCAACGACTACTCTCTAAATGGATCTCCATTATAATAATGATAATTGTTCGTAACAATACGTGTTTATACGTATTTACGATCGATTATGGTGGATTCACCATAAGAGTCAGAGGCTGGAGAGCGCATTGAGAATAGAGAGTCGATTCGATCACAGCCAGCGGTTTTCGATGGTGCATGAAAAAACCCTCAGAAGAGATCTTCTGAGGGTTTCCTTTTCCAACGTTGGTACTAAGACAACGTCTCTTCTGCTTTACAACTTCTTGGCGTTGTTGAAGGCATCAGAGGTGATGTTGTCGTACCAGCTCAGTGCATAGGCAACCTCGCGCTCACGGAATGCTGCATTGCGCTTGTCACCACTTGGAGTCAGACCGCCGGAGACCTTCATGACCTTCGACTTGTCTGCTGCCAGCTGGTAGACCGCTGCAACAGAGAACGCATCATTTGGTGCAACCACACTGTAGCAGGTGTTGGTGTAGGCTGCGACTGGGGCAGCGTTGCCGTTCAATGCCGCCACAATCGCTGCTGCACAGACCTTGGCCTCGGAGCTGGCTGCATAGCCAGACTTCGGCAGACCCTTGGCAGCACTTGAGTCACCAATGACGTGGATGTTCGCACGCTTCTTGGACTCGAAGGTCTGCAGGTCTACTGGGCACCAGTCACCGTCAGTCAGCCCATTGGCTGCTGCAACATTGCCCGCCTTCATGTCAGGGATGACATTCAGTACGTCTGCCTTGAACTCCTCAACGGCTGCCACTGCAGTGTTGCTGTCAGCCTCAACGGCCTCCAGTGCACCACCAGCTGCACCCTTGACCCAGGTGATCATGGAGTTGTCACCACCATCCTGTGCGCCGTCAAATCCATAGTGGACAGACCACGCCTCACGGAACAGGCCAAACTTGGAGAACTTGTCCTTTGGATCAAGAACAATGATCTTGGATTTTGGCTTGTTGGCCTTGAGGTAGGCAGCGATCTGGCTGGCACGCTCGTAAGGTCCAGGAGGGCAGCGGAATGGGTTGCGTGGTGCTGCGATTACAACAGTACCGCCATCCTTCATTGCCTTGAGCTGCTGACCCAGCAGATTCATCTGGTGACCAGACTTGTAGGCATGGGTTACAGACTTGTTGGCAACCTCCTCATTGTGTCCCTCAACAAACTTGAAGTCCACACCAGGAGAGACCACGCAGCGGTCAAAGCCGTAGCTGCCACCGCCTGCAGTCTTCACCGCATTGTCACCGATCTCGGTCACGGCATCGTGAACGATGTTGATGCCCATGGCAGCCAGACCCTCATAGGTGTGGGCCAGCTGATCCATGGTGACCATCCCTGAGAGTGTCAGGTTACTGGTGAAACCGGTGTAGTAGGTCTCGTTTGGCTCGATGATGGTGACATCAATGGCAGCATCAGCGCGCTTGATGTACTTGGCAGTAGTTGCACCACCCATGCCGCCACCGACAACAACAACGCGGCCCTTGGCGCCAGCGAAAGAGTTACCTGCATACAGCCCCATTCCGGAAACGGATGCTGCACCGACGGCACCACCAGAAACCTTCAGAAAGTCTCTACGATTAAATTTACTCATTGTTATGGCTCCTCCTTAGCGCTGGCTAGCGTAGTAGTTGAAGATGGCGTCAATACCAGCGTCGCCTTCCTTCTTGTTCAGCTTCTTGACCTTCTTCTTCATCTTCTTCGGCATAGCACGATCACCATTGTGGAAATCTTCCATGCTGTACTGAAGGTAAGGCATCAACTGTCCTGCCATGATTCCTGAGTCATCATCTGCCAGTGTGCCGCCCTCAGAGTGGCACTTCTCACAGTACTTGTCATGCAGCTTCTGGCCCTTGGCAACCTTGGCGCTGTCAAAGGACTGGTCGGCACGGGACTGTGCCTGTTCAGCGAAGTAGTTGGCAATCGCACCAATCTCATCTTCGCTGTAGCCCTTTGCGATACGACCCATAATGGTGCTGTTGGTATCACCAGACTTGTATGCGTTCATCATGTCAGTGATGTAGGTTGCAGACATTCCACCAATGGATGGGATGGCTGGACCAACACTGGCTCCATCTGTGCCGTGACAACCAGCACAGGTGTTGGAGAGCATAGAACCATCAGCCCCTGTCATGTTTCCTGCGAACGCAGAGAAACTGATTGCACAGCTACCGAGAACGGCTACTGCAAGTTTCGTTGCTTTCATATCTCCTCCTAAAGTTATTTAGAGATTTTATTTAAAATTAATATTAATTTTGCTCTATTCAGGAGGAGTCAAATAGATGTTCAATCAGTCCGGCAGCCCCCCGCGCAGAACACTCCTATAATAATTCAAATAAAACTTTTATTGCAAGAGAATAATACTCATATCAGAGGATCTGCATGTTTTGAAGCCTCAATTCCGCTCTGTAGATCCTCTACTGTTCAGGGGAGAGGGTGGGGTGCTCTGAAATGGGGCAGAGCAGGCGGATTTGAACCTGGAGAGGTGGTTAGACCCCTCTCAGTGAAGGGGTGTTGTATAGGCCAATATTCGTATCGACTGGGTACTGCGATAGTCAGCTAGCGCCTGATAAGCCCCTGGAGATATTCCGCAAGCTGATGGTGACGGTTCATCTTCGCAATCTGGGGAAGGGTCAGCCCCTCCTGATCATGGGCATGAATATCGGCACCACGCTGTATCAGCAGTTTTGCCAGGTTGCTGTTTCCGCGGCTGACTGTATCCATTAGCGGTGTCCAGCCATCATGATCTGCCACATTGATATTGGCACCATGATTGAGAAGGGTCTCAGCGATGGCGCTTCCCTTGCGCTTGATTGCATAGTGCAGGGCGGTGGCACCATGGTCATCCGTTACCGATGTTGAGGCACCACGATTGAGGAGGGCAGCGAGGACATCCATGTTCTGGATGTCTGCCGCCATCATCAGTGCAGTTCTGCCGTTCTTGTCACGGATATCCATTCCGGCATCGCCCAGCAGCAGCATATGGACCACATCGATATTGCCACTCTGGGAGGCGATCATCAATGGGGTCTGTCCATGGCGATTTGCGGTGTTGATATTGCTGTTGTAGGCCATCAGGATCGAGATCACATCCGCTTCCCCGCTGCGGATCGCAATCATCAGCGCGTCCATCCCGTTGCGGGTCTTGATGTGTGGGTCTGCACCGGCCTTCAGCAGCAGGGCGACCAGGGCGATGCTGCCCTCATCGGCAGCGGCGGAGAGGGCGGTATACCCCCCTTTGGTCTGCCGGTCGATGCGGGCGCCATGCTCAATGAGTGTGCGGGCAATCTCGATCTGCCCATCCTCGGCTGCATAGATCAGCGGGGTGTGGCCGAGGTGTCCGGCGCTGTTGATGTCGGCACCCTGGCTGATCAGCGTCTTGACTGTGGCAAGCTCCCCATTGATCACCGCCTTGCGCAGCGACTGGTCCAGTGCCGTATCAGCGAAGCTGGGGCTGGAGATGAGTAGTGAAAGTAAGATGGTGGCTAATTTTTTCATGATCCTGCTCCGATTATTTGCAAAAGGTCGGTATCAAGTGGATTGGGCTACGCCTCTTCATCCTCTTCCTCATCCTCTTCCTCTTCATCATCAGGTTCGTCCGGCTCTGCATGGGCGATACCCTTGTGGCAGTCGATACAGGTCTGACCCTTGTCGGTGGCGCGGCCATGTTTCTTGCGTGCACTGCGATCCTGCTCTTCAAGGTTCATGTTCTCGAAGGAGTGGCAGTTTCTGCATTCGCGTGAATCCGATGCCTTCATCTTTGCCCAGACACTGTTGGCCATCTTCCAGCGGTAGGCGTTGAACTTCTCCAGTGCCGCCTCACGGCGCTCTTCGGCCTCCTCGCTCATCTCATCCTCGCTATAGGGGTCCCCATAGTTGGGGATGCAGAGATTGGAGCCCTCCTCAACAGGGATAAAGAGGTCGGGACAGTTGCCGTTGTTGTCTGCAGAAACCAGTTGCGACTCATCGGGCTCAATGGTTCCCATGACCCAGTGGTATACATCCTTGGCAGCCATGATCTTGGCCATCACCTTGGGGAAGAACTGCTTGGGCACATGACAGTCCGAGCAGGTGGCCTGGACACCGGACTGATTCTCGTAGTGGATGGTGTGGCGATACTCCTCGAGATTGATCTTCATCGAGTGGCAGGAGGTGCAGAACTCCATCTCGTTGGTGGCTGCGAAGAAGACATTGACACCCCCAAGAGCCACCATGCCGGCAACAAAGATCAGGGCTGGAATCAGTAGTTTTTTCATCTTAGGTCTCTCCCTCTAGAGGCTCTATGACTGTTGTTGGGTTTTATTGTTCTGTTGGCAGATTATCTAACCATCCAGTCTGGAGGCATAGTCAATGACCGCCTTCATGTCGCGATAGGTAAACCGCTGTATCTGCTTGACCATCTTGCTGTTGGCGTTTCTGCGCTTGCCATCCTTGATCCAGACAAACTGTCTCAGCATATAGGGGTAGTGCTGGTTGGAGAGGCGTGGGTAGAAGTTCTTGGTATCCCCCTCACCATTCTCTCCATGGCACTTGACGCAGTTCTCCTCATACAGCTTTTTCCCAAGCGCCAGATCGGATCCATCCCCGTGCTGGTTGGAGTGGTTGATGGGAAGGGTGGTGATGTAGGCGGTTACATCGGCAATATCCTGGGCGCCCCCAATATATCGAGCCAGGGTAAAGGGGTACATGGTGGGGTTGTCCCGGTTCAGTTGACGGATGTCAGAGAGCTGCTTGATCAGCACCGACTGGTGCTGTCCCGCCAGTTGTGGATAGGTTCCCGGTACCCGATACTTGCCGATCCCCGGCTCCATTCCCCAGCCATCCGGGGTGTGACAGAAGGCACAGGTCTCGTAGAGTTTTTCCCCGTTCTTGAGGTCGGGGGCGAGTGTCATCGACTCCTCAACCTCGCCACCACGGTCGAGCCCATCCCAGGCGCCTGCGGTGGGTGAGAGAAGAGCTACCAGCGACAGAACAGTAATTTTTCTGAACATATTTCCTCCCAGCTATACGTCACCAATCTCTTCAGGTTGGCTTGCATATTGGATAAAGCACCACTATTGGGCCAATCATACGTATCCGATAATAGAGTGCAACATTTTTCCATACGGAGATCAGGGCGTTATCAGGGTCTCTTGATATTGTTAAATCATCGGTTCTGCCGATTGTTGATCAGTGCCTCAACCACGCTGGGGTCAGCCAGGGTTGAGGTATCACCCACATTGTCCAGCTCATTGGCGGCAATCTTGCGCAGGATGCGGCGCATGATCTTGCCAGAGCGGGTCTTGGGCAGACCAGGCGCCCACTGGATGATGTTGACCCTGGCAATGGGGCCAATCTCCTTGCGCACCAGTGCCACCAGATCACCCTTCAGGACATCGGTTGGCGTCTCGCCCTGCATCAGGGTGACAAAGGCGTAGATCCCCTGTCCGGTAATCTCATGGGGGTAGCCAACCACCGCTGCCTCGGCAACCTGATCGTGCAGCACCAGGGCGGACTCAATCTCAGCTGTTCCCAGACGGTGTCCGGAGACATTCAGTACATCATCCACCCGGCCGGTGATCCACCAGTATCCATCCTCGTCACGGCGGGCCCCGTCCCCCGTGAAGTAGTAGCCGGGGAACTGGGTGAAGTAGGTCTCGATAAAGCGCTGATGGTCACCATAGAGGGTGCGCATCTGCCCTGGCCAGGGGAATTTCATCGCCAGATTGCCGGAGGTAGCCCCCTCCAGCTCGTTGCCCTCGTCATCCAGCAGTACCGGTTGTACCCCGAAGAAGGGGCGGCTCGCAGAGCCCGGCTTCAGTGGGTGGGCCCCGGGCAGTGGGGTGATCAGGTGTCCACCGGTCTCAGTCTGCCACCAGGTGTCGACAATCGGGCAGCGCCCGTCACCGACCACGTTGTAGTACCACTCCCACGCCTCGGGGTTGATCGGCTCACCGACCGTGCCCAGCAGGCGCAGGGATTTGCGTGAGCTCTTCTTGACCGGCTCGTCCCCACCGGACATCAGGGCACGGATTGCGGTGGGGGCGGTGTAGAAGGTGGCGACATTGTGCTTGTCGCAGACCTCCCAGAAGCGGGAGGTGGTGGGGTAGGTGGGGATCCCCTCGAACATCATGGTGGTGGCACCGTTGGCCAGGGGTCCATAGAGGATATAGGTGTGTCCGGTGACCCATCCCACATCGGCAGTACACCAGTAGATCTCCCCATCCTTGTAGTCGAAGGTGAGTTTGTGGGTGATGGCGGCATGGAGCATGTAGCCACCAGTGGTGTGCTGCACCCCCTTCGGTTTTCCGGTGGAGCCGGAGGTGTAGAGGATAAACATCGGGTCCTCTGCATCCATCTCTTCAGGAGGGCACTCTGCAGAGGCGCTCTCCATCGCCTCGTGGTACCAGAGGTCACGCCCCTCACTCCAGTCGACAGGCTCTCCCCCTCGTTGCACCACAACACAGGTATGGACATTGGGGCAGGCGGCGATGGCCCGGTCTGCATTCTCCTTCAGCGGAACCTTCTTGCCACCACGAATGCTCTGATCCGCGGTGATGACTACCTGACAGTCCGAGTCGAGGATACGGTCTCGCAGTGCATCGGGGGAGAAGCCGCCAAAGACCACGGAGTGGACGGCACCGATGCGGGTGCAGGCGAGCATTGCAACAGCCGCCTCCGGGACCATCGGCATATAGATTGAGACCCTATCCCCCTTGTTGACCCCGCGTGATTTCAGCACATTGGCAAACCGGCTTACCTCTGCATGGAGCTCCCGGTAGGTGATGCTGCGATCCTCGTTGGGGTCATCCCCCTCCCAGAGAATGGCGACCTGGTCACCCCGCTCCTCAAGGTGGCGGTCGAGGCAGTTGTAGCAGGCATTCAGCTTTCCACCCCTGAACCAGTTGATCTGGACATCACCGCGGTAGCTCCACTCGAGGGTGGTCTCCCAGGGTTTGAACCAGGTGAGGTAGTGGGTCGCCTGTTCGCCCCAGAACCCCTCGGGGTCGGTAATGGATTGTTGGTACATCGCCTCATACTGATCTGCAGTGATATTGGCCTGTGCGGCAAACTCACTGTTGACGGGGTAGACTTTTGCACTGCTGCTCTCTTCGCTGCTCACTGCTTTTCCTCCATGCGGACTCAATCTGCTTCCATAAATCAGGAACCCAATTCTACTCATGAACAGGTCGTTGCGTCAGGTCATTTTCTCCGAGACATTCGCACAAAAGCCATTTTGCTCTCATGCAGCGTTAAAAACGTACTCAATCGGTCATTTACTCCAGTAAACTCCCTCTTTGCGTGCGTTTTTGCCTTGTCTGAAAACAAAATCATCTTCTGTGAAAATGCCTCTTCTCCCATTTTCGGGAGATAGTTATTTATCTGCTGCTGTACTACAATAGGCCGCTTTCACGGCTCTGCGGGAGTGGACTTGCGGGGCCTCAATCAACCATCAATCACTGAATCGAGAAGTAGACATGGAAGTATCTGTAGAAACAACCCAGGGCCTTGAGCGCATCATGACAGTCACCGTTCCGGCGGAGCGTGTTGACAAGGAGGTCTCTGATCGCCTCAACCGAATGAAAAATACGGTCAAACTGAATGGCTTTCGCCAAGGCAAGGTTCCGATGGCAGTGGTCAAGAAGCGCTTTGGTGACTCTGTGCTGCATGAGGTGGCTGGTGAGGTGATCCAGGCCAGCTTTGGTGAGGCGGTCAATCAGGAGAAGCTCACCCCGGCCGGTGCACCGCATATCGACCCTGAGGAGATTGCAGCAGGCAAGGTGCTCACCTACAAGGCGACCTTTGAGGTCTATCCCGAGTTTGAGATCGCCTCTTTTGCCGGGATCAAGGTAGAGAAGCCGGTTGTCGAGATCGGTGATGAGGATATGGAGAAGATGATCGACAACCTGCGCAGCCAGCAGCAGAGTTGGAGCGAGGTTGAACGTGAGGCGGCCGATGGGGATCAGGTGGTGATCGATTTTGCCGGCACCATGGATGGTGAGGCCTTTGATCGCGGTTCTGCTGAGGGGGTCCCTGTCACACTTGGATCCGGTTCAATGATTGGGGGTTTCGAGGAGGGGATTGTTGGAATGAAGGCGGGCGATGAGAAGAGCATCGACGTCACCTTCCCTGAGGATTATGCGGCTGAAGAGCTGGCTGGAAAGGAGGCCCAGTTTGCGATCAAGGTCAACACCGTCTCCGAGCAGGTGCTTCCCGAGGTGGATGATGAGTTTATCGCCAAGTATGGGGTTACCGAGGGGGGGATTGAGGCATTCCGTCAGCAGATTCGGGAGAATATGCAGCGCGAATGTGATCAGGCGGTTGAGACCGTCAACAAGAACCAGGTGATGGATGGCCTCTATGAGAGCCACGGCTTTGATGTCCCCGGGGCACTGATTGATGAAGAGGCTGCGCGCATGGTTGAGAACATGAAGCAGCAGATGCAGGGGCAGGAGGGTGTACTGAGCCCGGATCTCTTCAAGGGGCAGGCTGAGCGCAGGGTCAAGCTGGGGCTGGTCCTTGCCGAGGTGGTGCGTGAGCACAATGTTCAGGTTGACCCCACGCTGGTACAGAGTCACATTGAGCGCATGGCTTCCGGTTATGAGAATCCAGCAGAGGTGGTTGAGTGGTACAAAAACAACCCCCAGCA
>CAZYJG010000018.1:0-22875 GCA_964647745.1 uncultured Piscirickettsiaceae bacterium
GGACATCGCTACACTCGAACCCTGCACGGTCAAAGGCTGCAGCCATCTCCACCTGGCCATTGACCCCCTGCTCCCGCAGGATTGCCATTGCAGGGCGTGCCCCACGCTGAATCCAGGGTGCCGCAACATCCTCTTCCATGTCAAATGGAACCACTGTCTTAATACCCGGATCACTGCTATCCAGCAGCTGATCATACTCCTGGTCTGCACAATCCGAATTGTCCCGCAGACGCTGCATCTGCCAGGTTGTCTCCGACCAGGCGCGCTGCAGGTCGACTCGGCTCTCCTCAATCAGAACCTCGCCACGGTGACGCACTGTAATACGGTCATCATCCGACAACACCCCGATGACATGGGTATTGCTGAGCAGGCCAAATTCACGCAGCTTCTGCTGTACCGGCTCCAGATCGGCATGACGGATCTGGATCACCGCACCCAACTCCTCATTGAAGAGCGCGGCGGCCGGATCCTCCCCAAGGTCATCCATCAGAATCGAGAGGCCTGCATGGCCCGCAAAGGACATCTCGCACAGTGTGGCGATGAGACCGCCATCCGAGCGGTCATGGTAGGCGAGGATCTGACCCTCACTGTTCAGTGACTGAATCAGGGCAAAGAAGTGCTTCATCGCCTGGGGATCATCCAGATCCGGTGCATGGTGCCCCACCTGCTTGTAGACCTGTGCCAGTGCAGAGCCACCCAGACGGTTGGCCCGCTTGCCCAGATCGATCAGCAACAGATCACTCTCCCCGGCATCAGTGACCAGTTGAGGGCTCAGGGTCTTGCGCACATCCAGACAGGGGGCAAAGGCACAGGCAATCAGCGAGAGCGGTGCGGTGACCGACCTCTGTTGGCGTCCAGCAGGTCGCCCGCCAGACGAATCACTATCCTGCTCCCAGACACTCTTCATCGACATCGAGTCCTTGCCGACCGGGATACAGATATCCAGCTTCTGGCAGAGGTCGGATACGGCCTTGACGGTATCAAACAGGGCTGCATCCTCACCCGGATGGCCTGCCGGTGCCATCCAGTTGGCCGAGAACCGGACCCGGTCCAGTGCATCGATCCTGGAGGCGGCAATATTGGTCAGTGCCTCACCGATCGCCATGCGCCCGGAGGCGGCCGGATGGAGCAGTGCCGTTGGGGCTGACTCACCCAGTGCAGTCGCCTCTCCGGTATGGGTGTCAAAGCTGGTTGCAGTGACCGCCACATCGGCAACCGGAACCTGCCACGGCCCCACCATCTGGTCACGCGCCACCAGTCCGGTGACGGTACGATCCCCAATGGTGACCAAGAAGGATTTGTTGGCCACTGTCGGCAACCGCAGTACACGATAGAGTGCCTCCTGCAGATCGATGGCTGCTGTCTCGAATTCGGGTTTGTGGAATGGTCTGTGCTGTACCTCCCGCAGCATCTTGGGGGGTTTTCCAAACAGCACATCCATCGGCAGGTCAATCGGGGTATTGTCAAAGTGACCATCCCCCAGCACCAGCCTCTGCTCCCGGGTCGCCTCTCCGATCACTGCGTAGGGGCAGCGCTCCCGCTCGCAGAGCATGCGGAACTCCTCCATTCTGGAGGATTCAATTGCAAGGATGTACCGCTCCTGGGCCTCGTTACACCAGATCTCCAGCGGCGACATGCCCGGCTCATCATTGAGTACGGTACGCAGCTCAAAACGCCCCCCCCTGCCGCAGTCATTGACAATCTCAGGAACCGCATTGGAGAGGCCGCCTGCGCCCACATCATGGATGGAGACAATCGGGTTTTGATCACCCATCTGCCAGCAGCGGTCAATCACCTCCTGACAGCGCCGCTCCATCTCGGGATTGCCACGCTGAACTGAGGCAAAATCGAGATCCTCTGCACTGCTTCCGCTGGTCATCGAGGAGGCGGCGCCACCCCCCAGACCAATCAGCATGGACGGCCCTCCCAGTACCACGATCTCTGTCCCCGGGGGAATCTCGTTTTTCTCCACATGGGAGCGGCGGATGTTGCCCATACCACCGGCAAGCATGATGGGCTTGTGGTAGCCGCGAACCTCATCCCCCTCCGGCCCCGGAACCCGCTCCTCAAAGGTGCGGAAGTAGCCATGGATGGCAGGGCGCCCAAACTCGTTATTGAATGCTGCCGCACCGATGGGTGCCTCCAGCATGATGTCGAGTGCCGAGACGATTCTGGAGGGCTTGCCATGGTCACTCTCCCAGGGCTGCTCTGCACCGGGGATTCTCAGATTGGATACCGAGTAGCCGGAGAGCCCCGCCTTGGGCTTTGCCCCCCGTCCGGTCGCACCACCATCGCGGATCTCGCCACCGGCACCGGTTGCCGCACCAGGAAACGGGGAGATCGCTGTTGGATGGTTGTGGGTCTCCGCCTTGTAGACGATATCAATCTGCTCCTCCTCCGTCTGGTAGACCCCCTTCTCCCCCTGCGGAAAGAAGCGCCCCCCGCGAAATCCCTCGATGACAGCCGCATTGTCCTTGTATGCAGAGAGAACCCCCTCGGAGTTGTTGTGGTGGGTATCACGGATCATCCCGAACAGGGTCTCTTCACGCGACACCCCATCAATAATCCAGTCCGCGTTGAAGATCTTGTGGCGGCAGTGTTCGGAGTTGGCCTGGGCAAACATCATCAACTCCACATCGTTGGGGTTGCGCCCCATGGCCCTGAAGTTCTCTACCAGATAGTCGATCTCGTCTGGTGCCAGGGCAAGCCCCAGCGACTCATTGGCCTGCTCCAGCGCCTGGTGCCCCCCTCCCAGCACATCCACACTGGTCAGTGGTGCAGGCTCTGCCGTTGAGAAGAGCGCTTCTGCCTCGGACTCCTGCTCCAGTACCGTCTCGGTCATCCGGTCATGGATCATGGAGAGCAGCTCCGCCTCCTCATCAGGGTTGAGTGCCCTGGAGAGCTCAATCCCCCACTCGACGCCCCGTTCAATCCGCTGCACCTCACTCAATCCACAGTTATTGGCGATATCGGTGGCCTTGCTGGACCAGGGTGAGATGGTCCCCAGCCGGGGAACAACCACCCACTTTTTCCCCTCAATGGTGGTCTCCTCATGGGCAGGGCCGTACTCCAGCAGCCGCTCCAGAACAGCCTGCTTCTCTTCGCTCAGTGCGGTGTGGAGATCCACAAAGTGGATCAGCTGTGTGGTTACACCCTTGATGGCAGGAACTGCTGCCGAGAGCTGCTGCCCCATCTTCGCTGCCCGAAACCGGGAAAGTGCCGGTCCACCCTTAACAATCAACATATCAAATTCCCTTTACTGATCCACTCACCGACGATCCCGCTCATGCCACCTCACGCCAACCCAGCCCATCCTGCTGGCTGGCGACATCGATCCACTTCTGCTCACAGCCAAGCGCCTGACTGATGGCAGCGGTCGCCTGCTGTACACAGTTATTCTGTTCACTCAGGTGCATCACAACAAGGTGTTGCAGTGAACTGGTATCCAGACCCTCCAGCAGTGCGGCCGCCTGCTGGTTGCTCAGATGGCCCAACCGCCCTGCAACCCTCCTCTTGAGAAAGGGTGGGTAGGGGCCAGACTCCAGCAGATCCGGATCATGGTTGCACTCCAACAGCAGTGCCTCACAGCCATCCAGCCGGGACTCGATACAGGGGGTTATCTCCCCCACATCAGTCAGCAGCCCCACACGGTGACTCCCGTTGGAGAAGGTGAATTGAACCGGCTCTGTTGCATCATGTGGAACATGAAACGGGTTGACCTCAATCCCACCGATGGAAAAAGGGCCATCCCCGCTGACCATCCGTATGGAGTCAAACAACCCATGCCTCTTCTCTGCCTCTCTCGCGGTCCCTGCTGTCATCCAGACCGGCACACCCGATCGGGCAGCCAGCCGCCTGACACCTCTGAGATGGTCACTGTGCTCATGTGTTACCAGAACCGCATCGATCTCATCCAGCCCCTTTCCAAGGCGCTGCAGACGGGCCTCGGTCTGTTTCAGGGAAAAGCCACAGTCCACCAGGATCGTGGTATCACCTGACTCAAACAGGGTTCCGTTTCCCTTGCTGCCACTTCCCAGCGAGGCGAACCGTAGGCGACTATTCCCCATATCAAGGAGGTGTCGCTACTTCAGCTGTTCATGCAACAGGGTCAGGATGCGCCGGGCGGTTCCGGATCTGTCCGGCTGCCCCTCTGCATTCTGCACAAGGATTCGGCTGACATCCTCGTGAGACTCAACAAGAATCTGGTACTCTCCCTCCACAGGCTGATCATCATCCCAGAACTTCAGCTTGTCGAGGACCCCCTCCTGCTCATTATCCTTGAAGGGGTCGATATAGCGAACATAGTAGAGCCCCATGGAGCGGTTTCGGTCCTCAACAGTGAATCCGACACGGTCCAGTGCATGTCCGGTGCGGCGCCAGGTCCTGGGGAAGCCCTCCTTGACCAGCAGGAACATCCCCTCCTCTGATGTTGTATCCACCAGTCGGGCACGCTCCACAACCCCCTTGCCCTCAAGGCCGGCAAGTGCCGTGTTGGCACGTGCCGCCTCCATGCCGAGGAAGGACATGATGCGGCTAAGCACCTCAATCTCAAGCTCTGGCATCGCAGGGTGAGGCTGCCAGACAAAGGTCTCGCCTGAGGCCACCTCCTCCATGCGGCGGTGACTCAGGAAGAGCTCTGTCACCCCCTCCTGGTCTGTACGCTCAAGACGGAGACGGAATTTGTCTCGTGTCCCGGTAGAGTATAGGGCATCCAGTGCACCCTTGAGGAACCCTCGTATCGGACCTTCCGGGATATCTGCACGGTTCTCGGCCCAGTCTGTCTCCATGATTCCGACACGTGGATCCTCACGCTCGATCAGGAATCCATTCTTCAACCAGAATTCACGCAGCTTGGACCAGAGCTGCTCTGGAGTGGCCTCGATCACCAGCCAGCGCTGATGGCCATCACTGACCACATCAATCTCTTTCTGCTGCGGCAGAATCTCGTTGGCCGATGCCATGACTCCACCAACACCACTCTCTACCTCATAACTCTTGAGTGAGGCCACCCCGCCAGGCACCCGGTAGAGATCCTGAATTGTGGATGTTGTCAGATCGGGTGGCACCTCAAGTGGCCTGGTCTCCACGCTGCTCTCGTAACTGAGCTCTTTCTTGTAGGCCTTGTACTCTTCGACCTTCTGATCCACCGTACTGCATGAGATCAATGAGAGGGCGGCAGCCACCACCCCTATGGTTGAGAGAAAATTATTGTTATTCACGGTTACTCATTCTCCTTGGCAGAGGCGATCGCCTCCCTGATCGTACCCTGATACTGCGATGAGAGCGGGGTCAACGGCAGGCGGATCCCCTCTGCAATCATCCCCATCTCATAGAGTGCCCATTTCACCGGAATCGGGTTTGCCTCCAGAAAGAGGTCCCTGTGCAGCGGCTTCAGCGGCTCATTCAGTGCATGTGCCCGCTCCGCCTCACCCGACATCGCAGCCATGCACATCTCGTGCATCTGTCTGGGGGCCACATTGGCGGTAACCGAGATAGTGCCGTGCCCACCCTGTAGAATGAAATCGGTACAGGTTGAGTCATCGCCACTGTAGAGCTCAAAACCCTCCTCACTCAAGGCACGGATTGGCTCGATGCGGCCAAGGTCCCCGGTCGCCTCCTTGACTCCAATGATGTTCGGAACCCTGGAGAGCCTGCCAATGGTCTCCGGCAGCATGTCACAGGCGGTTCGGCCCGGAACGTTATAGAGAATCTGAGGAATGTCGACCGCCTCTGCCACCGCCTTGTAGTGCAGATAGAGCCCCTCCTGGGTCGGCTTGTTGTAGTAGGGGGTTACAAGCAGTGCCGCATCCGCCCCCTGCTCTTTGGCACAACGGGTCAGATCAATCGCCTCTTGGGTAGAGTTGGCACCGGTGCCGGCAATCACAGGCACCCTTCCGTTGGATCGCTCAATGACCCGCCGGATCACCTCACAGTGCTCATGCTCGTTGAGTGTGGCCGATTCACCTGTTGTCCCGACGGCAACAATGGCATCAGTCCCGCTATCAACATGAAACTCGATCAGTCTGTCCAGCGCATCCCAGTCCAGCCCCCCATCCGGGTGCATGGGTGTGACCAGTGCCACCATACTTCCTTGGAACATGGCAATTCTCTCTTCAATCAATATGTTTCGCCTATAAACTGTAAATGGTACTTCTGCAAAGGTAGGGTGACAAGATATACTCTTGCCTAATGACAAAGAATTCATCGACAAACCCTGTAACCGACAATCTGGTCATCACCGCAATCGGAAAGGACCGCCCAGGGATCATCAACAGCCTCTCAAAGGTTGTCCTTGAGCAGAAGGGGAATGTGGTTGACAGCCGCATGACGGTACTGGGCGGGGAGTTTGCCATCCTGCTGCTGGTCTCCGGAAGCTGGGACACCATTGCCCGCCTGGAGGCAGCCCTGCCGAAGCACCAGGAGAGGCTCGATCTCACCATTCTGACCAAGCGCACCTCCGATCGACCCATCAAACAGGATCATCTCCCCTATCATGTTGAGGTGATCTCCATCGATCATCCGGGAATTGTCTATAAAGTGGCCGACTTCTTCTCATCCAGACAGATCAATGTCGAGGAGATGAACACCAGCAGCCACCACGCCCCCCATACCGGGACCCCGATGTTTGTGCTCAACATGGTGCTTGGAATCCCCCGAAAACAGTCCATCACCCAACTGCGGGAGAACTTTCTGGACTTCTGTGATTCACAAAATCTGGACGGACTGCTGGAGCCCATCAAGTAGCTGTCTCGACTCAAGTAGCTGTCTCGGCACCCTCTAGCTTGGGCCAGGCTGAAATAACGGCCTTCACCAATGTCGCCAGTGGAATGGCAAAGAAGACCCCCCAGAATCCCCAGACCCCCCCAAAGAAGAGTACGGCGACAATGATCGCAACCGGATGGAGGTTTACCGCCTCGGAGAAGAGCAGTGGAACCAGCACGTTACCGTCCAGCGCCTGGATCACGCCATAGATCAGCATCACGGTCCCAAACTCCCCACTCCAGCCAAACTGATAGAAGGCGACCGCTGCCACCGGAATGGTAACAACGGTTGCCCCGACATAGGGCACCAGGACAGAGACGCCCACCAGCGCACCCAACAGTGCAGCGTACTGCAGCCCAAGGAAGATAAAGGCAATATAGGAGACAAACCCGACAATAAACATCTCCCAGAATTTTCCCCGAATATAGTTGCCAATCTGCAGATCCACCTCACTCCAGACCCCCTCTGCGAGTGAACGGTCCTGAGGCAGAAAGCTGGTAAACCAGGAGAAGAGGTCCCGCTTGTCCTTGAGCATAAAGAAGACCAGCAACGGAACCAGCACCAGATAGATCAACATGGTGATAATGCCCGGAATATAGCTCAGGCTCTTTGAGAGTGCCTGCTGTGTGAACTCCGTCATTGAGCGGCTGAGTGCGTTGGCAATCTCATTCACCTGCTGGGCACTGACCAGTGCCGGATAGCTCTCCGGGAGCTGTGTCAGCATCTCCTTTCCTGACTGCACCATGGCGGGAACTGCCGAGAGAAACTGGGTGATCTGACTCGAGAGGAGCGGCAGCAGGACCACCATCAAAAAGATCAGAAAAGCTATAAAGATCAGGTAGATGACCAGGATTGAGAGGTGGTGCGAGACCCCCTGCTGCTTGATCCGTTCGATCGGGGTATCCATCAGATAGGCCAGCACAATGGCAACCAGCACCGGCCCGAGAATCTGCCCAAAGAGCAGCACCACCGCAAAGAGCGACGTCAGGAGAATCAGCAGGATGACCAGCTGGGTGTTGTCAAACTGTCGCTGAAACCAGTGTGAAAAGATATTATTCATTCAGGTACCTCTGATACTGCTGCTGAAAGAGCTCTTCCAGCTCATCAATCACCTCAACAGCGGCCCGACCACTGACCAGGTGGGCGCTCATCAGGTCTGCACTCTGTCTGAGCAGACGGTCATGGTTGAGCATCGGGTAGCTCTTCGCCAGGCGCCGTATTGCCATCACCACCCGCTCATCATCCGGCCTTGGCAGATCCAGCGGCTCCTGCCGCGCCCCACTGCCACCCTCCATCCCGGCGGATTCCTGAAGGTACTCGGCATAGCGCAACAACGCATGGCGATCCTCAGCACCCAGTTCAGAGAAGAGCGCCTGCAATCTGTCCAATTGCTCCATGATTCACTCCTGCCAGAGTACTAGGACTTGTGCTCCTCACAGTACTCTTTGGCAAACTCCAGCAGCTCATCCATCGCACGAAGCCTGAACTTCTGCTTCTGATGGACGAATGAGAATGGACGCACCATATGGGGGTCGAGGCGAATCATCTTGACGGTACCCAGTTGAATCTCCTTCTGAATGGAGGCCCTGGAGATAATGGTGATGCCAATTCCGGACTCAACAGCCCCCTTGATTGCCTCAGGGCTGCCCAACTCCATGATTACGTTAAGTTCAGAGGGGTTGACCCCAGCCTCTGTCAGATAGTCATGAATGACCTCACGGGTACCAGACCCCTCCTCGCGCCAGATGTAGGGGTACTCCTTGATCTGATCAATGGTGATTGACTCCTGCTTGGATAGTGGGTGGTCGGGAGGGACGATCAATACCAGCTCATCCTCCCGGCAGAGATCAAGCTGCAGCTTCTTGTTGGCAACCGGTGCCTCCACAATCCCGAGATCAATGACATTGTTCTCTACCATCGAGACCACACTGTCGGTATTGCCCACCTTGAGACGCACCGTAACGGATGGGTGTCGCTCGTGGAACCGGCCCAGCATGTTTGGAATCATGTACTCGGCAATGGTGGTACTTGCCCCGACAATCAGTACTCCACTCACCTCACCGGTCATCTCGCGAACCGCATTGTCCATCTCGCTGTAGAGGTCGAGAATCCGTTCGGCATACTCAAAGACCCGCTCCCCCGCCTCCGTCAGGGTGATCCGGTTATGGGTACGGTCAAACAGGCGGGTATTGAAGTAGTCCTCCAGCTGACGCACCTGGAAGGTGACCGCCGGCTGGGTCATGTGAAGTGACTCGGCTGCCTTGGTAAAACTGAGCATGCGCGCCACGGTGTGAAAAACTTGTAATCTACGGTCTGCCATAATCTTTTCCTATAACTTCCCACTCCAAGAGAAGTCCTGATAAAAAGACTTTATACCATAAATATCCTCAATGCTCCAATAGAGCTTACTCCGTCATTCAGTTGAGGGCAGAGTGGCCCTGCTCCACCAGGAGGTGGTCAGCGGTGTCTCTGGCAGAGAAATAGAGGACGGTCTGGTGTTCAGAATTCGCCGCCAAAGGTCTCCCGATAAGAGGATCTGAACTCATCCATTGTAAAGTGGTGGTTCTGGGTACCGTGCGTCCCAATCTTGATCGCCCCCATCAGTGAGGCAATCTGTCCCGTGGTCTGCCAATCCATCCCGTTCATCAGGCCAAAAAGCAGACCTGCACGGAAGGCATCACCACAGCCTGTGGGGTCAGCAGCATGCTCGACCGAAACCGCCGGGATCTCGATCCGGTGGCCTCCGGTGTAGATCAGGGAGCCATTCCCCCCCAGGGTGACGACCATCGCCTCCACACGCTCCGCAATCTCGGCAACCGAGAGGCCGGTCCGCTCCTGCATCAGTGCAGACTCATAGTCATTGACCGCAATCCAGGTGGCCTGGTCAATAAACTGCAACAGGTCCTCCCTGCCAAACATCGGCAGCCCCTGGCCCGGATCAAAGATAAAGGGGATGTCTGCCTCTGCAAACTGGTTGGCGTGCTCCACCATCCCTTCCCGTCCATCGGGAGAGACAATCCCCAGCGAGACCCCCTCCGCACTGCCTACCTGATTGAGGTGTGCGGAGTTCATTGCGCCCGGATGAAACGCAGTGATCTGGTTGTCATCCATATCGGTAGTGATAAAGGCCTGGGCAGTATAGCTCCCCTCGATCTCCTGCAGATGTGTGGTTGCAATACCACTCTGCTCCATCCATTTTCGGTAGGGGGCAAAGTCGCTACCCACTGTTGCCATCGGCACCCCCTCTCCACCCAATAAATTGAGGTTATAGGCAATGTTTCCTGCAGTACCCCCAAACTCCCTGCGCATCTCCGGCACAAGAAACGAGACATTGAGCATATGGACCTTGTCGGGAAGGATATGGTTCTTGAATTGGTCGGGAAAGACCATGATCTGATCAAAGGCGTAGGATCCGCAAATCAGTGCCGTCATCTTATTCTGCTCCTTGGTTGCTGTTATACCAGTTGAGATCCAGCTCACGCGCCGCACGCACATCGTCCAGACGCCGAACCGGAAGGTTCCATGGGGCACCCTTGACCTGCTCGGGTGACTCCTCCGCCTCCTGTAGAATCTGCATCATCACATCGACAAATGCATCCAGCGTCGCCTTGTCCTCGGTCTCGGTTGGCTCAATCAAGAGGCACTCTGGTACCAGTAGCGGGAAATAGGTGGTTGGTGCATGGTGCCCATAATCGAGCAGCCGCTTGGCAAAATCCATTGCCGAAACCCCCAGCTCCCTGGCCTCCCTTTTCAGGGTCACAATAAACTCATGGGTGGCGCGGCGCTCCGGAATCGCCAGGGTAAAGCCTGCCGCCTCCAGCTTTTTCATCAGATAGTTGGCATTGAGCACAGAGTAGTCAGCCACCCGCTCCATGCCTTGGGTCCCCAACATCTTTGCATAGACATAGGCACGCAGCAGCACGCCCACATTGCCACTCCAGGCAGAGAGGCGACCAATGCTCTGCGGACGATCCTGCTCCTCCAGCCAGTAGTACTCACCACGCTCATCCCTGCCGATCATGGGGATGGGCAGATAGGGGGCAAGGCGCTTGTTAGCCACAACCGGGCCAGCACCTGGGCCGCCACCCCCATGGGGCGTGGAGAATGTCTTGTGTACATTGATATGGATGACATCAAACCCCATGTCTCCGGGACGGGTCTTTCCCAGAATGGCATTGAGGTTTGCACCATCGTAGTAGAGCAGCCCCCCGGCCTCATGGAGAATGGCCGCAATCTCCTCGATCTGACGCTCGAAGACCCCCAGGGTAGAGGGGTTGGTCAGCATGATTCCGGCCGTCTGCGGACCCACAACACCGCGCAGCGCATCAACATCCACATCCCCAGAGTCACTGGTCGGGATCTCCCGAACCTTGTAGCCGCACATTACTGCCGAGGCGGGGTTGGTTCCATGGGCAGCATCCGGGACCAGAATCTCGGTCCTGGCATCATCCCCCCGCGTATCATGATAGGCACGAATCATTGCAACCCCGGCAAACTCTCCCTGGGCTCCGGCCGCAGGGGTGAGTGAGGTTGCCTCCATTCCGGTCACCTCCCGCAGGATCTCCTGCAACTCATGGAGAGAGGCCATCACCCCCTGCCCCAGGGCGGCATCTCCCGCCGGATGCCGGTTCAGGAAACCGGACTGCATGGCCAGTACATTGGAGCCACGAGGGTTGTACTTCATGGTGCAGGAGCCAAGCGGATAGAAGTGGGTGTCGATCGAGAAATTCTTCTGTGAGAGTCGCGTATAGTGGCGTACCGTCTGCAGCTCGGAGAGCTCCGGCAGTTTTGCATGCCCTCTCCTCTTCAGCACATCCGGGATCGCTGACTGCAGTCCTGTACCCTCATCGGCAGCGCACTGCTGTGCCCTATTGCGGCGCCCCTCTTCCGAACGGTTGAAAATCAGCATCAGGAGGCCTCCTCTTCATCTGCAAGAACACTCTCCAGCGCCACTCCAAAACGCTCGATCTCGGCGCTGCTGCGCAGTTCGGTTGCAGAGACCAGCAGCGCATTCCCCAGCTCCGGGTAGGTGTCAGACAATGAGATACCCCCCACAATATCCTGCCAGACCAGTGCAGCCAACACCTCACCCACCGGGCGCGGCAGGGTAATGACTACCTCATGGAAGAAGGGGGTGGAAAAGTGCTGCTCCACCCCATCGATCCGGGTCAGGCGTTCTACCAGCCTCTGGGTGTTCTGGTTGGATTGTGCTGCCATCTGCTCCAGACCGGAACCCCCCATCAGGCTCATGAAGATGGTTGCGGCTGTGACCATCAGCCCCTGATTGGTACAGATATTCGAGGTCGCCTTGGAGCGACGAATATGCTGCTCTCTCGCCTGCAGGGTCAGGGAGAACCCCTCCTTCTCCTCCAGATCACGGGTACGCCCGATCAGGCGGCCGGGAAGCTGGCGCACCAGCCCCTTTTGACAGCAGAGAAAACCGAAATAGGGGCCACCGGAGGAGAGTGGAATCCCCAGTGGCTGCCCCTCACCACAGGCGATATCCGCCCCCTTTTCGCCCCACTCTCCGGGGGGGCTCAACAGCGACACGGCAATGGGGTTCACACAGCCGATCACCAACATATTGTGGCTGTGCGCCCAATCCGTCAGTGCATGCACATCCTCCATGGTTCCGAAGTATCCGGGAAGCGGGATCACCAGCGCCGTATAGTCATCCCCCTCATCAATCTGAAGCGAGCGGGGATCAACAGCTCCCGTTTCAGGGTCGTAATCGAGCTCAACCAGCTCAATCCCCTGGTGACGCACCAGTGTCTCTGTCACCTTGCGGTAGGTTGGATGCACTGTCTTTGGAACCAGAATCCGCCTCGATTTTGATCGTCGATTGGCACGCACCGCCATCAGCACCGCCTCGGCCAGTGCAGAGGCCCCATCATAGAGGGAGGCATTGGAGACCTCCATTGCCATCAGGCTGGACATCATCGACTGGTACTCATAGAGCAGCTGCAACGTGCCCTGGCTCGCCTCCGCCTGATAGGGGGTATAGGCAGAATAAAACTCCCCACGCGTGGTCAGCTCCCACACTGCGGCAGGAATATGGTGCTGATAGGCACCCCCACCGGCAAAACAGAGCACCCCGTCATCGGCTGCCGCCCGCTCCCGCATCAGGCGACCAACCTCCATCTCCCCCATGCCCGGAAGTGGCTCACTCTCCTCCCGCCCGGCAGTGGCGACACGCAGCGTCTCTGGAATCTCGTCAAACAGATCCTCAATGTGGGCAGCACCGATCGTCTCCAGCATTGCCTCGGTTTCGGATGGGGTATGGGGGATAAAGGGCATCTAGTACTCCAACAACATGATAATTGCAGATACAGAGCTCACCGAAATTGGCCAAGACAAGGCACAACCATGCAGGTATAGCCACTCTATATCAAATGGTTGTAACGCTGTATTGGGCAATTTGGGTAGCTCCCTGCGGGCAGTCCAGAATATAGTCATCTGCTTCATTGTCCTCCCTTGAATTGGCTACGGCCAGTCCTGCAGTCGTCCGCTTTGCATCTGACTATATTCTGAACTGCTGTATCCGTAATTATCATGTTGTTGGAGTACTTACTCCTCTGCGACTGCTGCGTAACCCTCTGCATCGAGCAGCTGATCAAGATCGGCAGGGTTCTCGACCCTCAACTTCATGATCCAGGCCTGGTAGGGGGTCTCGTTGACCAGCTCCGGTGAATCGAGCAGATCCTCATTGACCTCAACAATCTCACCGGCAATCGGGGCATAGATATCCGAGGCGGCCTTGACCGACTCGATCACACCACACTCCCCCTCTGCCTCTACCTGCTGCCCAACCTCCGGCAGCTCAACAAAGACGATATCACCCAGCAGCTCCTGGGCATGGTCTGTAATGCCAATGGTTACCGTGCCGGCATCACTCTGCAGCCACTCATGGCTCTTGCTGTACATCAGATCCGCTGGAATCTCACTCATGGTTCTATCCTCACTATTCATTCAGGTTGTCTCAATCGAGAAACAACAAAGTCAACTATTCAACCACCTTGCCATCCCTCACAAAGAGGGGGCGATGGATGGTTGCCGGAATTCTCCTGCCCCGCATCTCAACCTCACACTCCGCCTCTACATCAGCACCCACCCGGGCCAGTGCAATGGTCCGGTTGAGGGTTGGGGAGAAGCCACCACTGGTGATCTCGCCCACCTCACGTTCACCAACAAAGAGTCTCTGGTGGGAGCGCATGACCCCCCTCCCACCGAGCAGTAGCCCCACCAGCTTGCGGGGGACCCCACCCTTGCGCTGCTGTTCCAGCGCCTCTCGCCCGATAAAGTTCCGCCCCTGCGGCTCCCAGGCAACGGTCCAGGAGAGGGCCGACTCCAGGGGGGTTGTCTCCTCCGTCATGTCCGATCCGTAGAGCATCATCCCCGCCTCAAGACGCAGTGTGTCCCTGGCCCCCAGCCCACAGGGGGAAACGCCTGCATCCAGCATCGCCTGCCAGAAGGGCTCCACATCCTCCCGGGAGAGCATGACCTCAAAGCCATCCTCTCCGGTATATCCGGTACGGGCCACAAAACCCTCCCCCACCTCGGCAGCGGCAAAGCGCTCCAGTGATTCGACCACCCCCCTTGAGCTGCTGGAGAGCCACCCCAGAACCGCAGTCCGTGCCTCTGGACCCTGTACAGCCACCATCGAAAGGTCCGGCTGCTCCGTCAGCGTTGCCGAAAACCCGGAGAGCTGTTGCTGCATCCACCCCAGATCCTTCTCCAGGGTCGCTGCATTGGTCACGATTCGATACCAATCCTCCCCCATCCAGTAGACAATCAGGTCATCAATGACACCGCCCTGCTCATTCAGCATGCAGGAGTAGAGTGCCTTGCCGGGGATCTTCAACCGGGCGACATCATTGGCCAACAAGCGGGAGAGAAAGGGTGCAGAATCGCCACCGGCAAGATCGCTGACCACCATATGGGAGACATCAAACATCCCCGCCTTCTGGCGGACGATATGGTGCTCCTCAACCTGGGATCCGTAGTGCAGTGGCATCTCCCAGCCGGAGAAATCGACCATCTTCCCGCCCGCACGCCGGTGCGCTGCATTGAGTGCTGTCTGCTGCAGATCCTGTTGTGGTGCTGTTGTCATCGTTGCCCGGCTCCAGAGTTATAGTGCGCGCACGACAGATCCCTGTCTGCGCGACCCCTCTGTCCAGGTACCTGAGAGATTGGGTGGCTGGCACCACCTTCCCCTTCGGTAGGCCCTTCAGGGCCTTCTCCAGAGCCAGTATTTAGATACCGTAGTCCTTCTGCCTGAGCGTTTCCGGGCTGTTGCGCCTTCGGCGCCCTGTGGATACAGGGTCTCTCCCACGGTCTGAAACTGAGTGGAAAATTCTACCCGCAACGGGCGGCAACCGCCAGTCGGTTTTTGCTTCTGTTTTGCCAAATCAGCTACAGATCAGAAAAGGGATTTACTGATTCAATCAGCCATCCAGGCCTCGATCTCGTCGACACCCTTGGGGGCACCCTCTGTGAGGATCTCACACCCCTGCGCTGTGACAACCACATCATCCTCGATGCGAATCCCGATTCCCTGCCACTTTTTGGCCACACCCTTCATCCCCAGTGGAATATAGAGCCCTGGCTCCACCGTCATCACCATTCCGGGCTCCAGCACCCTCCACTTTCCATCCACCTTGTAGTTGCCCACGTCGTGGACATCCATCCCCAGCCAGTGGCCGGTCTGGTGCATGTAAAACCGCTTGTAACCTTCCTCCCGGATCAGGGTATCCGGATCCCCCTTGAGGATCTTCAGCTCAACCAACCCTCTGGTAATCACCCGAACCGCCGCCCGATGCGCCGCATCCCAACGCCTTCCGGGACGGATCTGCCGGATGGCTGCCTTCTGCGCGGCAAGGACAATCTCATAGAGCTGGCGCTGTGGCGTGGTAAAGCGGCCGTTGACCGGAAAGGTCCGGGTTACATCGGCTGCATAGCCATCAAACTCTGCCCCTGCATCAATCAGTACCAGATCCCCATCCTGCAGCCGCTCACTGTTCTTGACATAGTGGAGCGTACAGCCATTGTTCCCGCCCGCCACTATCGAGCCGTAGGCGACCGTTCGAACACCATGGGCAGAAAACTCATGGAGGATCTCCCCCTCAACCTCTGCCTCGGCAACCCCTGGACGACAGAATTTCATCGCCCGACGGTGGGCCGCCACCGTCACGGTCGCGGCCTGCCTGATGGCACGGATCTCGGCAGCTGACTTGTAGAGACGCATCTCATGAAGCAGGGGGTCCAGCGAGTGTATCGACTGGGGAACCACATCTCCCGCACGACTGCGTTGTCTGAGCTGTTTCAGCTGCCTGAGCAGTGCCTGTTCAACCGGGGTCTCCTCCCCAAGGTTGAGATAGACATGCTCACAACCAACAAGCAGCTCGGGAAGTTGCTCCGCCCACTGCCCGATTGGCCAGGCCCGGTCGGCCCCCAACTCGGAGAGTGCCCGCTCTGTTCCCAGCCGCTCTCCTGCCCACTGCTCCTGTTCCGGGTTACGCTCCTGACAGAAGAGCATCCATGAGCTCTTTCTTCCACACTTCCTGAGCACCAGTATGGCATCACTCTCCACAAGACCGGTCAGATAGAGGAAATCACTCTCCTGGTGGTATGGATACTCCACATCACGGTTGCGTACTGGGTGGGGCGCTGCCGCCAGAATGGCAATCGAGTCTGAAGCCATCTGCTGTAACAGCTTTTTTCGTCGAGCCGCAAAAACCTTGGGTTGCATCAGCCTCACCCCCGCCTCCTAATGGATCGTCTCTGAGGGAGGGGGTGAAACCGGCCGGCTCTCCTCATAGAGCAACATCGCCCCAATGCGCACATGCTCAACCACCTGCATAAAGTCCATCTCATCCTCCTCATTCTCCTCCTCATCGGGGAAACCGGCACGCGAAATGGCCATCAGATCCTGCACGAACTCCTGCTCTACCTCGCTCTTGCCCAGTGAGCCCCCTGCAGCGGCAACCCCATAGCCATACAGAAACCCCTCACACCATGCAGCGAGCGCCTCGGTACGCACCGCAAGCGACTCCTCTTCGGGCAGCAGCAGCTCAAACTGCAGCTCAGCATCATTCAGTTGGCGCAGCACCTCTCCAAAGACCCTGGCCACAAGAGCCACATCCTCACGCGCCTGCAGATTGGCACTGTCGCGCTCCCCAATCAGCTCCCTGAGCCAATCCCCCTCATCCTCCCCAGAGCCAGACATCAGGCGTCCGCAGAAGGTGCCCTGAAGCTCTGCCCCGTCCATGGTGAGTGAGAGACGACGCAGCGCATCATTGACCTCGTTGTACTCTATCTTTGACATGACGCCATTCTCTCAGATCCAGAGAACCACGCAACCTTCAAACCAATGCTCAACGAGGTATTTGCAAAACTCGTCATTCTCCGGCTTGACCGGGGAATCCAGTGCGGCCATAGCTTCGCAAGCTATTGATTCCCGCCTTCGCGGGAGTGACGCTCCAGGGAGTTTTACAAATACCTCCAACCAGTTGAAGAAAATGTGCGATAGCTCTATAGTCCTGTCACTATGGTGAAGAAAACTCAGAAGAGCCCGTGGAAACCAGAGATCAAGAAGCTGGAAAAACGGATCAATGAGCTGGCGAAGCTCTGCAGCACGCTGCATGGGGAGAACAGGGAACTCCGCGGCAAGGTGCAGGATCTCATCGCCGAACGGGATCTGTTGAAAGAGAAGAATCAACATGCCGTCAAGAGCATCCAGTCCGTCCTCTCATCCGTTCGAATCCTGGAGAAGCAGTCATGAGCCCGGTCAGCCCTGTAACCATCACGATCCTGCAGAAGGAGTACAAGATCTCATGTCCTGAAGAGGAGCAGGATTCACTGATTGAGTCGGCCTCTGTTGTTGACAAGAAGATGCGCGAGATCCGCAGACAGGGCAAGAGTGTGGGACAGGATCGCATCGCAATCATGGCTGCCCTGAACATCGCCCATGACCTGATTCACAGTCGTGCCAATCAGCAGCAGGGGGATGGAGATGTGGCCGACGAGTTGATCCGCCTGAGGGAGAAAGTGGAGTCCGCTCTCCAGCAGGGGCGTCAATTAGAGCTTGAATAGTTCATCAAACAGGCGTAACTTATTTACCTATAGATTTTGGTGCCTACTGTGGTATTCGATCACCGGGACTCGATCCTTGATCCTTAACTCACGACCCTGGGGGCCGAGCTCATTGAAGGTGTGTGCAGGTCCGTTTATCGGAAAGCCTAAACCTTCAGTTCAGGCCCCCCTCCTTGAACTTGCTGGTTCAGGGACGCTGATCCGGCCGATACACATGGTAGGCACCACCCCCACCCCCCTCCCATCATGAGCACCAGCGAACTTCGAAAGAAGATCCGCAACAAGAGACGTGCCCTGCCGGAGTCGCTGCGCCAGCAACATGCCGAGCAGCTGTTTGGACATGTTGTAGTCCACCCCCTTTTCCAGAACAGCCGCCGTATCGCCGGGTTTATTGCCAGTGACGGGGAACAGGACCCGGAGCTTATCCTGGATCGTGCCATTGAGCAGCGGCATGAGTGCTTCCTGCCAGTACTGAACCGACTCCACGGCAACCGGCTCTGGTTTGCCCCGCTCCATGACGGGGACCCGCTGACACTGAACCGCTACGGCATCCCGGAGCCTGACCTCTTCCCCCCAAAACCGGCACCGGTCTGGACACTTGATCTTGTCCTGACCCCACTGGTTGCATTTGATCGCTCGGGAGGGCGCATCGGCATGGGGGGCGGCTACTATGACCGCACCTTTTCACACCCCAAACGGTCCAGTAACCGAAAGCGTCCCTTTCTGCTGGGGATCGCCCATTCATTTCAGGAGACTACTCATATAAAGAGAGAGCCGTGGGATATTCCACTGGATGGAGTAGCCACCGAAGAAGGGGTTTTTATTTTCTGATTCAAGCCGCCAACATAATTAATTATCCGCCATTAATAAATAATATGACGAATATATTAGAGGAGACTTATTACCAATATATGCCGCATAAAAACATACAATATAAATATGCTATTACATACAGCATGTTATTTAAATAAAATTAATAATACGGAAAAATATAAGTACAGCCTTATTTAAATTAATCTGATAAAGAATAAATAAGTTCAATTATAATATTATTGACATAATAATCGATTGGTATAGAGTTGCCGCAAGTCTGCATATGCAGGCTTATTTTGATTAACTACCAAGAGAGGTTATTGTATGTTTGATAGTGCATTTTCTACCGTTGGCAGCGTTGTACGTGGGCTAACTGGGCTATTGATGTCATTGATCGCACTCGGCCTTCTGATTGAGGTTGTTTTTGGAGCAGGCGCACTCGGTATCCCTGGCGTTGTTGGAGGTATCGGGAACGTCGTTGCCCAATTCAATGGCATTAATGGATTGATTACACTTATCGTTCTTGCAGCATTACTTAATAGATAACCATCTTTAAGTAGGATCCCCCTCTTCTGAGGGGGATTTAATATAGCTCTCTTCTCTGGATAGAGTAGTTGAGAAAAATTCCTGCATTGCAGGAAGAGGGGCTGGTCTCCCCCTTGTTCATATAAACTCACACCGGGAAAATATTAAATATCATGGACTCAACATCAATAAAAGATATTATCGGTCGAGCCACCTCATGGCTGAAAATATTGGCTGACTTTGGGGTTATGCTGATTATCACCTTTATTATTATTGATATTCTCTTCCCGGGTACCACCGGCATTATTGGAAACATTACGGACGTCATTCAGATCGCCTCAACCGGTGGCGAGACCTCTGCAACTGGGGAGGGCAATAACCAGGGGGTTATTGGTCTGATCGCACTACTGCTCTTCCTCTACCTGCTGCACAGTAACCGGCAGTAACTCCCCTTATAGCACCTTTCCGCTACAACACACGCTCCTGTCTCGATCAGGGGCGATCCGCCTCACTGCGCAGAAAGAGAAGCGTTCCCTCATCCGACCCCTCTGCTGAGAAGCGGTATCCGGCAGCCGAGAAGGCCTTCAACTGCTCCACCCGATCCAGCCGGTTGCGGATCACAAAGTCGCACATCATCCCTCTGGCCCGCTTCGCATAGATGCTGATGATCTTGTACTGGTCCCCCTTCTGATCCTTGAATACCGGGGTAAGGACAGGGTACTCAAGCTGCGGCTGCTCGACCGCAGAGAAGTATTCATTCGATGCCAGATTGATGATCACCCCTCCAGCCTCGCCAGCTGCCTGGTTGATCAGCGGGGCGATCTCGCCCCTCCAGAAGTCATAGAGATTGTTGCCCCTGGAATTCTCCAGTCGGGTCCCCATCTCCAGACGATGGGGCTGGATCATGTCGAGCGGTCGTAGCAACCCATAGAGTCCGGAGAGGATCCGCAGGTGATCCTGGGCAAAGTCAAAATCCCCCTGCTCGAATGCGGTTGCCGCCATCCCGGCATAGACATCACCACGAAAGGCGAGAATGGCCTGCTTGGCCTGCTGCTCCGAGGTCTCACTGCTCCACTCTCTGTAGCGCCCCACATTGAGCCGCGCAAGGTTGTCGCTCAGTCTCATCAGCCGCTTCAGGGCTGCCTCATCCTGACCCTTCATGATGGCAGCAAGCGCCTCTGCAGACTCCATCAACGCTGGTCTGCTCTGCCCAATATCGGGGGCGCGCTCCTCAAACTCCAGCCTCTTTGCCGGTGAGATCAGCAGTAACATCTTCCCTCTCCCATTGAATTCATTGCTGCAACTTCTCCAACTCTGATCCGATCAATTCAAATTCCCCCTTCAGCCTCCTGCGCAGTGATCGCCCCACTGAACCGCTATGGAGTACCGCCCTGAACGCAACCTCCTCCCGAACCTGGGAGAGGCGCATCATCGCCAGCATCCGCCCCCTCTGCTCCGGGGCCAGCTCCAGCAGCGCTGCAACCGAACCGAGAGTACCGGAATCAATCATCTGCTCCTGCTGCAACATCAACTGCTCAAGATCACGCTCCTCCCCCAGCGCAACCCCAAGCGGAGAGAAGAAGGTGCCAATTGCATTCAACAGCGCATAGACTGACTCCTCATTGGCCACCTGCTCCAGCAGCCTGCATGCCTCGGCAACAAAGGTCTGCCCTGCGGCAGAACCGGTCTGCAGCAACAGCCAGGCTGCACCACGCTCCTGCTCTGCCAGCGGGGCAAGCTGCCCACGCCATGCATCAAGGTCGGGATGTGGGGGGAGTTGATCCGGTAGCGCCAGCGGTCGCCCCTGCAGAAAGGCAATCCGGTAGATCCCCTTTCCACGCTCCTGGCTGCGCTGCCAGATCCTTTCAATCTGCTGCTGCTCCAGCAGCCCCTCCTGCAGAACCGCCGACAGTATCTCCAGCACCCGGTTGGGGTCGCTCTCAAACGGAAGGTGCTCCATCAGAAACTGGGCAATCTCCCTTCCTAGCGCATCCTCCACCACACAGGATCTGCGCAGCATATGGAGCCCCTGCTCCGCCTGCTGGGCCGTGTTGGCTACCGCCCACCAGACCCGATGGGCCAGCTCAATCGTCAGCCCCGGCGAGTTGGCCACCGCAACGACCGCCTCCGGCTCACCCAGCAGCAGAAACTCATTGAGATGCGTGTCGCCCGTCTGCCCCATCCGGCTCCAGCGCTTGATATAGACCGGATAACCCCCACTACTCCCCAGCACATGCTCTGACAGCATCTCTCGCAACTGCCTTAGATAGTGCTCATGGGGGCTATTGGGGGAGAGCGGAATGGAGGCCTCCCCATCCGCAGTCAGCGCATGCAGAACCATGTGGGACTCATCAATCCGCAACGCCTGCGGATGATTGTGGAGCAGCACCTGAATCCGCAGCTGATCCTCGCTGGAGAGCGCCATTACTTTCCCCTATCCATTCAGCTGTATCCGCTGTCCCCATGGCACCGGCTGTCGCCCCTTGACCAGCCAGACAACCGGAAATGGTGGCTCCAACTCCGGGAAGCGCCCCTCCCCATCCGTGAAGTAGAGCAGAAGATCCGGCCTGCTGTCCTGCTGTCCGATCCACTCAAATACCGGAACAAAGCTGGTTCCACGCCCCCCCTGCAGGGAGCCTGCATCCACCACCAGCGCCTCCCAGGGGGCAAACTCCCTTGGCTCACCCACAATCTCCTGGTCGCAGGAGAGCAGGGTCACCCGCGCACGCATCTGCCCCTTGAGGCCATTCACCTCAGAGACAAATTCGCCGATCTCCTCCGCGCTGACCGAGCCACTGGTATCCACCGCAACAACCAGATCCACCTGACTGCTCCGCATCGAGGGGAAGATCGCCTCCCCGCTGCGCCTTGAGGAGGGGCGTGTATAGCTGTAGTCATCCCGTGCGGAGGCGGTCACATAACGTGCCAGCAACACCCTCCATGGCAGCTGGGGCTGCAGAAAGTGGTCCACCAGACGGGCCATGGCACCATCCATCTTTCCGGCCTGCATCGCCTGCTGTGCCGCAGCTGCCAGATGCTGCTGCCACTGGGTCTCCAGCCTCTGCCGCTCCCCCTCACCCAGTGGAGGCGGACGGCTGGCTCCGCCAGCCTCACCCCGCTCGGCCTTTGGCCTCCGGGAGCCCTGTTGCTCGAGATCAGCCTCCCCACGCTCCGAATCAGCGCTCTCGGACTCCTCATCAGCATCATCATAGAGATGCTGATCAACCGGCTCCCGCTCATCATCCTCCTGCAGCATCGGATAGATCTCTTCCGCCGTCATCCCGCTGAACCGCTCCAGATAGAGCGCATCCGCAGGGGGCTCCATCCCCTCCCCGATCAGTATCGCATTGATGGCAAAGTCACAGGCCAGATCCCAGCGGTGTCTGTTGCGGTGCAGGCGACGGGCAAAGTGGGAGAGCGCACAGTGCAGCGCATCATGGGCCAGCATGAACTGGGTCTGGCGTGGGGTCAGTGACGCAATATAGTCACGGTTGTAATAGATGGAGCGGGCATCGGTGGCTGTACTCCTGCACCAGTCGGGATTCGCCTCCAGCAGTGGCAACCGAATCACCAGCGCACCCAGAAAGGGGCGCTCCAGAATCAGGCGGGTACGGGCTGCGCTGAGTTGGGTTGCAACCGCATCATCACTCATAGAGCATTACATCGGCAATCGCCTTCGCCCAC
>CAZYJG010000019.1:0-20795 GCA_964647745.1 uncultured Piscirickettsiaceae bacterium
ACATGGCAGAAGTCGTAGACAGTCATCCCGCAGACATACATGTTGACCTTTCCCTGATGGATCGGCTTGAACAGCTCCTTGGTTCGGCTCTGGGTATTGTAGATCTGCAGCATTGCTCTTCTCTTTAACTCTGATATCAGTAGTTTCAAAAGTATTGGCAGCTACCAGCCTGTGGCTGTTCGGGGCGGATCCTGACTGCAACACGCTTGAGCACGTCCATGTGGCGCTCGGCTGTAGCCTTCCATGGCTACAGACGGTTGCAGTTCAGGACTGCCAATACTTTCGATACGATTAATAGGCCCGTAGATGGGCCAAAACAGCCTGAGATTATACCTCAGCGCCATTGGTGGTATGATTTGCATCCCATTCAAGTGACACAATAATCATCATGAAGAAAAACCTCACCATCTTTGGCTCTGTGGTCGCCCTGCTGGGTGCCATCCTCTTCGCCGTTGTCCCCACCCCCCCAGCCGCAGCAACCGAAAAGAACCCGGAGCTTGCCGCCGACTCCCCGGTTGTTGAACTCAGGACCAGCCATGGTGTCATCAAGGTACAGCTGGATGCGGCCCGTGCACCCTTCACTGTAACCAACTTCATCCACTATGTGGAGAAGGGGCACTACAACGGCACCCTCTTTCACCGCGTCATCCCCAAATTCATGATTCAGGGGGGCGGATTCACGCCCGGCTACGAGAAGAAGCCAACCGATGACATGATTCCCAACGAGGCGGATAATGGACTGAAAAACCTGTCCGGCACCATTGCCATGGCACGTACCAGCAACCCCCACTCCGCCACAGCGCAGTTCTTTATCAACACTGCAAACAACCGTTTCCTCAACCACACCAGAAAGTCCCAGCGCGGCTGGGGCTACACCGTATTTGGTCAGGTCACCGAGGGGATGGAGGTGGTACGCAAGATCGAGCAGAGTGAGACCGGAGCCGGTGGCCCCTTCCAGAAGGATGCACCCCAACAGCAGGTTGTGATTGAGTCGGCAACCATGATTTCAAAATAACCAACAGACAGAAGGACTATCCCGTTATGACCATTAAGATGAAAACCTCCCTTGGCGAAATCACCATTGAGGTGGATGGCGACAAGGCCCCCCAGACCGCAGAGAACTTTCTCGACTACTGTCGTGACGGCTTCTACGACGGCACCATCTTTCACCGCGTTATCCCCGGCTTCATGATCCAGGGGGGTGGCATGGAGCCCGGCATGGCAGAGAAGCCAACCAATGCACCGATCGAGAATGAGGCCAGTTGCGGTCTGACCAATGATGTCGGGACCATTGCGATGGCCCGTACCATGGACCCCCACTCCGCCACCGCACAGTTCTTCATCAACACCAACAGCAACAGCTTCCTCAACCACCCGGGACAGGATGGCTGGGGATACTGTGTGTTCGGAAAGGTCACCGATGGAATGGATGTGGTGCGGGAGATCGAGAAGGTTGAGACCGGAAGCCACGGTTTCCACGATGATGTCCCCAAGGAGGATGTAATCATCGAAAAGGTTACTGTAGAGGAGTAACCTGCAGGAGATGTCCACCTGCTTTATTGCTGATCTCCACCTCTCTGCCGATGCGCCGGAGACAACAGACCGTTTTCTCCACTTCCTGAGTGGGGAGGCGGGTCGGCATGAGGCGCTCTATATCCTGGGTGACCTGTTTGAGGTCTGGCTGGGAGACACACTTCCCGCCCCCGGCTCCGAACCGATACTGAAGGCACTCCGTACCCTGGTCCAACAGGGAACTGCGGTCTTCGTGCAGCACGGAAATCGTGACTTCCTCCTTGGATCCGGATTCGAGAGGGAGAGCGGCTGCAGGCTGATTCCAGACCCCACCCTGATCGAGCTGGACGGCACCCGGATCCTGCTTGCACATGGTGACCAGCTCTGCACGGGAGATCTCTCCTACCAGAAATACCGTCGCTTCATCCGCCACCCTCTGACCCGCTGGATCCTGCTCCACCTGCCCCGTTCAACACGGACCGGAATCGGAGAGCGACTGCGCCAGCGCAGCAATTACGACAAGGCCAACAAACAGAGCGAGATCATGGATGTGACCCAATCCGAGGTGGAGCGGGTGATGAGAGAGAAGCGGGCGGATGTGCTCATCCACGGCCATACACATCGGCCCGGCAACCATACCTTCGAGTTAAGCGGCAGAGCAGTGCAGCGACTGGTGGTTGGTGACTGGAGCTCCAGAAACAATATTCTGATCTACAGTGAAGGAACATTCACTCAACAGACGTTCCCGGATCCGCATATAGAATCACGGATGAGAGCGCATGATATTGATTCGTAGAGCAACCTTGTGACTACGCGGTGTACTTATCCTTAGATGACCGCGAGCACAGCTCGTAGGGTTATTGATACACCCAAAGGAACAAGGATTGCTATACGGACCAAGAGCTTGTGCTATCGCCATGATCTCTATGTGCGGATCCGGGACGTTATAAGCACTCCTCCATAAACGGGTTGATAATCTCCATCCCCCTCCAGATCTGCCCGTGTTGCATATCTTCACTGTAAAGACAGTTCACCCCTGCACGGACAGCCGTTTCAACCAACATTGCATCCCAATAAGAGAACTGCCTCTTCTCCACAGACTCCATCGCTCTGGCAACAACCGCCGCATCTGCCGCCGCAACTGGAAACAGCGCCATCCAATCCTCAACCTGTCCCTTCGCTGCCTCTACTGGCATCTTCCCTTTTCGAATCGCCGCACTGAAGAACTCAGAAAGAGACTGCAACGTCAGCAGACAGTCCTTGCCAACCATCTTCTCCACCAACGCAATCGCCTGTTGATGACGAACACCTGCCCCCTGATCCACCGAATAGATCAACACATTGGTATCCAGACTGTACCGCCTAGCGCTCATGCAGCTCGTTGCGATCGAATGAAGCACCGCCAAGATCGTAGCCTGCATTCATCCTTTCACGGATTCGCGCATAGGCCTGTTGCTGTTCCTCCGAGAGGGTGCGTTCATCATCGACCGCAGAGAGACGAGCAACTGGCTTGCCCCGTCGGGTAATAATCACCTCTTCCCCTGATTGAACCATTTCGATATATTTTGAGAGGTACTGATTCACCTCACGTACAGGAACTTGCTGCTGCATTGCGCTCTACCTCATAAAAAGCATCAATTAATGTAGAACATACTACAAAAACAAGAAAATACAAGCTATAGAGCCCGATTTTCCCGGTCCAGCTGCTGCAGAAAGCCCATCTCCGACTCGCTGAATCCCGCCTCCTCTCTTCCGCTCTGGTAAAAGGGGCCGCGAATGGCATGGCTCATATGCTCGCGCACCAGCTGCTCAAAGGTCTGCTCCGGATCCAGTGAGCGCGCTCTGCAGAGGTGGTGGAACCACTCGGTCCCCGCCTTCACATGGCCCACCTCATCCCGAAGAATAATCTTCAAGACCTCTACACTCTGCCGGTCCCCAATCGAATCGAGCTTCTCCATGATTCCAGGGTTCACATCCAGCCCACGCGCCTCCAGGATTCTGGGGACCAGTGCCATCCGCAGCAGGGGGTCGGAGGCGGTCTTCTCTGCCGTCTCCCAGAGGCCATTGTGGGCCGGGAAGTCCCCATACTGATAACCCAGCTGGTTGAGTCGCTGCCTGACCAGCTGAAAGTGGTAGCGCTCCTCATCGGCAATGCGCAGCCAATCCTCATAATACCCCTCGGGCATCCCGCGAAAACGGTAGACCGCATCCAGTGCCAGATTGATCGCATTGAACTCGATATGGGCGATGGCGTGGAGCATGGAGGCGTGGCCGATGGGACTGCCCAGCCGCCTGCGCTTCAGCTTGCGTGGCGGGACCAGCTCTGGTCTCTCCGGATGGCCCGCCTGCCGGATCGGCTCCGGATCAGAGAGCGGCTGCATACTCAGCTCACCCGCCCGCCACGCGCTGTAGAGCCGCTCCGTCTGCGTCAGCTTCTCTTCCAGGTCATTGAGATAGAGTACCCGCCCACTCTCCTCAAACAGATTGAGGGCAGCAGGGGTTCCGGATTCGCTCATGCAGATACGGGAAGAGGCACAACCCTTTTCTAGAGGCCGCGGGAGAGATCCTGCTTCAGATCCTCGATCTCCTCCAGCCCAACAGAGAGACGAACCAGGCCATCCGAGATTCCGGCCTCCTCCTTCTCCTCCGGGGTCAGGCGCCCATGGGTGGTGGTTGCCGGGTGGGTAATTGTGGTCTTGGTGTCCCCCAGGTTGGCGGTGATCGAGACCATCTCCGTTGCATTGATCAGTCTCCAGGCGGCCTCCTGCCCCCCCCTCAGCTCAAAGGAGAGGATCCCCCCGGCACCGCTCTGCTGGGTGGCTGCCAGTCCGTGCTGGGCATGGCTCTCAAGCCCCGGATAGTGGACCGCCGAGACTGCCGGCTGCTGCTCCAGCCAGCTGGCCAGCGCTGTGGCATTGCTGGTGTGCCCCTCCATCCGCAGCTTCAGGGTCTCCAGCCCCTTGAGGAAGATCCAGGCGTTGAAGGGGCTCATGGTTGGACCGGCAGTACGCAGAAAGCCATAGACATCGGTCCCAACCACCGCCTCCGAACCGACCACTGCACCGCCAACCGCACGCCCCTGTCCATCAATATACTTGGTTGCGGAGTGGATCACGATATCGGCCCCCAGCGCCAGCGGCTGCTGAAGTGCCGGGGTGCAGAAGACGTTGTCGACCGCCAGCAGCGCCCCGCTGCGGTGGGCCAGCTCAGCCAGCGCCCGGATGTCACCAATCTGTGTCAGCGGGTTGGCCGGGGTCTCGAGAAAGAGGAGCCGGGTATTGGGGCGGATCGCCTGCTCCCACTCCGAGAGCTCCGTGAGCGAGACATAGCTCACCTCCACCCCAAACTTCGCCATGAACTGGTTGAAGAGGATCACTGTACTGCCAAAGATGCTGCGTGAGACCACCATGTGGTCCCCTGCCTTCAGTACCCCCATGCAGGTTGAGAGGATGGCAGACATTCCGGAGGCGGTTGCAACACAGCGCTCCCCCCCCTCCAGCGCGGCGAGGCGCTGCTCGAAGGCCCGTACTGTCGGGTTGGTAAAACGGGAGTAGATGTTTCCCGGCTCCTCCCCGGAGAAACGGGCTGCAGCCTGCTCGGCCGAGTCAAAGACATAGCTGGAGGTTGGGAAGATGGGCTCTCCATGCTCCCCCTCATTGGTCCTCTGGTGACCGGCACGAATGGCCAGTGTGGAGAACCCGAACCTCTCTGAATCACTCATCTCTGCCCCCTCTCCCAATCACTCTCAATCAAATCGAATTATGGACGCCAATCACCTCATCCTCCAGCTCATCGCGCTTCTCCTTTGCGGAGTCGCAACGGGCCGCCTCCAGGTCCTGAAGGTACTGGTCATCAATCCCGCCTGTTACATAATTTGCATCAAACACGGAGGTGTCAAACTGACGGATCTGTGGATTGCCCTCCTGTACCGCATCGATGAGATCCTGCAGATCCTGGTAGATCAGGCGGTCTGCGCCAATCAGCTCCGCAACCTCCTCCTCGGTACGGCCATGGGCGATCAGCTCGGAGGCGACCGGCATGTCGATCCCATAGACATTGGGGTAGCGGACCGGTGGTGCCGCAGATGCGAAGTAGACCTTCTTGGCACCCGCCGATCGTGCCATCTCGATAATCTGTGCAGAGGTGGTGCCGCGTACAATCGAGTCATCCACCAGCAGCACACTCTTGCCCTTGAACTCCAGCCCCAGCGGGTTGAGTTTCTGGCGTACCGACTTCTTGCGCTGCTTCTGCCCCGGCATGATGAAGGTACGGCCAATGTAGCGATTCTTGATAAACCCCTCCCGGTAGACAATATCCAGGGTATAGGCGAGCTGTGAGGCCGCTGTCCTGCTGGTGTCCGGTATCGGGATCACCACATCGATATCATGCTCCGGCCACTCCCTGAGAATCTTGGTGGCCAGCTTCTCCCCCATCCGCAGACGCGCCTTGTGGACATGTACACCATCAAGAATGGTGTCGGGACGGGCAAAATAGACATGCTCAAAGATGCAGGGAGAGAGAACCGGACTCTCCGCACACTGTTGTGCGAAGAGCTCGCCATGGGCATTGATAAAGACCGCCTCTCCCGGATCCAGTTCACGCAACAGCTTGTAGCCGAGCGTATCAATCGCCACACTCTCGGAGGCGACCATATGCTCCTTGCGTCCACCCTCCAGGGTCCGCTCACCGATGCAGAGCGGGCGGATCCCGAATGGGTCACGGAAGGCAACCACCCCGTAACCGGTGATCATTGCAACTGCGCCATACCCCCCCTCACAGCGCCGGTGCACGCCAGAAACCGCCTTGAAGATATCCTCAACCTCGAGCCTGAGCTTCCCCTGGTGCTGCAGCTCATGGGCAAAGACATTCAACAATATTTCCGAATCCGATTCGGTATTGATGTGGCGAAGATCCTCCAGATAGAGGTCCCGCTTGATGCTGGCGGCATTGGTGAGGTTGCCATTGTGTGCCAGCGCAATCCCGTAGGGGGAGTTGACATAGAAGGGCTGCGCCTCGGCAGAGGAGGAGCACCCCGCTGTGGGGTAGCGGACATGACCAATGCCCATATTCCCCTGGAGGCGGATCATGTGACGGGTGTGGAAGACATCCTTGGCCAGACCATTGGCCTTTCTCAGGAAGACCTTGCCGTTGTCACAGGTCATGATGCCGGCAGCATCCTGGCCACGGTGCTGCAGCACCGTCAGGCCATCATAGAGCGCCTGGTTAACGGGCAGGCTTGAGACAATTCCAATGATTCCACACATAGATGATTGCTCTCGGTTGAGTAAAGTTAACTTACAGTAGCGGAGTATACGAGAAATAGCTGCGCAGATGGTCTGGCAACTGCTCCCTCAGCCACTCCGAACCCTCCTGGAAGTGACCCATCAGCAGCGACTCCTGCCACCAACCATCCTGCGGCAATGGGGTCAATCCGGCCATCAGAACCAGCAGTGAGACGATCAGCAGACCGCGGGCTGCACCAAACATCATCCCCAGCAGGCGGTCCATCCCGCCAAAACCGGAGAAGTCGATCAGCCGCTGCATTGCACGATTGATCATTGAACCGAGGATCAGTGTGACCAGAAACAGGGTTGCAAAGGAGACCCCTGTACGAATGGAGGGTGTCTCAATGAGGGACTCCAGGAGGTGGGTCTGGTCGGATGAGAAGTTGAGTGCGACCCAGAAGGCGGCAATCCAGGTCGCCAGTGAGATCGCCTCCTTGAAGAAGCCGCGCAACAGACTGATCCCGGTAGAGACCAGGATGATTCCAAGAATAACCAGGTCGGCCCAGTTCAGACCACTTTGTTCTACAACCGGAGGCATGCTAACTCTCGACAGGTCTCATATGGGGGAACAGTAACACATCACGGATCGATGGCGAATCGGTAAAGAGCATCACCAGACGGTCGATTCCGATCCCCTCACCCGCTGTGGGCGGCATCCCATGCTCGAGGGCCGTCACGTAGTCCTCATCGAAGTGCATCGCCTCGTCATCTCCTGCCTCCTTCTCCTCCACCTGCCTGCGGAAGCGCTCGGCCTGATCCTCATAGTCATTCAGCTCGGAGAAGCCATTGGCAATCTCACGGCCACCGACAAAGAACTCAAAACGGTCTGTTACAAAGGGGTCCTCATCATTGCGCCGCGCCAGTGGTGAGACCTCGGTTGGATAGGCGGTAATGAAGGTGGGGTGCATCAGGCGATGCTCCACCGTCTTCTCAAAGATCTCGATCTGCACCTTGCCCAGGCCGTAAGAGTCTTTAAGAGGAATCTCCAGGCGTTCGGCCACTGCACGTGTACGATCGAGATCATCCAGATCGCCCTCGGTCAGCTCCGGGTTGAAGTGGAGGATCGACTCCTTGACCGTCATCCGGGAAAAGGGCTTTCCAAAGTCGTAGCTATCCCCCTGGTAGCTGACCTCGCTGGAGCCCAATACCTCCTCCGTCACGCCACGCAGCATCGCCTCGGTGATATCCATCAGATCCCGATAGTCGGCATAGGCCTCATAGAACTCAATCATGGTGAATTCAGGATTGTGGCGGGTCGAGAGCCCCTCATTGCGGAAGTTGCGGTTGATCTCGTAGACCCGCTCGAAACCACCGACAACCAGACGCTTGAGATAGAGCTCGGGCGCAATCCGCAGAAAGAGATCCATGTCGAGTGCATTGTGGTAGGTGGTGAACGGCCGTGCCGTTGCCCCTCCGGGAATCGCCTGCATCATCGGGGTCTCCACCTCCATGAAGCCGCGCCCATTGAGGAAGTTGCGGATGTACTGGATCACCTGAACCCGGGTCCTGAAGACCTCTCGTGAGGCATCATTCATGATCAGGTCGATATAGCGCTGTCGGTAGCGGGCCTCGGTGTCGGTCAGCCCATGGAACTTCTCCGGCAGTGGACGCACCGACTTGGTGAGAATACGCAGCTGATCCACCTTGACGGAGAGCTCTCCGGTTTTGGTCTTGAACATCACCCCCTCGGCCCCGAGAATATCCCCGATATCCCACTTCTTGAAGGCGGCATAGAGCCCCTCCGGCAGGGCATCACGCTGGATGAAGAGCTGAATCTTTCCGCTCATGTCCTTGAGGTGGGTAAAGGCGGCCTTGCCCATGATGCGCTTGGCCATCATGCGTCCGGCCACGGCCACACGGATCCCCTGCGCCTCCAGTGCCTCGGGCTCCATCTCCCCATACTCGGCGTGGAGCTCACCGGCAACCACATTGCGGCGGAAGTCATTGGGGAATGCGTTCCCCTCCTCACGCAGAAGATCCAGCTTCTGACGCCGCTCGGCAATCAGCCGGTTTTCATCCACCTCAACACTATTCTCTTTTGACATCTCTCGTTACTCTATCGACTCTACCGTATTCTCAGAAGGGTTCATGGGGAGCTTCCGGCATCCTGATTCAGGAGTCGCCGCAGACCCATCCCTGGGGGCTTGACGACAGCATCCCTGCTGTCGACACTCCTGAATCAGGCCACCAGAATCTCCCTGCTCTATTTATAATCCTGACTTCAGGCTCTCCTCAATAAAGGGATCGAGATCCCCATCCAGCACCGCCTGTGTGTTTCCGGTCTCATGGCCCGTTCGCAGATCCTTGATCCGTGACTGGTCCAGTACATAGGAGCGGATCTGGCTGCCCCAGCCAATATCAGACTTGGCATCCTCTGCCGCCTGCTTCTCCTCATTCTGTTTCATCAGCTCCATCTCGTAGAGCTTGGCCTTCAGCATGCTCATCGCAGTCGCCTTGTTCTTGTGCTGCGAGCGTTCATTCTGACACTGCACCACAATCCCGCTCGGCTCATGGGTAATGCGGACTGCAGAGTCGGTCGTGTTCACATGCTGTCCACCCGCCCCCTGGGCACGGTAGGTATCCACCCGGAGGTCTGCCGGGTTGATCTCAACCTCAATATCCTCATTCACCTCCGGATAGACAAATACCGAGGAGAAGGAGGTGTGGCGACGATTTCCGGAGTCAAACGGGGACTTGCGCACCAGGCGGTGTACCCCGGTCTCGGTTCGCAGCCAGCCAAAGGCGTACTCGCCCTTCACCTGGACCGTGGCCGACTTGATGCCCGCCACCTCGCCGGGTGAGACCTCCATCAGCTCCACATCAAATCCGCGGCGGTCACCCCAGCGCAGATACATCCTGAGCAGCATCTCGGCCCAATCCTGTGCCTCGGTTCCACCTGATCCGGACTGGATGTCGATAAAGGCGTTGGCGCTGTCCTGGCTTCCGGAGAACATGCGCTGAAATTCCAGCGTCTCAATCTCCTGGGTCAACTCCTTCAGGTCGGAGAGCACCTCTTCAACCGTCTCCTCATCACCCTCCGCCTCTGCCATCTGCAGCAACTCTGCGGCATCCCCTGTTCCTGTGGCGAGTCGATCAATGCCCTCTACAATCTTCTCCAGACGGGCACGCTCCCTGCCCAGCTCCTGTGCCCGCTCCGGATCATTCCAGACCTCCGGGGACTCCAGTTCACGATTGACCTCTACCAGCTGCTCCGCCTTCTCGGCATAGTCAAAGATACCCCCTCAGGGCCTCGGTACGCCCCTGCAGCTCTTTGATCTCGTTGTAGATTGGGTTGATCTCAATCATCTCGTTACAGTCCTGACTACTGCGAAAAAAACAGGGGAAGATTATACCTGTGGCGGCAGCCAATTCGGGGGTTTCCGGAACAAAAAGTCACAGGATTGACTCCACCACAAGCTGCAGTGTCTCCTGCCCCCGCCAGCGGTTGACATCAAGCCGGTAGACAATCTCCAGCTCCTCACCACGACCAGGCAGCGACTGCTCACTCTGGAAAAAGGCGATTGCATCCAGAACCTCACCAGAGCCCTGATCCAGCAGATTGAGCTTGAGATGTCTCTCCCCCACAATCCTCCACCCCTCCAGAACAAAGGTGTCGTGGAACAGGGGTTCCGGAAAGCCCTGCCCCCAGGGGCCTGCACTCCGCAGTTGTGCCGCACTCTCCAGTGTACGCTCCTCGCTGGAGAGGCTGCCATCGGTATGGAGTGCCCCATCCAGTATCTCCTCGTCTGCCCACTCCGCGGCCAGCTCGCGAAAGTGTTGGTGGAAGCGTTCAAAATCGCGCTCATTGATGGAGAGCCCCGCCGCCATCGCGTGGCCACCAAAGGTGATGATCAGCTCGGGGAGGGATTTGGCAAGGGCATCCAGCAGATCCCGTATATGGAGCCCGGGGATTGAGCGTGCAGAGCCCTTCAGGATGCCGTCCTCACCACGGGCAAAGACAACAACCGGGCGGTGGAGCTTCTCCTTGATTCTCCCGGCGACAATCCCGATCACCCCCTCATGCCAGTTGGGCCGGTAGAGGGCAACCCCTGCCGAGACCTGCTCCTCCTCGAGGTGCAGGGAGTGGATAATCTGCTCCGCCTCCTGACGAATCTCATCCTCCACCTCACGCCGCTGGCGGTTAATGGCGTCCAGCCTCTCGGCCTGAGGCAGGGCTGCCTCCCGACTCTCTGCAAGCAGGCAGTCGATCCCCGCCCCCATCTCCGTCATGCGGCCGGCAGCATTGATTCTCGGGGCAACAGCAAAGCCGAGATCCGATGCCACAATCCGCTGTGAATCCCTTCCTGCTACATCAAGCAGTGCCAGGATGCCGGGAACGGAGGCACCACGCCGGATCCGCTCCATCCCCCGTTCAACCAGAATCCTGTTGTTCCGGTCCAGTGCAACGACATCGGCAACCGTCCCGACTGCCACCAGATCAAGCAGGCTGGCGGGGTTGAATGGCGCACCCAGTTTCTTCTGCACCGCACAGACCAGATAGAAGGCAACACCCACCCCGGCGAGGTTGGGGCTGGAGAAATCATCCCCCTCCTGGTTGGGGTTGACGATTACATCGGCCCGGGGCAGCTCTGCTCCGGGGAGGTGGTGGTCGGTCACCACAACCGCCATCCCCTCTGCCCTGGCCGCCTCAACCCCATCAATACTGGAGATCCCATTATCAACTGTTATCAACAGATTGGGATTGTATTTTAATGTATCTTCCACTATTGAGCGGGAGAGTCCGTAACCATGTTTTCTGCGATCAGGGACCACATAGTTGATCGCTGCACCCATCGCCCCCAGTCCACGCATGCAGACGCTACAGGCCGTTGCACCATCCGCATCATAGTCCCCCACCACCACAATGGAGTCTTTGGAGCGAATTGCATTGGCAACCAGCTCTGCGGCCTGCTCCACATTCCCCAGCGAGGAGATCGGCAACAGTCGGTTTAGTGAATGGTCCAGCTCATCGGGAGTCTGAATCCCACGGGTGCGATAGATTCGGTCCAGCAGTGGCGAGAGCCCCTGCAGTGGCTGACCATTGGGGAGTGGGCGTTGAACAATCCTCATTGCCGCTGAAACAGTGTCCGCCCCCAATCGACAACCCGACCGGCAAGTGATGCCTCCCTCCAGATCCAGACCCCGTTCACCCTCATCTCTCTGGGGGGGATGGTAATCTGCCGCTGCCCTGGATCGATCTCGGCAGTGTGGAGCGCCATCTGCACCTCATTGAGCAGCTGTCTCCAGAACAGCCCCCCCTCGCCCTGGGGCATGAAATCATGAACATTGGCACCGGCCACCCGCTGCAGCGGGGTTGTACAGAGTGCCCGCCTCACCGCACTGTCCTGCTCAGCGGCAGTGGATTGAGCGTGATGATGCAATCTCCAGTCGAGGTCATCGTGGTAGCGGAGCTCCATTCCGCGCTCTGCAAACAGTGGGGAGAGGCGGTCGATCAGCTGATGCTGTTCCCCGACCGAGAGTTCGCCGGACTCAACCTCAAACAGTCGCAGCACGTCCCAGTCTGCTACCAGGCGGACAGGGGCGACGTAATAGAGAGATTGGTTTACAAGGCCGTTCACATCATTTTCAGGGTACGCTATGCGACATCCCTGTCCGCTCAACCGAGGAATGAGGTCGTGCAACAGTAGCCATCCTTGGCTACTGACGCCCCTGAAAATGAGGTCAACGCCCTTCTGAGACTGCCGTCAGCCTCAACCATCACATATTATCCAGGATTGCCCCTTTCACCTCATCCAGCGTTGCCTCAACCGTAATCAGCGGGCGGCTGCTCTGCTTGATTGCGGTATCCGGATCCTTCAGACCATGGCCGGTCAGGGTGCAGACCACCTTGCTGCCGGCAGGGATCTTGCCGCTCTTGAGATCACGCAGTGCGCCTGCAACCGAGGTTGCCGATGCCGGCTCGCAGAAGACCCCCTCCTTCTCTGCCAGCAGTTTCTGGGCAGCAAGGATCTCCTCATCGCTGCACTCGTCAAACCAGCCACCGGACTCCTTCTGTACGTTCCACGCCTTGTCCCAGCTCTGGGGGTGGCCGATACGGATCGCCGTTGCCACGGTCTCTGGCTCGTCCACCATCTCGCCACGCAGGAAGGGGGCGGCGCCTGAGGCCTGATAGCCAACCATCGTCGGGCGACTGGAGACCACACCATCCTCGGCATACTCCACATACCCCATCCAGTGGGCGGAGATGTTGCCGGCGTTGCCGACGGGGAGGCAGTGGTAGTCCGGTGCAGCGCCCAGCTCCTCAACAATCTCGAAGGCGGCAGTCTTCTGTCCCTGCAGACGGAACGGGTTGATGGAGTTCACAATGGTGACCGGGGCCTCTGCACCAACCTCCTTGACCAGCTGCATGCCATCATCAAAGTTGCCCTTGATCTGGATCACCACAGCACCATGCATCATCGCCTGCGCCAGCTTGCCGAGCGCAATCTTGCCATCGGGGATCAGTACAAATGCGGTGATTCCTGCTCGCGCTGCGTAGGCTGCAGCAGCGGCTGAGGTATTCCCGGTGGAGGCACAGATGATCGCCTTGCTCCCCTCCTCGACCGCCTTGGTTACCGCCATGCACATGCCGCGATCCTTGAAGGATCCGGTTGGGTTGAGCCCCTCATATTTCACATAGAGCTCCACATCAATCCCCATCTCCCGGGGAATATTGTTCAACTTGATCAGTGGCGTATTACCCTCTCCAAGATCGATGATCCTGGTCTCTTCACTAATGGGAAGGCGGTCACGGTAGCGGTCCAGCAATCCTGTGTAGCGTTCTCTAAATGGCACGACTATTCTCCAATATTTAGTAGTTCGTAAATTATAACTGCTTCCCCATATGAGCCGGTTCTATTTATCGACGAATTGGCAGCGCCCTGTTTTCCGCCTGTTTTTCAGAAAGAAGCCTGGCAGCGTTTGAGTGCAACGAGTTTTGGCAGGCGCTGAAAAACAGGCGGAAGGCAGGGAGAAGAGCTGCCTCTGAGGAGAGAAACAGAACCGGCTCATATGGGGATGCTGACACGATGTAGTTAATCCAGTGTCTCCATCCTGATCCGCATCACCGGGCCATAGACACAGTCCAGCGCCTCAATCGCAGCAATGGCACGATTCATCCGCCCCTCCTCGGTGCGGTGGGTCAGCAGTACGATGGGGGCCTGTGTCCCCTCCTCGATTATATCCTTCTGCATAAAGGCCTCGATACTGATCTCCTCCTCCCCAAGGATGTGGGTAATCTCGGCCAGCACCCCAGAACGATCCTCCACCTCCATCCGCAGATAATAGGCGGTTTCCACCTCATCAATTGGAAGGATCGGAAGATCCTCCAGTGCATCCGGCTGGAAGGCGAGGTGAGGGACACGATTCTCCGGATCTGCCGTCATGGCGCGGACCACATCCACCGTATCGGCAACCACAGCCGAGGCTGTCGGCTCATCACCGGCACCCGCGCCATAGTATAGGGTTGGCCCAACCGCATCGCCCATCACCAGTACCGCATTCATCACCCCATCCACATTGGCAATCAGCTGCCGCTCCGGGATCAGGGTTGGGTGGACACGCAGCTCCACCCCCTGCTCGGTCTTTCTGGCAACACCCAGATGCTTGATCCGATACCCTAGCTCCTCCGCATAGGAGACATCCTCCGCAGTCACCTGTGTAATCCCCTCGGTCATCGCCTTGTCAAACTGCAGCGGGATCCCGAAGGCGATGGAGGCGAGAATGGTCAGCTTGTGGGCGGCATCAATCCCCTCGACATCAAAGGTGGGGTCCGCCTCCGCATAACCGAGCTGCTGCGCCTCCTTGAGCACATCCTCGAAGGCACGCCCCTTGTCACGCATCTCGGTGAGGATAAAGTTTCCGGTTCCGTTAATGATGCCGGCAAGCCACTGGATCTGGTTGGCTGCCAGCCCCTCACGGATCGCCTTGATGATGGGAATTCCACCCGCAACGGCGGCCTCGAAGGCGACCATCACCCCCTTCTCCTGGGCAAGGGTGAAGAGCTCATTGCCGTGTGTTGCGATCAGCGCCTTGTTCGCAGTCACCACATGCTTTCCCTGGGCAATGGCCTGGACAACCACCTCTCGGGCAAACTCCGTACCCCCCATCAGCTCCAGAACAATATCGATCTCCGGATCGTTGGCCACCTCAAAGGGGTCGGTTGTCAGCCGGATCCCGTTGGTACCACAGATTCTGGGACGGTCGAGGTCGCGCACTGCTGCCATGTCGACCTCAATCTGACGTCCTGCACGACGTGCAATCTCCTCGGCGTTACGGGTCAGGACATTGACACTTCCACAACCAACAGTCCCCAGACCAAGGACACCTACTTTTACCGGTTTCATCTTCTCTATTACTTCCCTGTTATTCGTTTACAAGAATGCCATCATTCTTGAACATCTCTCGTATCCCACGAACCGCCTGACGTGTACGGTGCTCGTTCTCAATCAATCCAAAACGGACATATTCATCGCCATACTCACCAAACCCGATCCCCGGCGAGACGGCAACCTTTGCCTCACTCAGCAGCTTCTTGGAGAACTCCAGCGACCCCATCTCCCTGTAGGGCTCCGGAATGGGGGCCCAGACAAACATGGTCGCCTTGGGTGGCTCGACCGCCCACCCCACGGAGTTGAGTCCACTGCAGAGTGCATCACGGCGCTTCAGATACATGTCGCAGATATCGTGGACGCAGTCCTGCGGCCCCTCCAGTGCTGCAATGGCGGCCACCTGAATGGGGGTGAACATCCCATAATCCAGATAGGACTTCATTCGTGCCAGTGCGGCCACCAGTGTCGGATTCCCCACCATGAACCCCACACGCCACCCCGGCATGTTGTAACTCTTCGAGAGGGTGAAGAACTCGACCGCAATATCCTTTGCACCCTCAACCTGAAGAATGGATGGTGACTGGTAACCATCAAAGACAATATCGGCATAGGCGAGATCATGGATCACCCAGATCTGGTGCTCTTTCGCCAGCGCAACCACCTTCTCGAAGAAGTCGAGCTCCACGCAGTGGGTTGTGGGGTTGCCGGGAAAATTGAGAACCAGCATCTTGGGGCGGGGCCAGGAGTCCTTGATCGCCTTCTCCAGCTCGGCAAAGAAATCACCATCCGGGGTCAGTGGAACATGGCGAATATCGGCGCCCGCAATAATGAACCCATAGGGGTGGATCGGATAGGCCGGGTTGGGGACCAGAACAGTGTCTCCCGGCCCTACCGTAGCCAGCGCCAGATGGGCCAGCCCCTCCTTGGAACCGATGGTGACAATCGCCTCACTGTCCGGATTCAGATCGACCTCGTAACGCTGCTGGTACCAGTTACAGATCGCCCTGCGCAGGCGCGGAATCCCCTTGGACATGGAGTAGCGGTGGGTATCCGGGCGCTGGGCCGCCTCAGTCAGTTTATCGACAATATGCTGCGGAGTCGGCTGATCCGGATTACCCATCCCAAAATCGATAATATCCTCGCCCCGCTGCCTCGCCTTCGCCTTCAACTCGTTAACGATATTGAACACATAGGGCGGCAGCCGTTTGATTCTCTGAAAATCCTCAATCAAGACCTTCTCTCCTGTCTTTAGCAGTGCGAAAGTATACCCCAGAAGAACTCTTCAGGGCATCAGGGGATGGCACTACAGAGTGTAGAAAACCGGCTGACAGTGGGGGGTTACAGCAATGTATCCTCAGAGTAACCGGCCCGCTCCAGGATGTCGTGGAGATGGTGCAGTGCATCCAGCTGGATCTGTCTGACACGCTCCCGGGTAACGCCGATCTCCCTGCCCAGGGCATCCAGGGTCATCTCCTCCGCCTCAAGCAGACCGAAGCGGTGGATAATCACCGTGCGTTCACGCTCACTCAGCCTATCAAGCCACTCACTGAGGTGAGAGAAGACCTCCTCCTGCAGGAAGAGATCTCCATGGTCATGGAGTGAAGTGTCCTCAATCCCATCTCCAACCGTCCGGTTTGACCCCTTGGTGATCGGGAGCTCCGTTGAGGTCGGCAGATCCTTGAGCCCAAGGACCCGATCCACCTCATGCGCCGGGCTCTTGAGATAACTGGCAATCTCTGCTGTCGAGGGCTCATGGTTTTCAGTCTGGGAGAGGGTGCGCGAGGCACGAACATAGCGCCCCATCTCCCGCATCACATGGATCGGCAGCCGCACGGTGCGCGCCTGATTCATCACCGCACGATCGATCCCCTGACGGATCCACCAGGTGGCATAGGTTGAGAAGCGGAAGCCACGCTCCGGATCAAACTTCTCGACCGCCCGCATCAGCCCCAGATTCCCCTCCTCCACCAGATCCATGAATGAGACACCGCGATGCTGATAGCGCCTTGCAACACTGACCACCAGGCGCAGATTGGACTCGATCAGGTGGTTTCTCGCCTGCTGGTCCCCCTGCTGCACCTTGCGCGCACAGTCACGCTCCTCCTCTGCATTCAGCAGTCTGAATTCACGAATCTCCTGCATATAGAGATGCATGGCATCATGGTCCCTGCCCTTCAGCTTTCCGGATGCAAACTCTTTCTGCCCTGACTTGCTCATAATAATTAATCGTTTCAATAGTGTTGGTAGTCCTGATCTGCGGCCGTCTGTGGAAAAGGATACCCACAGCCGAGCGACACCACGCCACAAAGTTTCACTTTGCGGTGGTATAGGGACATGATGTGCTTGAGTGTGCCGCAAACAGGAACTGCCAATACTTTTGATCTCATTGATACTGTTCTATTTCGAAATCCTGGGAAGATATCTCATCGGATCCACCGGCTTTCCGTTTCTCCTCACCTCAAAATGGAGCTTTACCCGATCCGTCCCACTGCTGCCCATTGTTGCAATCTGCTGTCCAGCCTTGACCAGATCCCCCTCCCGTACCTGCAGCTGGTGGTTATGGGCATAGGCGCTCAACAGATTGTTGTCGTGCTTCACAATCAGCAGCTTGCCGTAGCGTACCAGACCTGTGCCACTGTAGACCACCCTGCCATCACCTGCAGCAACCACGGGATCCCCCTGCCTGCCACCAAACTCAACCCCCGTCATCCCCTGCTTTTTGGAGAAACGTTTTGAGATCCTGCCGGATGAGGGCCACCGCATGGAGCCGCTGGCCGCCCGCTGGCTGGAGGATTTTGCCCTGGAGGAGGCCGGCACTCTCTTCGAGGCGGCAACACCCTGTCTGTTGCTTTGGGGCGTTTTTTTCGTGGCGACCCTCCCCGTCGCAGGAGTCGGGGTCAGCCTCAACCTCTGCCCCACATGGATCGTATAGGGGGGTTTCAGTCCATTCCAGATTGCCAGATCTCTCATCGAGAGATTCAGCTTCTCGGCAATCCCGCTCAGTGAATCCCCGGACTGGACCGTATAGTACCCCCCGGCCGCCCGTTGAGAGGTGGCCGCCCGCTTCCCCGGTTTCAGACGCAGCTTCTCCCCTCGGTGGATGGTATAGGGGGCAGAGATCCCGTTCCATCGAGCCAGATCAAGGTAGTCGAGGTCGAACTCCATCGCAATCATGTAGAGACTGTCACCGGTACGGACGATATAGCTGTCCGGGATCTCACCCGCAAGGTGGGTCTGGTTGGAGACCGGGGAGAGCGAGGGGCGGTTGCTGCTGCACCCGGCCAACAACAGTGAAACAAGCAGCAACCAGAAGAGTGTCTGTTTCTGTTCCAGTTTCACCTTGAAGAACCTCATTGGGGTGATCATTTGATATTAGCTCTTCATGCTCTTCGTGACCTTTATGGTTACATCCTGCCCGGCTCGATCGTTACCACTCAACTGCGCAGAAAGTAGTAGATCGCTGCCAGCAGCACGGTGATCCACCCCAGCCGGGTCATCCAGCCGCGCTCCATCTGCAGGAACTTCTCGCCACCCCAGATCACAAAGGCGGCCACCAGATAGAAACGTGCCCCCCGCCCCACCAGTGAGGCGAGCAGGAAGAGCGGGAGTGACATCGTGAGTGCTCCCGCGCTGATGGTAAAGAGCTTGTAGGGGATCGGAGAGAAACCTGCCAGGAAGACAATCCAGAGACCATACTCGTCAAACAGTGCCTTGGCATGGAGATAGGAGGATTCGAACCCCCATTGCTGAATCAGGGGCTCAACCAGTTCCAGTGCATAGTAACCAATCAGATAGCCAAAGAGCCCCCCCAGCACGGAGGTGATGGTGACCAGTGTTGCATACCGCCACCCCCGTCCCGGATGGGCCAGCGTCATCGGTGCCAGCAGCACATCCGGGGGGACCGGGAAGAAGCTGGACTCGGCGAAACTGAGCCCCCCCAGGATGCGCTCGGCATGGGGGCGATCCGCCCAGTGAGCAACCCGCTCGTTCATTCGATTCATCCAGTTCATTCAGGGGTTCCTCAACGCGTTCCAGAGCGCATCGGGACAAACCGCACACGCTCCAGCACCTCCTGCTCATAGCCATCCTCGGTACGCACCAGCTCAATCAGCTGCTGCTCCTGGGCCTCCGGCCCCACCGGCACGATCATCCGCCCCCCAATCTCCAGCTGCTTGAAGAGGCGGGTGGGGATCCCGGAGGGGGCTGCGGTAATCAGGATGGCATCAAACGGGGCCTTCTCCTCCCACCCCTGATGGCCATCATCCAGCTTCATCTCCACATTGAGAATCCCCATCTCGGCAAAACGCTCGCGCGCCTTGAGGATCAGGGCACTGATCCGCTCCACGGTATAGACCTGAGAGACCATTTGGGCCAGGATCGCCGTCTGGTATCCGGATCCGGTGCCAACCTCAAGGACCCGCTTGGGGCGGCCGTGGCGCATCAGGGCCTGGGTCATCAGGGCCACGATATAGGGCTGCGAGATGGTCTGGTCATGGCCGATGGGCAGCACCACATCGTCATAGGCGCGGTGGGCCAGTGCCTCATCCACAAAGAGGTGGCGGGGAACAGTACGGATCGCATTCAGTACCTCAAGATTGGTGATCCCCTGCTGCTCCAGCCGGCTGATCAGCCGCTCCCTCACCCTTGATGAGCGAAATCCAACGTTATAGCCACTCATGAGAGCCACTGCTCCATTCCGTCGATCATGGAGCGCTGCGTCAGGTCGGTATGGATCGGGGTGATGGAGACCCAGCCATTCTCCACGGCGTGAAAGTCGGTCCCCTCCTCGCTATCCTCCGCCTTGCCGGCCGCACCCACCCAGTAGATCTCCTTGCCGCGCGGATCCCTGCTCTTGACCACCGGTTCAGAGCGGTGTCTGCGCCCCAGACGTGTCACCCGGAAACCCCGAATCTCCTCCCAGGGGAGGTCCGGCACATTGATGTTGAGGATCGTATCCCGTGCCAGCGGGTGGTGCTGCAGACGCCGCAGAATCTCCTCCACCGCAATGGCTGCAGATTCAAAATGGGTGCACTGCTCCTCCCTGCAGACCAGGGAGACAGCAAGCGCCGGAAGCCCCAGGAAACGCCCCTCCATTGCCGCTGCAACCGTCCCCGAATAGAGGACATCATCCGCCATGTTGGCACCCGCATTGACCCCGGAGATGACAATCTCCGGATCCTCCTCAAGCAGCCCGGTAATGGCAAGATGGACACAGTCGGTTGGGGTCCCATCCACGGAGAACTCACCGTCCCCATGGGTAAAGAGGTGGAGCGGATGCTCCAGTGTCAGTGAGTTACTGGCACCACTGCGGTTCCGATCCGGTGCCACAACCACCACCTCAGCCTGCCGCTGCAGCCGTCTTCGAAGCACCTGCAGACCCTCTGCACGCACCCCGTCATCATTGCTTAAAAGAATTCTCATCAGCCGGTGATTCTACAAAAAAAGGGACCCAAATGGGTCCCTTTTTTATACAGGGGGTCAGGCCTGCGTTTTTACTGTTATTTAGGTAAATAACAGTAAAAACGCAGGCCTGACCCCAGCTATTTCTATACAGCCTTCATGCTGAGACGGATGCGTCCCTGGCGATCAACCTCCAGCACCTTGACCTGGATTACGTCACCCTCACTCAGGTGGTCTCCCACCTTCTCGACACGCTCCTCGGAGATCT
>CAZYJG010000020.1:0-20750 GCA_964647745.1 uncultured Piscirickettsiaceae bacterium
GGAGGACCGATGCGCTATGTGGTGACTGCGGAGCAGGTGATCTGATGTGGAAAAAATGCTGATTCACTCATATGAGATGAAATGTCGGATTATTGTACTAGAATGAGTTATACAGAAATATAGGAGAAGATCATGCGTGTAATTGTGTTGGTGACAAGTATGTTGGTGTTGATTGGCCTGGTTAGTGTGCCTGTCTACGGAGAGGAGAGTCAGATCTTTGAGAAGAGCTACATGGAATTGCTGATCGATGGTGATGAGCAGGGTGCGTACGAGTTGCTCTCAAAAAGGGCAATGCTGGGAGATGCATCAGCACAGAGTAATCTGGGTGTGATGTACAGACGCGGCATTGGGACTGAGGTAGATCATGAAAAGGCTTTTATTCTCTTTGGATTGGCATCAAATCAGGGCAACGCATACGGTCTCTACAATCTTGGCGAGATGTACGAGATCGGTGAGTTTGTTGAGCAGGACCTGGTTAAGGCGCTCACTCATTATGAGATGGCGATGGGGTCATCAGGTGCTGATGCAAAGGTATCAATATCCGCTATGGCGGCCATTATGCGTATCCATGAGATAAATCCAAAACGAAGCACTGAAGAGAAGAAAGAGGAACAGGGGCGCTATCTCAGAGAGATGGGGATGAGTGTGATGTAGTTAGAAATGATATGCGTGTCAATCAGCACCGAAAAGTGACCCCCTTTCAGCAATCCAATTACAAGAGGTTTGATCTCTTTTGCAAACAGATGAATGATGCTGCTGACGGGCTACAGTGCGCACAGATTTGCAAATGGCCTCCCCGACAGGGGTCGAACCTGTAACCTTGCCCTTAGGAGGGGCACGCGCTATCCAGTTGTGCCACGGGGAGAAGGCGGAGAAGTTTACCATGGGTTAAGATCTGTGGGCAGTCACGGTTACGGAGATTGAGTGGTGGAGAAGAGGTACAGGATTCTGGACAGGCAGGTTGTCTATGACGGATTTTTCCAGATGGAGAAGTACCGTCTGCAGCACACCCTGTTTGAGGGGGGGTGGTCGGAGCCGATGTCTCGGGAGCTCTTTGAGCGCGGCCATGCGGTTGCGGTGCTGCTCTATGACCCCAGAGAGGATGCGGTGGTGATGGTGGAGCAGTTCCGTATCGGGGCGCTGCAGAGTGAGAGTGGGGCCTGGTTTCTGGAGGTGGTGGCCGGCATGGTCGAGGAGGGGGAGGGTGAGGAGTCAGTCGCCAGGCGAGAGACAGAGGAGGAGGCGGGCTGTACGGTTGGCAAGCTGGAGTTTATTGCCCGCTACTGGGTTAGTCCGGGAGGGACATCGGAGACCATGGTGCTCTACTGTGGTGAGGTCGATTCCAGCGCTGCCGGGGGGGTCCATGGGCTCGATCATGAGCATGAGGATATCCTGGTTCACGTGATTCCATATGGTGAGATCATCCAGCGGCTGGAGCGGGGAGAGATCAACTCCGCAACCCCGATCATGGCCCTGCAGTGGCTGGTGGCAAACCGGGAGCGTCTGCGCAGGGAGTGGTAGAATAGAGCCATGTTGCAGGCAGTCATCAGGGAGAGAGAGGGCTTTGAGAAACCGCGGTTTCTCAGGAAGCTGCTGCGTCATGACCTGAAGAGTCTGATGGCGCTCTATGAGGAGAACTTTGATCTCTTTTTCCGGCTTGCCCCGGAGGTGCGCTCGCTGCCTCGCCAACAGGATCTGGTTGCAGAGGGGGAGTTTCCGCTCTTTCTGACCATTGTGGAGGAGAACCCCTATACCACCACTCTTGTTTTGACCCACCGCTTCAGACAGGCCTCCGGTCAGGAGGAGGCCCCCTCGGCGCGGATTCGTCTCTACCATGACAGCCAGCAGGGTGAGGTGTTGTCGATGAATCGGGGAGAGTCACTGCTCACCTTCCTCTCCCTGGTGGATGAGGGGATGGAAAATCTGGATGCCCGCTGGCGCCTCAACCTCTTCCTCAACCACTGGCTGCGCCACTGCCTGGAGCGTGGTTATCAGTTCACGCGGGAGCCCCAAAAAGAGGAGTAGCAGGGGTTGAAAACCCTTTCAACTGACCCCATGGAGTGAGGGGGAGAGGTTCGTTATTCTCACAATAAACTATATTCAGGTTTAACTAACCTAATCAACTATCTGAAAGTAAACAGTAATGGAGTAGAAAAGGAAGATGGCTACAGATACAAAAACGGATGCACACAAGGAGACCATGGGATTTCAGGCGGAGGTCAAGCAGCTGCTGAAGCTGGTGATCAATTCGCTCTACAGCAACAAGGAGATCTTTCTGAGAGAGCTGGTCTCCAATGGGGCGGATGCCTGTGACAAGCTCCGTTTCGAGGCGCTCTCCGATGATGCGCTCTATGAGGATGATCCGGATCTGCGGATCGAGATCACTGCCGACAAGGAGGCCAAGACCCTCACCATCGAGGACAACGGAATCGGCATGAATCGTCAGGAGGTGATGGAGAATATCGGTACCATCGCCCGCTCCGGTACCAAGGCCTTCTTCGAGAAGCTGACCGGGGATCAACAGCAGGACTCCCACCTGATTGGTCAGTTTGGTGTCGGCTTCTACTCCTCGTTTATCGTTGCCGACAGGGTGACTGTCGAGACCCGTCGTGCCGGCCTCACCTCCGAGCATGGGGTGTGCTGGGAGTCGAGCGGTGAGGGTGACTACACCCTGGAGACCATTGAGAAGAGTCGTCGTGGAACTCGTATCACCCTCCATCTGCGTGAGGATGAGGGTGAGTTCCTCGACAACTGGAAGCTGAAATCCCTGATCCACAAGTACTCTGAGCACATTACCCTGCCGATCATGATGGAGCCGGATGCCCCACCTCCTGCAGAGGAGGGTGAGGAGCCGAAGGAGATGGAGCCATGGGAGCAGGTCAACAAGGCGACTGCACTCTGGTCGATGAACCGCAACGAGATCTCGGACGAGGAGTACAAGGAGTTCTACAAGAGTGTCGGCCACGACTGGCAGGATCCGATGGAGTGGGTCCATGCCCGTGTCGAGGGCAATCTGGAATATACCCAGCTGCTCTACCTTCCCTCCAAGGCCCCGTTTGATCTTAATGATCGCGAGCGTGCCCACGGCATCAAGCTCTACGTGCGCCGTGTCTTCATCATGGAGGATACCGAGAAGCTGATGCCAACCTATCTGCGCTTTGTGCGCGGTGTGATCGACTCCAATGACCTTCCGCTGAACGTTTCGCGTGAGCTGCTGCAGAGCAGCAAGGTGGTGGACCAGATCAGCAAGGGTTCCGTCAAGAAGGTTCTGGGGATGCTGGAGGGGATCGCCAAGAAGGGTGAGGAGGAGTACGCCAAGTTCTGGACCGAGTTTGGCCCGGTTCTGAAGGAGGGTCTGATTGAGGATACCTCCAACCAGGAGCGTATCGCCAAGCTCTGCCGCTTCTCCACCTCCGAGAGTGGAAGTGCCGAGCAGAATGTCTCACTGGAGAGTTATGTCTCGCGGATGAAGGAGGGGCAGGAGAAGATCTACTACATCACTGCCGAGACCCACAATGCGGCCAACCACAGCCCGCACCTTGAGGTCTTCAAGAAGAAGGGGATTGAGGTGTTGCTGCTGAGCGACCATGTCGATGAGTGGGTGGCCAACCACCTGCGCGAGTTTGATGGCAAGTCGCTGGAGTCTGTCACCCAGGGTGATCTGGATCTGGGAGACCTGGAAGACAAAAAAGAGAAGAAGGAGCAGGAGAAGGAAGAGAAGAGCTTCAAGAGCCTGATCGAGCAGATGAAGGGTGTTCTGGGTGAAGAGGTGGAGGATATTCGTGTCAGCCACCGCCTGACTGACTCCCCGGCCTGTCTGGTTGCCAATGCCGGTGCGATGGATGCCAACATGGAGCGCATCATGAAGAGCATGGGGCAGGAGGTTCCCTCCTCCAAGCGGGTGATGGAGATCAATGTGGAGCACCCACTGGTGGAGCGTCTCCAGAGTGAGGCCGACGAGGATCGCTTTGCAGACTGGACCCGGATCCTCTTTGACCAGTCGATGCTGGCTGAGGGGAGTCAGCTGGATGATCCGGCCAGCTTTACCCGTCGCCTGAATGGGTTGCTGCAGACACTTGCGTAGTGGCTGGGGTCAGGCCCCCGTTATTGGTGTTATTTTTTATTCGTCATAATCCACTTGTGAGAACATATGCCAGAAATAACATCAATAACGGGGGCCTGACCCCGTTTACGTTTATTTTCTTGGCCATGTTATGGATACAAGGGGCAGTTGCTGATGTGGTGTCTGATCTGGATGCCATCATCGATGCCCCCAGCACCCCTGCGGCACTCTGGGGGATCCATATTGTTGAGCGTGATAGTGGCGATGTTCTCTACTCGCGCAATGGGGCCACCCCCTTTGTTCCCGCCTCGGTGGTCAAGCTGGTTACAACGGCTGTGGCGCTGGATAGGCTCGGTCCGGACTACACCTTTGCAACCCACCTCCAGTTCCCACATTCACAGATCCCTGCTGATGGGGTGATCGATGGGGATCTGCAGCTGATTGGTGGGGGAGATCCCACCCTCGGTACCCCGGAGGGGGCGGTGGGGCGTGCTGTCCTCAACCAGTGGGCCAAGCAGCTCTCGAAGGAGGGGGTGAAGCGGATTGAGGGCAATATTGTTGGTATTGATGACCTCTTTGTGGAGGAGCCACTGGGGAAGGGGTGGGCCTGGGATGATGAAAATCTCGCCTTCTCTGCTCAATCCTCGGGGCTGACTGTCCATGGCGGGGTTTCGGGATACCGTATTGAGAAGAACCGCAGCCAACAGCTCAACAAGAGTCAGGTCCATCTCTATCCGGAGAGCGGCTATCTGCAGCCCGAGGTTGAGGTAACCGATGAGCAGAATCGGGTCGTGATGGGGCGTGAGCGTGGCAGCAACCGGTTTGTTGTTACGGTACCGCAGAGGATGCGCCGCAATCCGGAGATGTCGGGCAAGGTGACGGTTGAGAATCCCACTGCCTATGCCGCAACGCTTTTTAGTGAGGCGCTGACAAGGGCAGGGATTGAGGTTACTGGAAAGGCGCTGGATAGTGATCAGGTCAGGGGATACAGGGTGCATGATGGGCTCGTCTGGAGCCACCACTCCAAACCATTGAGTGAGATCCTCCCGCTGGCAAACAAGCGCAGCATCAATCTGGTGGCAGAGCATCTGCTTCGTACCCTCGGGGTGAAGCGAAACCGGGAGGGCGAGGTGATCCGGCAGGGTTCCGTGGGCCGTGGCCTGGGGGCGGTGGACCACTTCCTCAAGGCGCTCAAGATCAAACCCTACCGCTACCACCTTGTCGATGGCTCTGGCCTCTCCCGCTACAACCTGATGCGCCCGGAGGATCTGGTCAAGGTGCTGGATGCCATGGAGAGGCACCCCAATGCAAAGGTGTTCAGGAGATCACTCTCCCGTGCCGGTTATGATGGAACCTTGCGTTATCGCTTTCACGAGACCCCACTGCAGGGGAAGGTGTGGGCAAAGACCGGTACACTCTCCGGTATTCGTGCCGTTGCAGGCCACCTGAAGACCCCAAAGGGGAGAGAGCTGACCTTTGCGGTACTGGTCAACAACTATGCATCAGGGAAGAGAAAGATCAGAAACAGAATTGACTCGCTGCTGATCAAGGTGGCCGAGTGGGCAGACAGGGAGAGGTAATCGTGGAGTTGGTGGAGATCAAGAAGAGAATCGAGGATGGAATCCCCGGGGCAACCGTTGTGGTGGAGGGGGATGGCTGCAGTTGTGAGGCGACCGTAGTCAGTGACAGCTTTGAGGGGCAGGGACTGCTTGCGCAGCAGCGTGCGGTGATGGCCACCGTCAATGATGTACTGGCCAGCGGTGAGCTCCATGCGCTGGCGATCAAGACCTACACAACTGAGAAGTGGGGAGAGCAGGAAAAATAGGGAGGCTGCGGTGGTGAAGATGGTCAGAAAGTGCGAGACCCGCTACCGGGAGGTGGTGAAGTAGGCGGTCAGCTCCGGCAGGTCCACCTCGGAGAGTTGTAGCGCAACACTGCAGTTCAGCTCGGCTGGCTCTTTCAGCCGCACCCTGCACTCCAGTGCCAGCTCCGGGATCAGGAAGGTGCCGCGCTGTTTCATGGTGTCGACCAGAATCCCCTCACCATACCACTGCGGATTGCGGCGTAGCCAGACCAGGGTCCAGTGGCGGTTGGAGAAGCGCTCCGCACGGCGCACATTGCCAATCACCGCCTCGGCGGCACCAACCCGTTCAGTCAGCGCCTCACTGTCGAGCAGCGGCCTCTTCTGAATCCAGGCCCGCAGCTGCTGGTGGGCCACCAGATCAAGATAGCGCCTGAGCGGACTGGTCACCTGGCTGTACTGCTCCATCCCCAGCCCGGAGTGGGGCTCTGGCTGGCTCTTCAGTTGACTACGCTGAAAGCGGCGGCGGAACCCATAGCTCTCTGCAGTTGTCTCCGGGGCCGGATAGGGGTTGCCATTCGCATCCGGCTCGGGTGAAGGCTGGGTGGAGTAGGGGAAGGGGATGTTGTGCTCCTGGGAAAAACGGGCAGCCGCCTCCCCGGCCATCAGCATGAATTCGGTCACCAGGTCACGACTGCGCAGGCGCGGGAGTGGGGTGATGGTGATCTCATCCTCGACCACCCGAATCTTCACCTCGGGCAGATCGAGACGGATGGCCCCCTGCCGGACCCGTCTCTGCTGATACTGCAGCGCCTTTTCGTAGAGTTGCGAGAAAGGAGACTCCTCAATCTTCCTCTCCACCTCGCCGTAGCTGGTCCGGGTCACCTTGACCCAGCTGGTTACCACCTCGACATTCTCGATCTCTCCACCCTCGGTGAGGGTAAAGCTGAAGGAGAGCGCCGGGGAGCGCTCCTGCAGCCCCAGGCCAAGCAGCTCCGTTGCCTTCGGTGGCAGCATGGTCAGGGTCCCCTCGGGGATATAGAGGTTGGCACCGCGTGCACGCGCCTCCAGATCGAGATCGCTGTCTGGTGTGATCAGCGCTGCAACATCGGCTACATGGACCCAGATCCGCTCCCCGTCCAGGCTGATGGCGTCATCGGGGTCCCGGTTGCCCTCATCATCAATCGCCCAGGCGGTGAGGTGGGTCAGGTCGATACGCTCCTCATCAGGAAGGTCGGGTACCTCACCCTCTGCGGGGCCACTCTCCAGCCCAAATCGATGGGGGTGTGGGTTGTGGCTCTCGCTCCAGTAGCCGGTATCGAGCAGCAATTGGTGACCATTCTCCGGGCGTTGCTCTCTCTTCAGCTCCCGCAGGATTCGACTCACCTCACTCCTGCCCAGTGCCACCATCTCAACATCACTCAGCTGCTGGTGGTCTTCCGGGTGGAGGGTGCCGCTTTTCAATCGCTCGATGAAGGCCGCCTTCTTCTCTTCTGCCTGCTGCCTGGATTCCCGTTCGTTGCGAACGGTCTCGATGCGCTCTGCCGGATATCCCTGGATATTGCCGGGTGTTCCATGGAAATGGAGGTCGTCGGCAACGATCTTCCAGCTCGCCCAGATGGTCTGCGGGGTGGTCTCGCCAAAGATCAGTTCACTCAGCTCCTCCAGCGTGGTCGACTCCTCCCCCAGCAACTCCCACGCCTCCTCGATCTCCCCCTCGATGGGCTGTTCCAGCTCTGCAAGGGAGCGGACAGGGCCCGGGTGGAGCAGCAGGATGTCCTTGCCGCGTACCCGCTTGCTCTTGCCATTGGGGAGCTGAATCTCGATCTTGTCGGTAACGGCGGTGATGCGTGCAGGGCCACTCTTGTAGAGGGCCAGGGCATCCGCCTTGGGGGAGAGCTGTTTCATGGGGCAAGGATACTCCGATTTGGTGGAGTCTCACAGATTGACTTTGATCAATGTTGGGAGTAAAAACGGTGGCTATTATATTGGTTGACTGGATAGATACGAGCATTTAATGGTGAGAGAGCGGGGTAGAGAGAGGAGGCGTTCCATCCTGCTGGTGGGTGTTTTCACCTTCCTGTTCCACTCGATTGTCCCCTATTTCCAGATTGCAGCTGCTGAATCGGATGCTGAAGCAGACAGTGGCTATACCACCACCATCTGTACCGCCTATGGCTACAAGACCGTTTTTGTCGCCCTTGATGGTGGAGAGGATTCATCGGATGGGCAGTCTGCCTCCAGTTACTATGAGTGTCCCACCTGTATTGTTCAGGCCCACGCCACTGGCTGGGTTGAGCCTGTTGCATCACTATTTGATCCTTCCCTGTTGCAGGATCAAGGGAGGTGGGTTGAGTGGCTCTCCCTGACTCCCGAGAGCCCCTCCTATCCCTACTTCCTCTCCCGCGCCCCACCTGCCTGATTGCTTTCTGACTGCTCAGCCTCTCTTGGGAGAGAGGGGCTGACCATACTGCTGCCCCGTTCTTGTGGGGCGGCAGACCTGTCTGGCCCCACACGGGCCATTAATGAGATACAAGAGGAAGTTTCAAGATGAAAGTAATACTGTTTCGCGCATTGAGCGCACTGTTTTTGTTGGGTACCGTTTTTTCTGTTCAGGCGATGGGGGTGATGGTGAATGATCCCTGGGTACGGGCCGCACCACCCAATGCCCCTGCACTGGCCGCATTCATGACGCTGGAAAACCATAGCGGTGCAGAGGTGGCCCTGACCGCTGTTGAGGCGGCGCCAGAGATGGGCCGGGTAGAGATGCACCGTACCATCATGGGGGATGGAATGATGAGGATGGTGCAGCAGGAGAAGATCCCGGTTGCAGCCGGATCCAGCACCATACTGGAGCCGGGTAGCTGGCACATCATGATGATTGGCCCTGGCAAGGTACCGGCTGCGGGAGAGCAGGTCCACCTGATACTCCACTTCAGCGATGGCAGCAGCAAGAGGGTGATGGCTGAGGTGCGTGGGGGGGCAATGATGATGAAGGGTGGTGGACAGCATATGATGAACCACTAGAAGAGGGAGTGGATAATAACGGGGGGGTATCCCCCCCCGTTTTTCCTGAAGGAGAAGAGAATGACAACTACAACAAAATTCAGAAAGGGCGGTTTTCTCTCACTGATTCTGCTGGCACTGATCACCCTTGCAGGGTGTGAGCGGGCCGCAGAGCCATTGAGACTGGAGGCGGCAACCGTGCTCAAACCGGGAAAGTCATTGTCTGACTTTCAGCTAAAGCAGTGGGACGCAATCGAGAGTGAGGAGGTGGACTTTTCAGCCGGGAATATCAGAGGAAAGTGGTCACTCTTCTTCTTTGGCTATACCCACTGCCCCGATGTCTGCCCTACAGAGCTCTATACCCTGAGCGGGATGATGCGCAAGATTGAGAAGAGTGGTGATGGTTCATCGGTGACCGCCCCACAGGTGGTCTTTGTCTCGGTGGATCCGCAGCGGGATACCCCGGACTCACTGCAGCAGTATGTCGGCTACTATCACCCCTCCTTCGTTGGAACGACGGGAGATCAGGTGGAAGTAGATCGTCTCTCACGTGCAATGGGTGCGATGTATGAGCGGGTCTACTATCTCGAAGGCAGACAGCTGATGGTTGACGAGGAGGAGGGGGTGCCGGAGGGGCTGGAGAACTCCTATCTGATCAACCATACTGCCTCGATCTTTCTGACCAATCCGGAGGGGGAGTTGCATGCGATCTTCAGCACCCCGCATCAGCCGGATGTGATGGTTCGTGATCTTGCGGCGATCCAGGCTGCATGGGACTAACTGCCGGACTGAAACAGTGGCAGCTACTGCTCCTTGCAATAGGGGGGCTGCTGCTGATTGCCGTGCTGGGGGGCTATCTCTCCAGTTTATCGCTGCAGCGGGAGTCGGTTCGCCTGCCACAAGTAGAGGATTGCCCGCTCCATCTGCACTCCTGCAGTGCCCCGTTGCCAGAGGGTGGGCGGATTGAGTTTGAGCTGACTCCGAAGCGTCCTGCACCAGACAGGCCGATGCAGCTTGTTGCCCGTTTTACAGGGGTTGCCCCGGAGGCGGTGACAGTCCTGTTCGAAGGGAAGGAGATGTACATGGGTTTCCTCCAGTATCCGCTTGAACTGGCAGAGAGTGAGGAGCAGGGGGCAACTGTTTTCAGCGGCAGGGGGAGTCTCTCGGTCTGTGTGCGCACCCTTATGGAGTGGATTGCGCTGGTGAAGGTGCAGATTGGTGATACCATCTATGAGGTTCCCTTTGAGTTTGAGACGATTCATCTGAATCAATCCTAGCCACCCATTTCATGATCCGTATTACCTCGCTCTCGATACGTCGCGGGCAGCGTCAACTGTTTGCAGAGAGCACCCTATCGATCCATCCCGGACAGAAGATCGGGGTGACGGGGGGCAATGGGACGGGGAAGTCGAGCCTCTTTGCGCTGTTGCTGGGAGAGATGAGTGCAGATGATGGGGAGTTGGAGCTGCCACCCGGCTGGGTCATTGCCCATGTTGCACAGGAGACCCCATCGCTGACCCGAAGTGCAATTGATCTGGTGATGGATGGGGATCGGGAGTTGCGTACCCTGCAGCAACAACTGGCCGCTGCAGAGCAGAATGGGGATGGTGTTCGTCAGGGGGAGCTGTTTGCCGAGCTGGAGGCGATCGATGGCTTCAATGCCCGTAACCGTGCAGCACGACTGATGCAGGGGCTGGGCTTTTCAGTAGCACAAGAGAGCCTCCCGGTGGACTCCTTCTCCGGTGGCTGGCGGATGCGCCTCAATCTGGCACAGGCGCTGATGGCCCGTTCCGATCTGCTGCTGCTGGATGAGCCCACCAACCACCTCGATCTTGATGCGGTCTTCTGGCTCGAGGATTGGCTCAGGCAGTACCAGGGGACACTGCTGCTGATCTCTCATGATCGGGATGTGCTGGATCGTGTGGTGAACGGGATCATCCATATCGAGCACCAGCGCATGGAGCTGACCCCGGGAAACTACAGCGCCTTCGAGAGGATTCGTGCCGAGCGTCTCGCCCAGCAGCAGTCAGCATGGGAGCGGCAGCAGCGTGAGCGTGAACACATGCACCGTTTTGTGGAGCGGTTTCGGGCCAAGGCGACCAAGGCCAAACAGGTGCAGAGCAGAATCAAGGCACTGGAGCGGATGGAGACGATCGCTCCGGCCCATGTGGACTCCCCATTCCATTTCCACTTCCTCTCACCCGAGGCGCTTCCCTATCCACTGCTTACCATCTCTGCTGCAGCGGCCGGTTATGGGAAGACCACGGTTCTGCAGGGCTTCTCCATCACCCTCAATCCGGGGGATCGGGTTGCCCTGCTGGGGCGCAACGGAGCGGGCAAGTCGACCCTGATGAAGCTGATCTCCAGCGCAGAGACCCTGCTGGGTGGTGAGCGGGTTGAGGCGAAGAGGCTCCAAATTGGCTACTTTGCACAACACCAGCTTGAGCTGCTTGATCCATCGGCATCCCCAATGCTCCACCTGCAGCGCAACCATCCGCAGGCAACGGAGCAGGAGCTGCGCGACTATCTTGGGGGGTACGGTTTTCGGGATGAGCGTGTATTCGAGCCGGTCGCCCCCTTCTCCGGCGGGGAGAAGGCGCGGCTGGTGCTGGCACTGATCATTCGCCAGCGCCCCAATCTTCTGCTGCTGGATGAGCCCACCAACCACCTCGATCTGGAGATGCGTCATGCACTGGCTGTGGCGCTCCAGGAGTTTGAGGGTGCACTGGTGGTGGTCTCTCATGACCGCTTTCTGCTGGAGGGGGTGGCAGACCGTTTTCTGCTGGTTGCCAACCAGCGGGTCGAACCCTTCCCCGGTGATCTGGATGACTATGGCCACTGGATCCGGAGTGCCGCAAGGGTGGGGGACTCCCAGCAGGGTGGAGCAAGTGTTGAGAGGGGGCGGGGGGTTAACCGCAAGGAGCAGCGCAGAGTGGAGGCGGAGCAGAGAAGGCAGCTGGCGCCACTGAAACGGAAGGTCAGCCGCCTGGAGCAGGAGATTGAGGAGCTGGAGGTGAAGCAGGCCGCGCTTGAGGAGGCGCTTGCAGGGGCCGAGATCTATGAGGAGAGTGCAAGGGAGAGGCTCAGGGAGCTGCTGCAGGAGAAGGGGAGGGTGGACCAGACGCTGGAGGCGCAGGAGGAGCAGCTGCTGGAGCTCTATGAGGAGCTTGGGTAGCTCTTCTCTTGCGCATCTATTACGCGCTCAGCTAGAGATTTCCAGGTTGAAGCAGGGTTTGGAATCTCACGACAGGGACGCCGTAGACACATCCATGTGGGCTTGATGGCAGCGTCCCTGCTGCCAACACCCTGTCGTCAGATCCCCAACCCTGCAAGCATACGAATGCAACAGGTTGTTGAGGTGCGCCCTGATTAACTGCTATCCGTCAGCTGCCACTGAATGGGGGTGATTCCGTTCTCTTCCAGATAGTGGTTTGTCCGGGAGAAGGGGCGGCTGCCAAGGAAGCCCCGGTGTGCAGAGAGCGGTGAGGGGTGGGGGGACTCGATCACCAGGTGGCGGTTGCGGTCTATCCGCTGTCCCTTCTTCTGTGCGTAGGATCCCCAGAGGATAAAGACCAGATGGTCACGCTCCCGGTTGAGGTGGTCGATGGCGGCATCGGTAAAGGTCTCCCACCCCTTGCCCTGGTGGGCGCCGGCCTGCCCCGTCTCGACGGTGAGTACGGCATTGAGCAGCAGCACCCCCTGGTCAGCCCATGGGGTGAGGGTGCCGGTTGTGTTGCGAATACCCAGATCCGACTCAAGCTCCTTGTAGATGTTGATCAGTGAGGGGGGGATGCGTACCTCCGGTTGTACCGAGAAGCAGAGCCCGTGGGCCTGACCGGTTCCATGGTAGGGGTCCTGACCGATGATCACCACCTTTACCCGCTCAAACGGGGTGTGGTTGAAGGCGTTGAACCAGAGGGGGGCGGGGGGATAGAGTGTTGCCCCCGCTGCCTTGCGCTGTAGCAGAAACTCCCGTAGCTGCGCCATGTAGGGCTTCTCGAACTCCGGGAGCAGGGCCTTCTTCCAGCTCTCCTCCAGCTTGATGCGGTCGCTATCGGTCACCATCAGTAGTGTGGGGGAGGGGTCTCCTCGGAGGAGGGCTTGAGCAGTGAGGGGGTGATCTCCTGGATTCGCCTCTCGGACTCTTCCAGTCGCTCATTCAGGGTCATCACCTCCAGCTGCAGCCGGGTGATGATATCGTTGAGCTCCTGGATATGGTCCTCCTGGAAGGCGAGGCGACTCTCCATCTCATCCATTCGGTCCTCCACACGCTCTCTATCCATCCTCAAGCTCCTCCCAGCGTGCATAGCAGCTGCCCAGTTGTTGTTCAATCTCGTTCAACCGCTCTGTAGCGGTGGCCACCTCGTCCCCGCTCTGCTGATAGAATGCGGGGTCGGCCAGTTTAGCATGGAGGTCGGCCTGTTCGCCCTCCAGCTTCTCAATCTCCTGCGGTAGCGCCTCCAGCTCCCGCTTCTCCCTGTAGCTCAGCTTCTTCTGTTGGTGGCCACTGTCCGGGGCTGGACGCCTCTCCTTCTCCCCCTTTCTGCCCTCCACCTTCTCGTCAGCCACCGGTTTGCGCTGACGCAGCCAGTCATCATATCCCCCCACGTACTCCTCGATTCTGGCATCTCCCTCAAATACCAGCGTGCTGGTAACGACATTGTTGAGAAAGGCACGGTCGTGGCTGACCAGAAGCAGGGTCCCCTGATACTCAAGCAGCAGCTCCTCCAGCAGCTCCAGTGTCTCCACGTCGAGATCATTGGTGGGCTCATCCATCACCAGCAGATTGGAGGGGTTGGCAAAGAGGCGCGCCAGCAACAGACGGTTCCTCTCACCGCCGGAAAGGGTGCTGACCGGGCTGCGAGCGCGCTTGGGGGAGAAGAGGAAGTCCTGCAGGTAGCTGATGACATGTTTGCTCTTGCCGTTGATGGTGACATTGTCGCTGCCATCGGCTACGTTGTCCTGTACCGACTGCTCCTCCCTGAGCTGGTTTCTCAGCTGGTCAAAGTAGGCGATCTGCAGTCGGGTTCCATGGGTGACCGTCCCCTCGTCCGGAGTGGTCTCGCCCAGCAGGATGCGCAGCAGGGTACTCTTTCCGACCCCGTTGGGTCCGATGATGCCGATGCGGTCGCCACGGTTAATCTCCACCGAGAGATCATGGATCAGAGGAGTATTCCCGTAGCTATGGCTGACCTGTTTCGCCCGGATCACCTTTTTGCCCGAGGCTTCTGTCTGCTGGGTGGTCATCTTCACATTGCCACTGCGATTGCGGCGTTCGCTGCGCTCATCCCGCATCTTCTTCAGGGCGCGAACACGCCCCTCATTGCGGGTACGTCGCGCCTTGATTCCCTGCCGGATCCAGACCTCCTCCTGTGCCAGCTTCTTGTCAAAGAGGGCGTTCTCCCGCTCCTCCTCCTGCAGTGCCTTCTCCTTCTGTCGAAGGTAGGTGTCGTAGTCACCTGGCCAGTCGGTGAGGATGCCGCGATCCAGTTCAATGATGCGTGTTGCCAGACGGCGCAGGAACTGCCGATCATGGGTGATGAAGAGGAGGGTCACCTGGCTGTTGAGGAGGAAATCCTCCAGCCACTGGATCGATTCAATGTCGAGGTGGTTGGTCGGTTCATCCAGCAGCAGCAGATCCGGGTTCTGCACCAGTGCCTGTGCCAGCAGTACGCGGCGCTTCATCCCTCCCGAGAGGCTGGTGAAGTCACCATCCGGTTCAAGTCCCATCCTGGAGAGGGTGGTCTCGATCTGCTGCTGAATCGACCAGCCGTGTGCCGCCTCGATCTGGTGCTGAACCGTGGAGATTCTGTTGAGTGTCTGTTCGCTGTTGTCGCTGACCAACTGCTGGCTGAGATGGTGATAGTCGGCAATCAGTGCCCCAATCTCTCCAACACCCTGTGCAACAATATCATAGATACTTCCTGATGTATCTGATGGAACTTCCTGTTTTAAACGGGATATTCTTGTATGTCCGATCTCAATGCGGCCATCCTCAGGGGTGGTATCACCCGCGATGACCTTGAGGAGGGTTGATTTTCCGGTGCCATTGCGACCGACCAGACAGAGGCGTTCTCCACGCTCTATGGTCAGGCTTGCATGGTCGAGTAGTGGAAGATCGCCGTAGGCGAGCTGAATATCCTGAAGCTGAAGCAGGGGCATTAACGAAACACAATCTCGGCAACCTCATCAAAGTGGCCGACAAAGTGGGGCTTGATCCCCTCACGAATATAGTCCGGCAGCTCCTCGAAATCCTTGCGGTTTTCTGCAGGGAAGATCAGCTCCCTGATCTTCTGGCGTCGGGCCGCAATGGTCTTCTCTCGAACCCCGCCAATCGGCAGTACCCTGCCGGTCAGTGTCAGCTCTCCGGTCATCGCCAGCGGGCGGTTGACTCTGCGGTTTTTTGCCAGTGAGAGGAGGGCGATACCCATGGTAATGCCTGCACTGGGGCCATCCTTGGGGGTGGCGCCAGCAGGAACATGGAGGTGGACATGGGTCTTTTCGAAGAAGTCCGGTTTGGCTCCATACTGCTCCAGGTGGGAGGTGATGTAGCTGTAGGCGATAGCTGCCGACTCCTGCATCACATCACCCAGCTGCCCGGTCAGCTTGAATCCGCGGTTGTCAGTGTGGACCCGGGTCGCCTCGATGGTGAGGGTCTCTCCACCCATGGTGGTCCAGGCAAGACCGGTCACCACACCGACACCCCGGTAGGGCTTTTCACTGGTGAAGATGGGCTGGTCCAGATAGTCGGCGATATCCTTGATGTTGACCCTGAACGGCCCCTTCCTCCCCTTGACGATCTTTACTGCAATCTTGCGGATGATGCGCCCCAGCTGCTTCTCCAGATTGCGCACACCGGACTCACGGGCGTATCCGTCAATCACGGTACGCAGCGCCGCATCGCTGATCCTGATCTGGCTCGCCTTGAGGCCACTGCGCTCCATCTGGCGTGGCCAGAGGTGGTGTTTGGCAATCTGTACCTTCTCCTCGGTGATGTAGCCGGAGAGGCGGATCACCTCCATGCGGTCGAGCAGTGGATTTGGGATGGTATCCAGCTGGTTGGCGGTGCAGATGAAGAGCACTTTTGAGAGGTCGAAGCGTGCATCCAGATAGTGGTCGAGGAACTCCACATTCTGCTCTGGATCGAGCACCTCCAGCAGGGCGGAGGCGGGATCTCCATGGTAGGAGGCACCGATCTTGTCGATCTCGTCAAGCATGATGATCGGGTTCTGGGTCTCTGTCTCACGGATCGCCTGGATGAACTTGCCTGGCATCGCCCCGATGTAGGTGCGGCGGTGCCCCTTGATCTCCGCCTCGTCGCGCATGCCGCCCACCGAGAGGCGATAGAATTTTCGCCCCAGTGCATCGGCAACCGACTTTCCGATCGAGGTCTTGCCAACGCCCGGAGGGCCGACCAGCAGCAGGATGGAGCCACTGACCGCGCCACGCAGCTTGCCGACTGCAAGGAACTCAATAATGCGATCCTTTACATCCTCCAGGCTGTCATGGTCACGGTCGAGGATCTTGCGCGCACGGCGCAGATCAAGCTTGTCTCTGGAGTGGATACCCCAGGGCAGGGAGGTGATCTGGTCGAGATAGTTGCGGGTGACTGCATACTCCGGGGAGCCGGTCTCCAGCATCCCCAGCTTCTCCATCTCCTCGTCAATCTTCTTCATTGCCGCTTCGGGGATGGTCAGCTTCTCCATCCGCTCGGCAAAGCGGTCCCGATCCGCAGTGCGGTCATCCTTGGCAATGCCCAGCTCCTTCTGGATCGCCTTGAGCTGCTCCTTGAGGAAGAACTTGCGCTGCTGCTCATCCATCTTCTCCTCAACACTGTCGCGGATCTTGCTCTGCAGCTTGGCTACATCCAGATCCTTCTTCAGTAGTACCAGCACCTGTTGCATGCGGAGCCGGATGTTGAGTGTCTCCAGGACTTTCTGCAGTTCATCGGAGCTGGCAGTGGTCAGGCTGGCCGCAAAGTCGGTTAGTGCGGAGGGCTCGTTGGGGCTGAAGCGGTCGAGAAAGAAGCGCAGCTCCTCGCCATAGAGTGGATTGAGCGGAATCAGCTCCCGCAGTGTGTTGATGATGGCCATGGCAAAGGCCTTGGACTCATCCTTGTTCCTTGGGGGGGTCTGTTTCGGGTACTCCACCTCAACACGGTAGGGTGGGGTTTCGGAGAGCCAGCGCACGATACGGGCACGCTGCACACCCTCGGCGATGAACTGGATCTTCCCCTCCTGCTTCATCGGATGGTGCATGCGGGCAACGGTACCGATCTCGAAGTAGTCCTCCGGTGTGGCGAAGTCGGTCTCGTGCGGCTGGGTCATGAAGAGCCCGACCATGTGCTGACTGGTATCACCAATCTTCTGTACCGTCTCCATCCAGGGCTCCCCGTTCATCAGCAGGGGCTGGGTCTGTGCCGGGAAGAAGGGGCGCTCGGAGAGGGGGAGCAGATAGATCTGCTTGGGCAGATTGTCAGAGGGGAGTGCGAGATCGGAGGAGGGGGAGAGTTCGATCTCTACCTCAACCTCGCCATCAATGACATCCATCTCTTCGTCAAATTCTTTACTCATGAAGCCGTATTGTTTCTCTGATATTCGGTATTGGGTGGTGCAGGGGGTATTCTCCCTGAGTCGGATCTGTTTAGAAAGTTGGGGGTGAACTTTATTTTTTCAAGGTGGCTGCGGATGATTTTGTTATAGAATCGGAAAAAATTTTCATGGAGCAGAAGCAGATGAGTGAGAAGGCAAGGATTGGAATTGTGACGGTATCGGACCGTGCCAGCCGGGGAGAGTATGAGGATCTTGGCGGCCCGGCACTGCAGGGGTGGTTCGAGAAGGCGCTCTCCTCCCCCTGGGAGCCGGTTGCACGGGTCATTCCCGATGAACAGTTGCTCATTGAAGAGACCCTGAGCGCACTTGCAGATGATGAGGGGTGCTGCCTGATTGTGACTACCGGAGGGACCGGGCCCGCCCCCCGCGATGTTACCCCGGAGGCGACTGAGGCGGTCTGTGAGCGGATCATGCCCGGCTTTGGGGAGCTGATGCGCCAGATCTCGCTCAAGTATGTGCCAACGGCAATCCTCTCGCGTCAGACGGCAGGGATTCGTGGCAGGAGCCTGATCGTCAACCTTCCCGGAAAGCCCTCGGCCATTGCCGAGACCCTGGATGAGCTTTTCCCCGCCATCCCCTACTGTGTAGACCTGATAGAGGGGCCTCGACTGGAGGCGCACCCCGAGGTGGTCAAGGTGTTCCGCCCCAAGGGCAAGTAACAGATGGTGGACAGCAAGCCTTGAAAGAGTCGTTTCTCGAGGAGATCAGGATCGTAACCAGAACCCGTGAGGTGTTGCGGGTGACGGCGGAGAAGGTGCGAGATCCGGAGATTGTCATCCAGGTCTTTCGCGAGGTCACTGTCAAGACCTGGATGGAGGTGCAGCAGACCGGCGATATGCTCAATATCCTGCGCAAGCTCTCATTGGGTCAGGAGACCACAGAGGATGAGCGTCAGATGGCGATTGAGCAGGCAAAGGATCTGGCCAGAACCGTCCCGGCCTTTGGTGTCTTCATGTTGCCGGGCGGTGCACTATTGCTGCCACTGTTGGCAAAGATCGTCCCCTGGAGGATGCTCCCCTCCTCATTTGATTCGGAACTGCAGGCGGAGAGAGCGGGGCGGTTGGCGCATAAAGGGCAGAGTGGGGAGGTCGATGTTGCAGTGGATGGAGAGAATCCGGTTCCATCGGACTCATCGGATAATTAAGCAGGCGTAGTCAATAATTTCAAAAGCCCTGGCAGATCCTGTCTGCAGCACGCTCAAGCATATCCCTATGTCGCTCGACTGTGGACTTCCTTGTCCACAGAAGGCCACAGACCAGGACTGCCAAGGCTTTTGAGGTGATTTTTTCCAGTAGTGGATATCGACCAATAAGATTCCCCATGCGTTTCCTGGAACCTGTATCGGGATGACAATTTGATTGCGACGGGTTTATTAATCAACCTGAAGTGCTAGAATAAGGGCAACATGATATTGCAGTCTGCAATATTCAACCCGGAATCAAGCAAGGATAGCCATCATGAGTACAGTAGAGCTGGACCAATCCAATTTTGAAGAGACCGTAAGCGGAAATGACATTGTGGTAGTCGATTTCTGGGCCCCATGGTGTGGCCCCTGCAAGAGCTTCGGCCCAATCTACGAGAAGGTCTCCGAAGAGATCGAGGATGTGGTCTTTGCCAAGGTCAATACCGAGGATCAGCAGGAGCTTGCTACCCACTTCCAGATTCGCTCCATTCCCACCCTGATGATCTTTCGCGAGCAGATTGTCATCTTCTCCCAACCTGGAATGGTGCCGGCAGAAGGGCTCAAGGATCTGGTTGCCAAGGCCAGGGAGCTGGATATGGATGATGTCCGCAAGCAGATTGAAGAGCAGGAGTCCAAGAGCTGATTCAGCTTGTCTTCTCCGGGGACCTCCGGAAGTTGTGAATACCCAATCCATTGAAGAGACACTGCTAACCCCCAGGGATTTTATCCGCTGGGGTGTTTCACTGTTGACGAAGGCAGAGGCGCAGGGTCTTCTCTATTTCGGTCATGGCACCGATAACGCCGTTGATGAATCGGTCCGACTGGTGCTGCAGGGGCTTCACCTGCCGTCAGACGCTCCCGATACGCTGCTAGACGGGCGACTGCTGCCAACAGAACGCCACCATCTGACCGCCCTCTTCGTCAGGAGGGTAGAGGAGCGTATCCCGCTCCCCTACCTGACGCACCAGGCGCTCTTTGCGGGTCTCGAATTCCATGTCGACCAGCGGGTACTGGTGCCGCGTTCACCCATTGCGGAGCTGATCGAGGCACAGTTCACCCCTTGGGTCGATCCGCAAGATGTAGAGAATGTACTTGAGATAGGAACAGGAAGCGCATGTATTGCAATAGCTTCCGCTTATGTGTTCCCGGATGCGGTGGTGGATGCGGTTGATCTCTCCGAGGATGCGCTGGAGGTTGCGCAGATCAATATCGAGCAACACGGTGTAGGGGATCGGGTTCATGCCATCCGTTCCGATCTCTTCTCTGCACTGGAGGGGAGACGCTACGGTCTGATTGTGACCAACCCCCCCTATGTGGACCATCAGGACCTGGCATCAATGCCGGCAGAGTTCCACGCCGAGCCACGGATGGGGCTGGAGGCCGGGGAGGATGGGCTCGACCTTGTGGTGCAGATATTGCTGGATTCACCGGCCCATCTGGAAGAAAATGGGGTACTGATTTGTGAGGTGGGGAACAGTGCAGAGGCACTGGAGCAGATCTTCCCTGAGGTCCCCTGGATCTGGATCGAATTTGAGCATGGTGGTCATGGTGTCTTTGTCATCGACCGTGACATGCTGCAGGCGTACCATTCGCAGTTCCGCATGGAGCGGGAACGGCGTGGACGAGAACAGGCAGAAGAGAGGTGAATGGTTACAATGGAGCAGATACTTACCTTTGACATGGAGTTGATCCGCCGTTACGACAAGGCGGGCCCCCGTTATACCTCCTATCCCACGGCAGTACAGTTCCATGAGGGTTTTGATCGCAACAGCTACAAGGCGGCAGCCGCGCGCACCAATCAGGAAGATCCCCTGCGTCCGCTCTCCCTCTATTTTCACATCCCGTTCTGTGACACGGTCTGTTTCTACTGCGGCTGCAACAAGATTGCGACCAAGGATCGCACCAAGTCGCCCCCTTATCTTGATCGCCTGGCACGTGAGCTGGAGCTGCAGAGCGAGCAGTTTGATGGCTCGCGAATCGTAGACCAACTCCACTGGGGGGGTGGCACCCCCACCTTCCTCAACCATGATGAGATTCGTCGCCTGATGGATCTGACCCGCAGCAACTTCAACCTCAGAACCGATG
>CAZYJG010000021.1:0-20719 GCA_964647745.1 uncultured Piscirickettsiaceae bacterium
CCAATCCCCGGCAGCAACCCCTCCACACGCTGGAAACCTCGCGGCAACTTGCTCCCCCTGCGACCCCGCTCCCCATGGTAGTTCTGGAGATCTGACGGCCTCAGCTTCAGGGTCCGCTTTCCGGAGGTCACCGTCAGCCCCTCACCCTCAGCCAGCACCGCAACACCGGTCACAAACTCCTCTCTCCCCTCCACCCTCTTCGCAGGGATAGAGATCATCTTGTTCCCCTTCCCCTTGGAAAGTTCCGGAAGATCCTGCAGCGCGAAGAGCAGCAGCCTCCCCTCATTGCTGGCAACGGCAACCCATCTCCCCTCTTCATTGACTGATGACACCCTCAGTACTGCAGCCCCCTTCGGCAGGCGCAGAAAGGCCTTACCCCCCTTCTTGTTGGATGCAAGGTCACCAATGGTCGCGACAAACCCATATCCGGCATCGGATGCCACCAGAATCTTCTGGGTCACATCACCACCAATCACATCGACAAAGTGGGCCCCGCTGGGTGGGGAGAGACGTCCCGTCAGTGGCTCCCCCTGCCCCCTTGCAGAGGGGAGGGTGCTCGCCTGAACGGTGTAGCTGCGCCCCGTGGAGTCCAGGAAGTGGATCGGCTGGTTGCTGCGCCCGTGGGCCGAGGCAAGGTAGCCATCCCCGCTCTTGTAGTTGAGGCCATTGGCATCAATCTCATGCCCCTTGGCGGCACGTACCCACCCCTTCTCGGAGAGCACCACCGTAACCGGCTCGGAGGGTACCAGTGAGGTTGGGTCGATCGCCTGTGCCGCCTCGCGCGAGACAATGGGGGAGCGGCGCTCATCCCCATACTTCTCTGCATCTGCCGTGATCTCCTTGCGGATCAGGGTGCGCAGACGACGTGTGGAGCCGAGAATCTGCTCCAGCTTCTGGCGCTCCTCCTGCAGCTCCTCCTGCTCTCCCTTGATCCTCATCTCCTCCAGTTTTGCGAGATGGCGCAGCTTCAGATCAAGAATGGCATCTGCCTGAATCTCCGTCAGATTGAAGCGCTTCATCAATACAGGACGGGGCTTGTCCTCACTGCGGATAATGGCAATCACCTCATCAATATTGAGATAGGCGACCAGCAGCCCCTCAAGGATATGGAGGCGCTGCAGCACCTTCTCCAGCCGATGCTCCAGCCTTCTGCGTACCGTCTGTTCACGGAACTCCAGCCACTCCTTGAGCAGCTGGTGAATACCCTTGACCCCCGGGCGCCCATCTATCCCAATCATGTTGAGATTGACCCGATAGGTGCGTTCCAGATCGGTGGTGGCAAAGAGGTGGGACATCAGCTGATCGAGATCGACTCGGTTGGAACGGGGCACCAGCACCAATCGGGTTGGGTTCTCATGGTCTGACTCATCGCGCAGATCATCCACCATCGGCAGCTTCTTGGACCGCATCTGGGTCGCAATCTGCTCCAGAATCTTGTTTCCGGAGACCTGATGCGGCAGTGCAGTGATCACCACATCCCCACTCTCCTTTTCCCACAGTGCACGCATGCGGATCGAACCGGTACCCTTGCGGTAGATCTCCCGGATCTCCTCAGCCGGGGTGATGATCTCTGCATCGGTTGGGTAGTCCGGCCCCTGGATATGCTCCAGCAGCTCCTCAGTCTTTGCCTTGCGATCCTCCAGCAGACGAACTGCCGCTGCCGCCACCTCACGCAGATTGTGGGGGGGGATATCGGTCGCCATACCGACCGCGATACCGGAGCCGCCATTCAACAGGATGTTGGGAAGTCGGGCCGGGAGGAGTTTGGGTTCCTTGAGGGTGCCATCAAAGTTGGGCTGCCACTCCACCGTCCCCATCCCCAGCTCGCTCAATAATAACTCGGAGTAGCGGGTCAGACGTGACTCGGTATAACGCATCGCGGCAAAGGATTTGGGATCATCGGCAGAGCCCCAGTTGCCCTGGCCGTCAATCAGCGGGTAGCGATAGGAAAAATCCTGCGCCATCAGCACCATCGCCTCATAGGCGGCAGAGTCCCCATGCGGGTGGAACTTGCCCAGTACGTCACCGACGGTACGGGCCGACTTCTTGAACTTGGCTGTGGCCGAGAGCCCCAGCTCCGACATCGCATAGACAATGCGGCGCTGTACCGGTTTCAGCCCATCCCCGACATGGGGCAGCGCCCGGTCGAGGATGACATACATGGAGTAGTCGAGATAGGCCTTCTCGGTGAACTCACTCAGCGGGAGCTGCTCCACCCCCTCCATCTCGATCTCTGTTCTCTCACTCATCTTGCTCAGCCTCTCTCTACCTACACCTCAGCCAGATCGCCACGACGCTCCAGCCAGCTCTTGCGGTCTGATGCCCTCTTCTTTGCCAGCAACATATCCATTACGCTGTTGCTCTCATCCCCCGGCTCAATGGTCAGCTGCACCAGACGGCGGGTCTCCTGTGCCATGGTGGTCTCCCGCAGCTGCAGTGGGTTCATCTCTCCCAGCCCCTTGAAGCGCTGCACATTGACCTTGCCACGCCTCTTCTCTGACTCGATCCGGTCCAGAATGCCCTGCTTCTCGGCATCATCCAGCGCATAGTAGACCTCCTTGCCGACATCGATACGGTAGAGCGGCGGCATCGCCACATAGACATGCCCCTCCCGTACCAGTGCCGGGAAGTGGCGCAGGAAGAGTGCACAGAGCAGCGTTGCGATGTGGAGCCCATCGGAATCGGCATCGGCGAGGATACAGACCTTGCCGTAACGCAGCCCGGCGAGGTCGCTGCTTCCCGGATCCATCCCCAGCGCCACAGAGATGTCATGCACCTCCTGTGAGGCGAGCACATCCCCCGGCTCCACCTCCCAGGTATTGAGAATCTTTCCGCGTAGCGGCATGATCGCCTGGAATTCCCGATCCCGTGCCTGCTTGGCTGAACCACCTGCCGAGTCTCCCTCCACCAGAAAGAGCTCCCCCTGGAGTGGATCGGTGGTGGAGCAGTCTGCAAGTTTCCCGGGAAGTGCCGGTCCACTGGTCACCCTCTTGCGCGCCACTTTCTTGCGGCTTCGTATCCGGCTCTGGGCGCTGTTGATGGCGAGCTCCGCAATCTGCTCACCAATGGCGGGATGCTGGTTAAGCCAGAGGCTGAATGAGTCCTTGACCGTACCAGAGACAAAGGCAGCCACCTCGCGAGAGGAGAGCCGCTCCTTGGTCTGGCCTGCAAACTGTGGATCCTCCATCTTGACGGAGAGGATGTAACTGACCCGCTCCCAGACATCCTCCGGGGTCAGTTTGACCCCACGGGGCAGCATGTTCCTGAACTCACAGAACTCACGCACCGCCTCGGTCAGCCCGGCACGCAGCCCGTTGACATGGGTACCCCCCTGGGTCGTGGGAACCAGATTAACGTAACTCTCGCTGACCGACTCACCCCCCTCGGGGAGCCAGACAACCGCCCACTCCACCCCCTCATGCTCACTGCTGCTGGAGCCCATGAATGGATCCTCCTCCGGCAATGATGGGAGATCACCAATCTGCCCCATCAGATACTGCTTCAGCCCATCCTCATAGAGCCACTCCTCGCTCTCCCCGGAGGCCTCATCGGTGAGTGAGATTTTCAGCCCAGGCTGCAGCACCGCCTTGGCGCGCATCAGATGGCGCAGTTTGGGAATGGAGATCTTCGGGGAGTCAAAGAATTGCGGGTCGGGCCAGAAGCGGATGGTGGTGCCGGTATTGCGCTTGCCAACACCCCCCACCTCCTCAAGTGCACCCTGCTTCTCACCATTGGAGAAAGCCATGTTCATCTCGACCCCATTGCGCCGGACCCACACCTCCAGGTTCCTTGAGAGGGCATTGACCACCGAGACACCCACACCATGAAGTCCGCCGGAGAACTGGTAGTTCTTGCCAGAGAACTTGCCCCCTGCATGGAGACGGGTGAGGATCACCTCTACCCCGGGAACCCCCTCTTCCGGATGGATATCGGTCGGCATCCCCCGACCATTGTCCTCAACAGTGACCGAACCATCCTTGTGAATCACCACCCTGATGCGATCCGCGTGGCCGGCAATGGCCTCATCCACACTGTTGTCCACCACCTCCTGCACCAAGTGGTTGGGGCGGGTGGTATCGGTGTACATTCCAGGACGTTTTCGAACCGGGTCCAGACCGGAGAGAACCTCAATGGCCGAGGCATCGTAATTGGACATAGTGTTATCTGGCTTCTGCTCTATTAGGGTGCGGAACTTGGACTGCTATCGACCGTATTTCAGTTTATTGACAACCTCTGCCACCGGGCGTGCCCTGTTGGTAGGCTCACAGAGCACATCCCGCATCAGTGCCTTGCGAAAGAAATCATAACCCTGTACCCGCTCCCAGGCTGCACCCTCATTCTCGATGAAGGCACCATTGACCCCAAAGGCGTAGTTCTTGTACTCCCGTGTCTGGCAACGGATTCCATCATGGAAGACGTTGGTGGCACCACTCCGGGTCCTGATGAGTGCTGAGTAGCGGATCACTAAATCATCTCCGATGGAGAGTGACGCTGAGTCGAGAAAATAGTGGTGGTTGGAACTCGGGTTATCCACCTCGAACGCCAGCAGATTATCCTCCTCAGGGTAGTCAGGAAGTACCACCTCCGACTCCTTCCACTCAGGCCCCTCCTCATACCAGGTGGCCCCGCCACCCGAGTTCCACCATTCGGAGGCCGATGCAAATGGGGCAAAGAAAGGGAAAAACAATAATGTTACAATCAGTCGCTTCATAAACATCCATTATCCACCGAATCAGAGCGGAACCAAACCCCTCTACAGAGAAAATATGGCCCCGACAGAGAAGAGAGAAGATAAGCCGTTCAATTTCGAAGAGAGTCTCGCCGATCTTGAGCAGTTGATTGCAGAGATGGAGAGTGGCGAACTTCCACTGGAGGATTCACTGAAGAGATTCGAGCAGGGGATTGGACTGATTCGTGGCTGCCAGGGTGCATTGGCAGATGCTGAACAGAAGGTTGAGATTCTCACAAAAGAGGGGCTGAAACCGTTCGAGTCGCCATGAACACCCTCTTCGACAGCTGGCGAGAGCGCGTGGAAGAGGGGCTGACCCACTCCATACCCGCTGCGACCACCCACCCTGCACAGCTCCATCAGGCAATCCACTACACCCTCTTTAATGGGGGGAAGCGGATACGACCGATCCTTGTCTACGCCACTGGGGAGCTGTTTGGGACAGCTCCTGAGGTGCTGGATCCGGCAGCAGCGGCAGTTGAACTGATCCACGCCTACTCACTGGTTCATGATGACCTCCCCGCAATGGATGATGATGACCTGCGCAGGGGAAAGCCGACCTGCCACCGGGCCTTCAGTGAGGCCACCGCCATCCTTGCAGGTGATGCACTGCAGACACTTGCCTTTCAGTCCCTCGCAGCGGCTCCTGCATCCGACCGGGTGTGCCTGGAGTGGATCCGGCAACTGGCTCAGGGAGGTGGAACCGAGGGGATGATTGGTGGACAGATGATTGATCTCGAGGCTGAGCAACGGCAGCTCTCCGGCGATGAGCTCAGAACCATGCACCAGAAGAAGACCGGGGCACTGATTCGGGCCAGCATTCTGATGGGTGCCACGCCAGCAGATCCGGGGGATTCGGTCATGGCAACACTCCAGCAGTTTGCGGACTCCATCGGCCTGGCTTTTCAGGTTCAGGATGACATTCTGGATATTGAGGGCTCGAGTGAGACCATTGGCAAACCCCAGGGCTCGGATCTGGAGCGGGGCAAGACCACCTTTGTCTCACTCTATGGGGTGGATGGCGCAAAGAGGGAGCTGGGTCGGCTGCACCGGCAGGCACAAGAGATCCTGGCCCCATTCGGAGAGCGTGCTGATGGACTGCAGCAGATCACCGACTTCATCATCGAGAGAAACCACTGACCACGATGAGCTCTCCTGCACCCAATACACCACTACTGAACCAGATCTCCAGCCCGGAGGAGTTGCGTCAGCTGGATTCGGAACAGCTCCCCACCCTCGCACAGGAGCTGCGCAGCTTCATGATCCACTCTGTGGAGCAGACCGGCGGGCATATCGCCTCCAGTCTGGGGGTGGTCGAACTGACCATTGCCCTCCACTACATCTACAATACCCCTGAGGACCGCCTGGTCTGGGATGTGGGCCACCAGAGCTATCCCCACAAGATTCTGACAGGACGCCGCAGTGCCATGGGGACCCTGCGCCAGAAGGGGGGGATCTCCGGCTTTACCAAGCGCGAAGAGAGCATCTATGACCCCTTTGGGGCAGGCCACTCCAGCACCTCCATCAGTGCGGCACTGGGGATGGCCATTGCCGCCAGGGAAAATGGCAGTGACCACCAGACCATTGCGGTCATCGGGGATGGTGCACTCACCGGCGGGATGGCCTTTGAGGCACTCAACCATGCCGGTGACGAGGATGCAAATCTGCTGGTTGTCCTCAATGACAATGAGATGTCGATCTCCGAGAATGTTGGGGGGCTCTCCCGCTATCTGGGGCGTATCCTTACCAGCTCCGCATACAGCCATATGCGCGAGACCAGCCGCAAGGTATTGAGCAAACTGCCCGGCGCATGGGATCTGGCGCGGCGTACCGAGGAGCATGTCAAGGGGATGGTGGTACCAGGAACCCTGTTTGAGGAGCTGGGGTTCAACTATGTCGGACCGGTTGACGGCCATGACCTTCACTCCCTGATTCGTGCACTGCGTACCCTGCACAATCTGAAGGGGCCGCGCTTTCTCCATATCATCACCCAGAAGGGGCATGGCTACATTCCGGCGGAACAGGATCCGCTGAAATACCATGGCATTGGGCGCATCGACCCCATTCAGAAGCTGTCTGAAGAGGGTGAGAAGCGTCCAACCTACACCGAGGTTTTTGGAGAGTGGCTCTGCAGCACCATCAGGCAACATCCGGAGATGGTTGCCATCACCCCGGCAATGACCTCCGGCTCCGGAATGGTCCGCTTTGCGGAGGAGAATCCTGCCCATTTCATTGATGTTGGCATTGCCGAGCAGCATGCCGTCACCCTGGCAGCCGGACTGGCAACCGAGGGGCGCCATCCGGTTGTGGCGATCTACTCCACCTTCCTGCAGCGCGCCTATGATCAACTGATCCATGATGTGGCGCTACAGAACCTGCCGGTGCTCTTCGCCATTGATCGCGCAGGAGTTGTCGGTGCCGATGGGCCAACACATAGCGGGGCGTTTGATATCAGCTTCATGCGTGCCATCCCCAATCTGGTGATCATGACCCCCTCCAGCGGGAAGGAGTGTCAACGCATGCTGACCACTGGACTGCTGCACCCGGGGGCTGCCGCTGTGCGCTATCCCCGCGCTACGATCCAGGATCGATCCCTGTCACTGGATCAGCAGGTGGCACCCATTACGGTCGGAAAAGGGGTGGTTCATCGGGAGGGTGAGAAGATAGCCCTGCTGGCCTTTGGCCCTGTTCTCGAAAGTGCACTGGAGGCTGCAGAAACCATCAATGCGACTGTTGTGGACATGCGTTTTGTGGCGCCACTGGATCAGGCACTAACCCTGAAGATGGCCGAAGAGCACGAACTGCTGGTCACGCTGGAGGAGAATGTGGTGGCCGGTGGCGCAGGCAGTGGCGTCAACGAGTTCCTGCTCCTGCAGCAGTGCACTACCCCCATCCTCAACATCGGGCTGCCCAACCACTTTGTTGAACAGGGGGAGCGGGATCTCCTTCTGCAGCAGTATGGACTGGAGAGCCGTGGTATACTTGACACGATTAGTGGGTTTCAAAAGAAGAATCTCAAAACCACCCATTCCAGCCAATAACCTGAAGAGACCATGTCCAGCCAATTTACAGTGCGGATAGTCAGCGACTTTTCCGCTGCGCACAGCCTCCGGAAATACCCCGGGGACTGTCAGCGCATGCATGGACACAACTGGAAGGTGGAGGTGGAGGTTGCTGCCAGTAAGCTGGATGAGCTGGGGATGGTTATTGATTTCAAGAAGATCAAGCAGGCCACCCGAGAGGCGACCGATCGCCTGGACCACCACTATCTGAATGAGATCGAACCCTTTGACCAGATCAACCCGACTGCTGAAAATATCGCCAAGGCCCTGTTTGAGGAGATCTCCTCCTCGATCAGTGACAGTCGGGTATCCGTTGAGGCGGTAACCGTTTGGGAGACGGAGCGCGCCTCTGCACGTTACAGCAAACAATAAATAGTGAGAAGATACGCCCTATGAGCAACAACATGGCTGATGTACAGAGTAGCGCCGATACCCGCAAGATCCCGATAGACAAGGTGGGGATCAAGGATATCCGCCACCCTGTCGTAATCAAGGATCGTACCGGCAAGGATCAGCATACGGTTGCCACCTTCAACATGTATGTCAGCCTTCCCCAGCACTTCAAGGGGACCCACATGTCCCGCTTTGTGCGGATCCTCAACCAGCATGACTTTGAGATCACGGTGGACAGCTTCAAGGAGATGCTGGGAGAGATGGTGGAGATCCTCGAGGCCGAGACTGGCCATATCGAGATGTCCTTCCCCTACTTCGCCAACAAGAAGGCCCCTGTCAGCGGGATCGAGAGTCTGATCGATTATGAGGTCACCTTTATCGGGGAGATTACCGATGGCGAGCCCTCAATGAGCGTCAAGGTGCTGGTCCCTGCCACCAGTCTCTGCCCCTGCTCCAAGGAGATCTCCGATTACGGTGCCCACAACCAGCGCTCCCACATTACGGTGAACGCCCGACCCAGGGGGTTCATCTGGATCGAGGACCTTATTGATCTGGTGGAGCAGGAGGCCTCCTGTGAACTGTTTGGGCTGCTGAAGCGTCCGGATGAGAAGTATGTGACTGAACGCGCCTACGACAACCCCAAGTTTGTCGAGGATCTGGTGCGCGATGTGGCGAGACGGCTCAATGAGGATGATCGCATCCTCTCCTACATGCTGGAGGCGGAGAACTTTGAGTCCATCCATAACCACTCTGCCTATGCGATGATCGAGCGGGTAAAATAACCCTACGGATGCCACCGTGATCCACTACACGGTCTCCATTCACAATGCACATGCACACCACTTCCTGGTGGTGTGCAGTATCGACAACCCAGATCCTGCCGGTCAGGAGCTCTCTCTCCCAGCCTGGATTCCCGGCAGTTACATGATTCGGGACTTTGCCAAGAATCTCCTCTGGCTGAATGCCTCTGCAGATGGAGAAGAGCTGGCCACCGAAAAACTGGACAAGCAGCGTTGGCGCTGCGCCCCCACCCAACACCCCATTGAGATAATCTATCTGGTCTACGCCTGGGATCTCTCGGTTCGCACTGCCCATCTCGACCAGACCCACGGATTCTTCAATGGCACCAGCCTGTTTCTGGCTGTCGAGAGACAGAGAGAAGAGCCACATCAGGTCACACTGCGCCCCCCTGAGGAGTTCGAATGGCAGGTCGCCACCACCCTCCCTGTTGAGCGGGTTGATGAGCGCGGATGGGGGAGCTACCGGTGCGCAAGCTATGAGGAGTTGATCGACTACCCCGTTGAGATGGGTACCTTTGACCGAATTGAGTTTGGGGTTTGCGGCATCCCGCATGCACTGATTCTGACGGGGCAACACAACGCAGATCTCGATCGACTGGCCACCGACCTGACGGCAATCTGCGAACACCATGTCCACTTTTTTGGTGATCCAACCCCACCGGTTGAACAGTATCTGTTTCTCACCATGGTGGTTGGGGAGGGGTATGGTGGACTGGAACACCGGGACTCCACTGCCCTGCTCTGCAGCCGCGAGGATCTGCCCCAGAAGGGGGTACCGGGGATCACGGAGCGCTACCGTAAATTTCTCGGGCTCTGCAGCCACGAATACTTCCACCTCTGGAACATCAAGCGGATCCGCCCCGAGGCCTTCACCCCCTGCCAGCTCGACTCAGAGCGCTACACCCGCCAGCTCTGGGCCTTTGAGGGGATCACCTCCTACTATGATGATCTGGCACTGGTGCAGAGCGGTGTCATCTCCAGAGAGAGCTACATGGAACTTCTGGGGGAGACACTCACCCGCCTGCAGCACAACCGTGGCAGAGATATCCAGTCCGTAACCGACTCCAGTCTGGATGCCTGGACCAAGTTCTACAAACAGGATGAGAATGGTGGCAATGCAGTGGTCAGCTACTACACCAAGGGGGCAGTCATTGCCCTGATGATCGACCTCCATATACGCCAGCAGAGCAACCATCAGCGCTCCCTAAGGGATATCATGCACAGACTCTGGGTGGAGTATGGGCAGCAGAACCGGGGGGTACCAGAGGGCACCATTGAGAGGATCTGCAACGAGGTCGCCGGGGAGGAGATCCCGTTTCTGCAGGATGCCCTCTACACGACCGCCCACCTCCCGATCAGGCCACTGCTGGAGCCCTTTGGTATCCGCTGGAGAGACCGCCCAGCCATCTCGCGTCAGGACAGCGGTGGAAAATGGATCGACAGCCAGCCATCCTGTTGGCTGGGGACCGATCTGATGCCGGACTACCAGGGGTTGAAGGTGGCGCGGATCCAGGATGGCTCACCCGCACAGCTGGCGGGTGTTGCCGCCGGTGACCGCATCATTGCCCTAGATCAATTACAGGCCGATGAGAAGAGTGTACAAAATGCACTCTACCGGAGGCAGCCAGGGGATAAGATGGCAATCCACCTCTTCCGCAGGGACGAGTTGATGGAGCTCACCATCACACTGGCTGCACCTCCCAGGGATACGGTTGTTCTGGAGCTCGCTGCGGAGATGGATCCTGCAGCGAGACGGTCGCAAGAGGTGTGGCTGGGCAACCCCTGACCACCCTCTTGAAGCACGTAGAGCGCCATATACTGAAAACAGCTAGAGATGTTACTCAATATCGAAAACGGATCGGCCCCCGTCCACCCCTTTGCCCTGTTTCAGCTCGGCTTTCGCCCCTTCTTTCTGGGGGCAGTCATCTACAGCGTGATTGCCGTCCTGCTCTGGACCCTCTTCTATAGCTTCTCCTGGCACTCTGAAACAATTCTGCAGGTCGGAAATCCATTCTGGTGGCATGGCCATGAGATGATCTTCGGATACGCCTCTGCAGTTGCCGGCGGCTTCCTGCTCACGGCAACCATGAACTGGACCGGGGTACAGACCCTCCGCTTTACCCCACTGGCACTGCTCTTCAGTCTCTGGCTGCTGGCCCGTCTGCTGCCATGGGTCGGTACCATACCGATCATTGTCCCTGCAGTACTGGATCTGCTCTTCCTGTTTGCGCTGACTATCGGTGTAACCCATCCACTCTACAAGGCAAGACAGTGGGATCAGGTTCGGATCTTCACCTCCAAACTTACCACCCTCTTCCTCTGTAACCTTCTCTTCTACCTGGGACTCTTCGGTATTGTTGAAGGGGGTGAGCGGATCGGGCTCTACGGTGGAACCTACCTGATCCTCGCCCTGGTGCTCACCCTCGGACGCCGGGTCTTCCCCTTCTTTATCGAGAAGGGGGTTGGGAAACCCATCACCCTCAAGAACTCGAAATTTCTCGACCTCTCCAGCCTCTCCCTGTTTCTGCTGTTTGCCCTCTCCGACCTCTTTCTGACTACCGTTCCATGGGTCAGCGGGGCACTGGCAGCAGTTCTGGTTGTCATCCACGGGATCCGTTTCAACAACTGGTACACACCCCTGATCTGGCAGAAACCACTGCTCTGGGTGCTGATGGTCGGTTACGGGTGGATTATTCTCGGCTTCCTGCTCAAGGCAGTTGCCACCATGGGGATGGTCTCCCCCTACCTGGCCCTCCATGCATTCACCTATGGCGCCATTGGGATCATCACCATCGGCATGATGGCACGGGTCATCCTGGGACATACCGGGCGCAATGTATTCAACCCGCCAGCGGGACTCAATCCAATCTTTATCCTGCTCCTGGTTGGTGCGGTGGTCCGGGTTCTGCTTCCGATTCCCCTGCCGGGGCTCTCCATGACATGGATCCTCCTCTCCCAGGCGCTCTGGCTCCTCTCCTTTACCCTCTTTCTGTGGAAATATGCCGCAATGTTGGTTCGCCCACGAAAGGATGGAAGACCAGGATAGTCCTATTATCAGTAGGTTATATGGATTTTATGTTACAGCCCAGAGAGAACAGCTGTATAATCGCGCACTGGATGGGAGGAGTCATCAGTCAGGATTGATGGATGAAAAAGTTTCTTCAACAAAAACAGGAAAATGCAAATGAATAGAAAGATTATTACCACAATTGGCGTGGTTTCACTTCTCAGTCTCACCGGATGTGGTGATTCATCCACCCCGGAGAAGGCGGCCACACCCGCAGCGCCTGCCCCGGCCGCAGCTCCTGCGGCAGCGCCAGCAGCCCCGGCTGATAAACCTGCGCCTGCGCCTGCGCCTGCGCCTGCAACAGGGGGTATCGATGGGGCCTCCCTGTTCCAGAGCAGCTGCTTCTCTTGCCACGGCCCTGCCACGGCCGCAGCAGTCAATGCACCAGCCATCGGAGACAAGGCGACATGGAAGGATCGCATTGCCCTGGGGGTCGATGCCCTCTACGCAACGGCGATCAACGGCTCTGCAACCAATCCGGTCATGATGCCTCGTGGCGGAACCCAGCTGAGTGATGATGAGCTGAAGGCGGTAGTCGACTATATGGTGGCACAGGGTCAATAACCCACCACCAGCAGGCCTGACGAGATAGTTCCAACTACTCTCTGGCAATCAAGGCGCCAGCCACCATCGAGGTGGCTGGCGTTTTTCTTGTGAGATTACTGAATAATCTCCAGAGCTCAATTCAGCCAATTGATCTTTATCAATACTTCCCTCTTCTATAGATTTCTATATACAAAAGTACGTATTTCTACGTATATACGAGAATGATTCTTGATTATATATTGGGTCAACCTTACGTAATATCTGGCAATCAGGGCTGAAACCACTACCCCTCTATCTCCAGGAGACAGGGGTCACCGCAGGAAGGGAAGATATGACTGAACAATATAGTAGTTTTATTCTGCAACAACGCAGTGTACTCATCAGCTACCTATGTCATGCCTTGGGTGAGCTGGCCTCTGAGAGTCTTAAGCACTGGGGAACACCCCAACTTGAACCACTCCTGTTCTCCCATATCCAGCCAGATGCTCCTCTCTATTACTGCAAGGAGATCTTCGTTATCAATGAAGATTGCCAGCAATCCACACTCACCCTTCAGGGCAACGTGCTGCTTCAGCAGAATGGTGAACACCGCTCAGCCCTGGCCCCGATTATCAGGCGCCTGGAGCAGTCACCAGATGAGGAGTTTGCCCTTTCTGCTGTCTTCCTTGACCCTCAAAGCAAGAGAAGTTCTCTTTTTGCACTTCACTCAATTCGTGATGATGGTGGAGTGAAGGGGTACCTGGTCGGAAAGTTTGAGCTTAGAGACCTTCCTCAACCGGAAAACGCCTTATTGCAACAAAACTCCTGGAGACAGATCAAAGGTGATCCATCAATCAGGGGGCAGCTCTTTAACCAACAATTCAGGCAGAGGGCGATCGATGAGTATATAGACGATGTGATCGACATCATGAATGAGATGATCTGCGAGCGTGGTGTATTTATGGGAAGAATTCGTTTTTCCAGCTCAATGGCAACCATGAGCCTCCTCGATGAACCTTTTGACTCAAGGACACATATCCTTGATGAAATTCTCAGCCCGGAGGTTTGCCTGGCCTACCCAGCCAGAGAATACCCAACGAATGCCCGCATACCAGAAACACAAGTTCACCCTATCCTGGAGAAGATAAGGATGCTGAGATATATCGATGACAACATCTATCTGCGCTCAGCATCGATCAACACCATCAGCGGCATGATTGAGCTTAACTTCTCATGTGATGGCATCTATCAGATGCCTTTTGATGAATTTCTGGATAAAGACGAGAGCTTTTGGTTGTGGGGAAACAGCCATACCGCCCTGCCAGTCAGCCAACTAAAGCACTACTCCTCCTCACTGGCTGTCAGCTAGAAGTGCTGATAACCTGCTGTTGAGGGGTGCCATGTGGTGGCGCCACTGAACCCTACCCCCTGCTCCTGTCTGATTTTCCCCACTACTGTTATCCTGGTTCCAGCCTCTGACAATTGATGGCTGACACTCTCCAGTTTCTGTGGAGGGAGGGTAAAACAGAGTTCATAGTCATCGCCTGCAGCCATCGCCAGGTCAAGCTGCTGCTGCAGTGGAAGTTGTGCAAGGGCCGGATGGAGGGGGATGGCATCGAGGTTCAGATCGGCACCTGCCCCACTCTGCTCCAGGATATGGCCCAGATCGGCCAGCAGGCCATCAGAGATATCGATCATTGATGTGGCATCACCACGAAGCAACCTGCCCTCCCTGATGCGGGGGTTTGGGCGCTCCAGATGGTGACGCACCTCCTCTGCACCCTCCCCCGCCTTCAGCAGCCTCAGTGCCAGACCCGCTGCCCCGAGGGTATTGGTCACACAGATCAGATCATCCACTGCTGTACCTGATCTGTGAACCGCCTCACCTGCTGGCACCGTCCCCTGGACCTGCAGGGTCAGGGTCCGTGGCCCTCGGGTGGTATCGCCCCCCACCAGATCAACACGGAAGTGGTCGGCCAGCCCAAAGAGCCCACGGGAAAACCGACTCAGCCACTCCGGATCCCGTTCAGGCAGGGTCAGGGCCAGTGTCGCCCACATCGGTTCCGCCCCCATTGCAGCCAGATCACTGAGATTGACTGCAAGCAGCTTGTGGCCCAGCGCCTCCGGGTCGGTTCCCTTGAGAAAGTGGACCCCCTCCACCATGGTGTCCATCGAGACCACCAGCTGGTGCCCCTCGGGAAGGTTGAGCAGCGCGGCATCATCCCCAATGCCCAGAACGCTCTCTGGGTGGTATCTCTCTGTTCTGTAGAAGTAGTCCCTGATCAGGGAGAACTCGCCATTGCCCTGACTATCTGTTGTCATGTGCCGCAATTTCTACCTTGCGGGATTCACGGGCCACCCGGTCAAGGGCCGCATTGATAAACTGGTGACTCTTGGCCGAGCCAAAGGTCTTGGAGAGGTTGATATATTCGTTCAGCACCACCCGGTAGGGGATTTCGGGCATATAGAGCAGCTCATAGGTACCCAGCCGCAACAGCGCCTTCTCAACCGGATCAACCTGCTCGATTTTTCGACTGAGATGGGGGGAGACCGACTGATCAACAGAGACCACCTCATCAATCAGGCCTGAGACAATCCTCTCAAACAGCTCCCGGTCTGCCCCCTCGAGGATCCCCTCCTCATGGAACTGGGCAATGATCTCCGGCGCCGGCTGTGCCGAAATCGACCACTGATAGAGTGCCTGTACCGCAGCGCGGCGAGACCTGGAGCGCTCCCTGCTCATGGATAGGACGAACTAGATCTTCTTCAGCAGATTGACCATCTCGATTGCAGAAATCGCAGCCTCTGCGCCCTTGTTTCCGGCCTTGGTGCCTGAACGCTCAATGGCCTGCTCAATCGTATCCACTGTCAACAGACCAAAGGTGATGGGGGTGCTGCTCTCCAGGGAGACCGTGGCCAGCCCCTTGGTTGCCTCACCGGCAACATAATCAAAGTGGGGGGTTCCGCCCCGGATTACGGCACCAATGGCAATAATCGCATCATACTCTCCCTTGGCCATCCGCTGTGCCGCAATCGGCATCTCGAAGGCCCCTGGAACCCGAACCACGTGGATATCGCTCTCACTTGCGCCGTTGCGCACCAGTGTATCGATGGCCCCATCCAGCAGACTCTCCACCACAAAGCTGTTAAAGCGGGCAACCACAAGACCAAAACGCCCCCCCTCTGCATTGAGATTTGCCTCAGTTACCTTTACGTTGCTGTTCATCGTTTTTCCTCTCTTCCAATCTCCGTCTTCACGGGAAATATCATGTTGTCTATCTTTCTTTTATTGTAACTTATTGATCCACCATCAATAGGATACCGTCTCAACCAGCTCAAGTCCAAACCCGGAGAGGGCGTGCATCTTTCTTGGTGTTCCCAGTACCCGCATCTTGCGTACCCCAAGGTCAAGCAGGATCTGGGCACCAACACCAAAATCACGAAGCTCACCCGCTGCCTTGGCATCCTGCGACCTACCCCCCTGCTGATGGTTTCTGATACGCTCGATCAGGTCACGGCCATCCTCCTCCTTGCGCAGCAGAAGCAGTACCCCGTTCTCCTCCTCGGCAATCCGATTCATATCACGCTCCAGTGCATGGCCACACCCCTCACCCGCAACGGTAAAGAGATCACAGAGCGTGTCCAGCATATGGACCCGCACCAGGATCGGGGTATCCGGATCGACCTCCCCCTTCACCAGGGCCAGATGGACCTCGCCATCGATCGACTCCCGGTAGGCCTTGATATGGAAGTGGCCATATTTTGTGTCGAGGTCGCTCTCGGCCTCGGCCTCAACGGTCTTCTCATTGCGAATCCGGTACTCAATCAGGTCGGCAACGGTTCCCAGCTTCAGCCCATGCTCCTTGGCAAAGAGCTCAAGGTCGGGGCGACGCGCCATGGTGCCATCCTCGTTGAGAATCTCGACAATGACCGAGGAGGGCTCAAGATCTGCCAGCCTTGCCAGGTCACAACCCGCCTCGGTATGGCCGGCACGGGTAAGAACCCCACCAGGCTGCGCCATCAGCGGGAAGACATGGCCCGGCATCACGATATCCTCTGGGGTTGCGTTGAATGCGGTTGCTGCCTGTACCGTAACTGCACGATCGGCAGCGGAGATTCCGGTGGTCACCCCCTCGGCAGCCTCAATGGAGACTGTGAAGTTGGTGCCATGCAGATCACTGTTGGTCCCCTTCACCATCAAGGGGAGATCCAGCTGCTCGCAGCGATCGCGGGTCAGCGTCAGGCAGATCAGACCCCGTCCATAACGGGCCATGAAGTTGATATCCTCTGCCGTGGCCTTGGTAGCCGCCATAATCAGGTCGCCCTCATTCTCGCGATCCTCATCATCCATCAGCACAATCATCTTGCCCTGACGGATATCCTCAATAATCTCTTCTGGACTGTTCAGTTCCATGATCCCGTCCTGTTGTCAGTTTCCTAAAAATCCATGTTCTGCGAGGAACTCCATGCTGATCCCCTCGGTTCCCGATTCAGCTGCACGATCACCAAGCATCATCCGCTCCAGATAGCGCGCAATCAGATCCACCTCCAGATTGACCCGGGTGCCCACCTGAAAGCTGCCCATGGTGGTCTCCTGCAGGGTATGGGGAACAATATTGAGGTCAAAAACCGCGCCATCAACCCCATTCACCGTGAGGCTGATTCCATCTACTGTAATGGAGCCCTTCTCTGCAATATAACGGGCCAACTCATCCGGGGCCTGGATCCTGAAATGGATGGAGCGTCCATCCTCGGAGCGACTCTTGACCTCTCCAACGCCATCCACATGACCGCTAACCATATGACCACCCAGACGTGTGGTTGGTGTCAGCGCCTTCTCCAGGTTGACTGCAGAGCCTACCTTCAGCTGGGAGAATGCAGTCCTCGAGAGGGTCTCACCCGAGACATCGGCGACAAAACCGTTTCCCGGAAGCTCAACAGCAGTCAGGCAGACACCATTAACGGCAATACTGTCCCCAAGCTGCACATCCCCAAGATCCAGCTTCTCTGTCTCGACAAATATGCGGGCATCACTCCCTTTGGGTTCAAGGCGCGATACACGCCCCACCGACTCAATGATTCCTGTAAACATAACCGTTAAGGATACACGAAATGGGGCTTGATAGTCATTCTGAGATCCTTTCCAACTCTGCGAATCTCCTGAATTTCAAGCTCAATCTTCTCATCCATGGCTGCGAGCGGCAGATCAAACAGTGGACGGGCACTACTCCCCATTAACACCGGCGCCGTATAGAGGACGATCTCGTCCACCAGTTGCTGCCGGATCAACGCCCCAGCCAGGGTTGCCCCGCTCTCCACATGGAGCTCATTGAGCTCACGCCTGGCCAGCTCCCCCATCAACTGCTGCAGATCAAGACCGGATACGGATCGATCGAGCCGAATGATCTCTACATTGTCATATTCGGCCCAGCCATCCGGGGAGGGCGCATCCAACGCAACCGCCATCAGTATGGGGCCATCCAGAGAGAAGAGCTTTGCCGAGGCGGGTGTTCTGCCATCCGGATCCAGCACAATGCGGAGCGGCTCGATGAAGGGGGCATCAATCTCGCGAACATTGAGGGAGGGGTCATCTGCCAGCACCGTCCCCACCCCGGTCAGGATTGCAGAGCTGCGTGCCCTCAGTTGCTGCACGTCCCTGCGTGCCTCGGGGCCGGTAATCCACTGGCTCTCTCCGGAGGACATTGCGGTACGGCCATCCAGACTCATCGCCATCTTGAGGCGCACCCAGGGGCGCCCCCTTCTCATCCTGGAGAGAAATCCCGGGTTGACCCGTTCGGTTCCCTCCGGCATTAATCCACTCGCCACCTCAATGCCGGCACGCTCCATCTTTCTGATGCCTTCCCCGGAGACCTCCGGATTGGGGTCCGCCAGGGCAACCACCACGCGCCGTACACCCGCCACAATCAGTGCATCACTACAGGGGGGAGTCTTCCCAAAGTGACTGCAGGGCTCCAGTGTCACATAGGCCGTGGCCCCCTCTGCCCGATCACCTGCCGCATTGAGCGCATGGATCTCGGCGTGTGGCTCACCGGCACGCTGGTGGAACCCCTCTCCCACAACAGTGCCATCCTGTACCACCACACAACCTACCCGCGGATTGGGGTCGGTTGTATAGAGCCCCTGCTCCGCAAGCTGGTGGGCACGCGCCATCCAGCGGTGGTCATCGGCACTGAAGCTCATCTCTTGCGACTTCTCCCCTTCTGCTGCTGGTTGCGAAGTGGGTCTCCCTCCTCTTCCGTCAGGAGCTGCAGCTGACTCTCGTTGCTTCCCAGCAGGGTATCCTTCTCCATCCGCTCAACCATCTCACGAAATGCATTCACATCCTGAAAGCTTCGATAGACCGAGGCAAAACGGATATAGGCGACCTCATCAAGATTGCGCAGCTCGTCCATCACCCACTCCCCCAGCTCGCGCGAGGGAACCTCACGCTCTCCCCGGGTAATCAGGCGGTGACGAATCCGCTCAATGGCGGCATCGATACTCTCGGTCTCCACCGGACGCTTCTCCAGCGCGCGCAGGAATCCGCGACGCAGCCGCTCCTCATCGAAGGGCTGGCGGTTGCCATCATTCTTGATGATTCTGGGGACTGCGAGATCAACCTGCTCAAAGGTGGTAAAGCGCTCACTGCAGGCCTGACACTCACGCCGCCTGCGCACCTGATCCCCCTCCCCGACCAGGCGGGAATCCACCACACGGGTATCTTCTGCTCCACAAAATGGACAGCGCATTCTCTAGCCCCCCTGCCAGATAGTTGTCAGTTGGTTATCGGTAGACCGGAAAGCGCCCACAGAGCTCCAGCACCTTTGCCTTGACCGCAGTAATCATCTCCTCGCTGGAGAGATCATCCATGACATCACACATCCACCCCGCCAGCTCGGTTGCCTCCGCCTCACCGAAGCCACGCGTGGTGATGGCTGGTGTACCGACACGGATGCCACTAGTGACAAAGGGAGACTGTGGATCATTAGGGACTGCATTCTTGTTGACAGTGATATTGGCTGCCCCCAGTGCCGCATCTGCATCCTTGCCGGTAATCCCCTTGCTGATCAGATCGACCAGGAAGAGGTGGTTGTCGGTTCCACCAGAGACCACATCATAACCACGCTTCAGGAAGACCCGGGCCATCGCCTGGGCATTGGCCTTGACCTGATGCTGATAACTATTGAATGATGGATCGAGCGCCTCCCTGAAGGCCACCGCCTTGGCTGCAATCACATGCATCAGCGGGCCACCCTGGGTTCCAGGGAATACCAGTGAATTCAGCTTCTTCTCGATCTCCGGGTTGGACTTTGCCAGAATGATCCCGCCACGGGGACCACGCAGGGTCTTGTGGGTTGTTGTGGTGGTGACATCGGCAATCTGTACCGGGCTGGGATACTCACCCGCCGCTATCAGACCTGCAACATGGGCCATATCGACAAACAGATAGGCACCCACCTCATCGGCAATATCACGGAAACGCTGCCAGTCCACCTCGCGGGAGTAGGCCGAGAATCCGGCCACAATCATCTTCGGCTTGTGCTCACGGGCCAGCGCCTCCATCTGCTCATAGTCCAGCAGGCCGGTCTCGTTATCGAGCCCATACTGGATCGCGTTGTAGATCTTGCCGGAGAAGTTGGGTTTTGCCCCGTGGGTGAGATGGCCACCGGCATCAAGGCTCATGCCGAGAATGGTATCGCCAGGGAGACAGAGCGCCTGATAGACCGCCGCATTGGCCTGTGAACCGGAGTGGGGCTGAACATTGGCATAATCGGCACCAAACAGCTCCTTTGCCCGGTCAATCGCCAGCTGCTCGGCGATATCCACATACTCGCAGCCGCCATAATAGCGTTTCCCGGGGTAGCCCTCTGCATACTTGTTGGTGAGCTGGGAGCCCTGCGCCTCCATGACACGGGGGCTGGTGTAGTTTTCAGAGGCAATCAGCTCAATGTGCTCCTCCTGTCGACGCTCCTCACTCTCTATGGCGTCCTGAAGCTCATCATCAAATCCGGCAATGGTCATATCCTTTGAAAACATCCTGCGTAATCCTCTCGGCAAATGGTTAACTCAATCGCCCATTTTACCACATCAAGTAGCGTGTGATTTTCCTGGCTGAGCCAATCCAGCAGTTCACACTATAGCC
>CAZYJG010000022.1:0-20179 GCA_964647745.1 uncultured Piscirickettsiaceae bacterium
GGCATCCGTGGTACTTTCTGTTTCTGATCCTGATATGGACCCAGGAGATGGATGGAGCCCGGATGCTCACCAAAACCGAGGCAGAGCAGCTGCTCAGTCACTCCAGATCCGGCGATTGATCTGACGCCACTGGCTCGGGGGCTCTCCCCTTCCGAGCTGTATCTGCACAGCCCCCGCATCGGAGGTCATCACAGTGCCAACCCCACGCCTGTGATACCGCTCAACCACCTCCTCTCTGGGAAAACGGTATCTGTTGAGATAACCCACCGGAAATATTGCCCAGCTGGGGGTGACCGCATCGATCCACTCGCCTGTAGATGAGGTCTTGCTCCCATGATGCGGAACCACAACCAGATCGACATCCAGCAGCTCTGGAGCGTTGACAAGAAGTGACCGCTCCGCGCCCCGCTCAATGTCACCCGACAGCAGAGCCGACTCCCCGCCAGCATCGACACGAATCACGCAGGATCCATTATTGCCACTGAAGCGACTCCCCTCCTGTGGGTGAATCACCTCAATGGATACCCCACTCCAGGACCAGCTCATCCCGGATCTGCACGACTCAGCCCCCTTCACCCGCTCAGGAACCGAGGAGATCGACTCCACGACAGGGAGCGACTCAAGCAGGGAGTCCATCCCTCCGATATGGTCACGATCCCCATGGCCAATAACCAGAAGATCCACCTGACTCCAGCCACGCGACTCAAGGAACGGGACCAGCACGGAGCTGCCTGCATCAAAGGTATCGCTGAAGCGGTCCCCGGTATCATAGACCATCACCCGCTCCCAGCTCTCCACCACCACCGAGAGCCCCTGCCCCACATCCAGCACTGTAACCCATGCCTCACCAGCCAGCGGGCGTGCAGGAGCCAGCAACAGCAATGGGAGCAGTGCAACCACCCCGAACCAGCGCCTCTTTCCTGCAGAGCGAGATACCATCAACACCACACCTGCTGTCGCGACAACAGCTGTCCACAATGGGGGTTGGTGGTAGCGAAAGTGGGAGAGGTCGAGATCTGCGAACCACTCAAGCAGTGGCCAGATGATACGGAAGCCCTGATCCGCAGCCCAGAGCATGGATTCTGCCCCTGGAATGGAGAGGATATGGAGCAGTGAGGCCAGCAGATTGAGCGGCACCACAACCAGGCTGATCCAGGGCACTGCAATCAGGTTGGAGAGTGGTGCAATCAGCGACCCCTGACGAAACAGGAAGAGGAGCATCGGCAACATTCCGACAGCAAGTACCCACTGGATGCGTACCAGGGAGATCCACCTTGACCCCTTCTGACTGGAGTCCCCAACCCCGTGAAGAATCAGCCCAACAGCACCAAAGGAGAGCCAGAACCCTGCCGAGAGGACCACAAACGGGTCAAATAGAAGCAGTATGGCCATTGCAGTGAAGTAGACACTCCAGGGCGAGAGCGCCCGGCGCAGCAGCACCATGATCAGCACCGTTGAGACCATGACCAGTGCGCGCTGGGTCGGAATTGCAAAGCCGGCCAGTGCCGCATATCCCAGTGCCCCGATAAACCCGCCTATTGCGCCGAACTGCTGGGCAGGGAGCAGCAGGGGCAGCCGCCCCATCATCGACCACCCCCAGCGAAAGAGGAGAAAGAAGAGTGTGGAGACCAGCCCGACATGGAGCCCGGAGATCGCCATCAGGTGGCTGGTACCGGTCTGCCGAAACACCTCCCACTCTCTCTCCCCGATCCCCTGACGATCCCCAGCCGCCAGGGCAGCCAGTACCCCAGCCGACTCCGAGGATGTGCGCAGCCAGTGTGAGAGCGCCTCACGAACTGAGTTCAGACCTGCAGGATCCTCAGGCTCCAGCAGACGATTCCCCCCATGCTCTCTGACATAGCCGGTGGCCCGAATACCGCGTTGAAAGAGCCACTGCTCCCAGTCAAACCCACCCGGATTGCGGAAGCCGTGTGGCTGCTTCAGGCGCACCTGCAGTGACCACTGCTCACCTGAGCGGATAGACAGTGGATCCCTGTACCATCCGAGACGTACCAGCGCCGGAAAATGGAGCACCTCCCCCTCAATCTCGGCAGATTCAATCTGGAACAGAAAACGGATGGATCCGTCCTCTCTCTGTTGCGGAAGATCCACCACCCGCCCCACCAGCTGCAGGTCCCTCCCCTCCAGTGCATCTGGAAGCGCAAGCGAGAGCCGGTGGTCGGCGGCGATGGCTGCCCAGAAGAGGGCGGCAAGCCCCCAGAAGAGCGGACGAAAGCGGTGAATTCGCCATGCGACAACCGCAAGCGGTGGCATCACTGCCACCCATGCCGGTGATGGCAGCTGCTGCAGCTGAAACAGCAATACCACTCCAGCCAGCATCGGCAGCACCGCCGCTGCAGCAGGGTTGAGTATCATTCCACTGTAACCCTTGATCTTTATCATAGAATCCAGATCAACCGTTGATATAATCTATTAACATGCCAAGGCACATCATCAAACGTTACATGCCAGACCACCAGAGGGTTAAGGAGCACAAGCATCTGCAGCTCTTTGGATCCCTGCTGCACTCCCCCGATCTCTGGCATCTCAACCGGCACTCTGTGGCTGGTGCCTTTGGGGTCGGTCTCTTCATGGCCTGGGTTCCGGTCCCCTTTCAGATGGTTCTGGCTGCAGCTGCCGCCATCTACTTTAGCGTCAACCTGCCCATCTCCGTTGGCCTGGTCTGGATCACCAACCCCTTTACCATGCCCGCCCTGTTCTGGTTTGCCTACTGGGTTGGCGCCTCTGCCCTGGGAACACCCCCCATCAATGTTGAATTTGAGCTCTCATTCGAGTGGCTGGGCAACATAATGCCCCTGATCTGGAAACCCTTCCTCCTGGGGTGCCTGATCAATGGAGCCATCAGCACCATCATTGGCTATTACGGAATGCGCAGCTTCTGGATCTGGCATGTAGGCCGTCAGTGGAAGCAGAGACAGTCCCGCCGCAGCTAGTACCACTCGTTAATCAGTACGCCATCCACCAGCTTCAGAAGTCGATCCATTTTTCCCGACAACTCCACATCATGGGACACCAGCACCAGACTGGTCCCAACCTCACGATTGAGCTCCACCATCAGATCATAGACCTGTCCTGCACTCTCACTGTCCAGGTTTCCCGTTGGCTCATCGGCCAGTACAACCTTCGGATGGGTCACCAGCGCACGTGCCACTGCGGCCCGCTGGCGCTCACCACCAGAGAGTGCAGCGGGCTTGTGGTGAAGGCGGGTCCCCAGCCTGACCCGATAGAGCATCTCGCCAGCACGCTCGAATGCCTCCCTGCTGGGGACACGACGAATCAGTAGTGGCATTGCAACATTCTCCAGTGCGGTGAACTCAGGCAGCAGGTGGTGGAACTGGTAGACAAAGCCGAGCTTCTCGTTTCGCAGCAGGCTCTTTCTGTTTTCCGACAGTGTTGAGAGATCAACCCCATCGATCTCAACAGCTCCGGAGGTTGGCTTGTCCAGCCCCCCCATCAGATGAAGCAGTGTCGACTTGCCCGATCCGGAGGAGCCCACGATGGCCACCTTCTCTCCCGCCTCGAGTGAGAAGTCCAGTCTTTGCAACACCTCAATCTCATGGCTGCCATCCCGGAAGTTGCGCGAGAGCGCCTTGCACTGCAGAACGGTTGTTGGATCCGGTGGGCTACTCATAACGCAGGGACTCCGCCGGTTGTACCCTGGACCCCTTCCAGGCCGGATAGATGGTCGCCAACAGGCTGAGTAGCAGTGAAACCGAGGCGATCATGGTGACATCCGACCAGCGCATGTCAGAGGGGACTGTATTGATATAGTAGATATCGGCCGAGAGAAACTGCATGTCAAAGAGGTGTTCAATCATCGGAATCAGTGTCTCCACATTCTCTGCCAGCAGGACACCACCAAGAACGCCCAGCAAGGTTCCGGAGATACCGATAATCGTCCCCTGAATGATAAAGATATTCAGAATATCGCGCGGTCGCTCACCCAGCGTCCTCAAAATTGCAATATCCGACTCCTTGTCGGTTACCACCATCACCATGGTCGAGACAATATTGAATGCGGCAACGGCAACAATCAGCATCAGGATGATAAACATCACCCGCTTCTCCATCTGGATTGCACGAAAGAAGTTGGCATGCTGCCGGGTCCAGTCGGTAACCCGAAATGCACGGTTGGCATCCTCTGCAATATCACGACTGATCTGGGGGGCATTGAACATGTCATCCAGCCTCAGCCGTACACCGGTCACATCCTCTCCCATGCGGAAGAGTTTGGCACTGTCTCGAAGGGAGAGCAGCGCAAGACCACTGTCAAACTCATACATCCCCACCTCGAACAGCCCCACAACAGTAAAGCGTTTCATTCGCGGAACCAGTCCGGCGGGGGTAACACTCCCCTTGGGAACCATCAGTGTCACCTTATCCCCCAGCATGACCCCCAATTTGGTTGCCAGCTCTGTCCCCAGAACCACCCCAAATCGGGTATCCTCAAGCTTCCTGAGCTCCCCTGCCACCATCTGGCCCCAAACCTCCGAGACATTTTTCTCCTCATCAGGGTCTATCCCGCGAACCATCACACCGAAGGCATTCTCCCCGCTGCTGAGCATCCCCTGCCCCTCAATGTAGGGGGCTGCCCCCAACACCTGATCGTGTTCCATTGCACTCTCTGCAACCTCCCTCCAGCGTGGCAGCGTCTCATCCATCCCCAGCAGACTGGCATGGGCCGCCATCCCCAGGATGCGCTCGCGCAACTCCTTCTCAAAGCCATTCATTACGGAGAGGACGGTAATCAGGGCGGTCACACCCAGCGCAATCCCCAACATCGATGTCAGGGAGATAAAGGAGATAAAGTTATTTCTTCGCCGTGCCCCTGTGTAGCGCAGGCCGATGTGAAATTCCAGAGCTCGAATCATCGATGCAGTATACCCCATGAGTTCCATAAAATATCCCACTGGATTCGTTGGGAGTGGACCCAGCGTAGTAAAATGGCGGGATGACCAGGACGTCAATCCACTCCATCCTCAACCCCCCTCTTCCCACCGCAGCTGGTGACAGTATTCACTGGGGGCAGCTCTATGGGAGCGCACGTGGGCTGTTGATTGCACGGGCTGCCGAGAAGGCAAAGGGGCCGGTTCTGCTCCTGACCCGGGACACCCCAACCCTGAACCAGATTGAGGAGGAGATCCGGTTTTATGGTGGTGGCACCACACTCCCCATTCTCACCTTTCCGGATCAGGAGACCCTCCCCTACGACCGATTCTCACCCCATCCGGATATCACCTCACGGCGTCTGGAGGTGATGGCCCGGCTCCCCACCCTGAAGAGGGGGATCATTCTGGCAGCCATCCCGACCGTGATGCAGCGCATTCCACCAAGAGAGTATGTGGACCTGCACGCCTTTACCCTCTCTACCGGGGAGCTGTTGAACCGGGATGCGCTGCGGCTGCGACTTGAGCAGAGCGGATACCACTCCGTGGCACAGGTAATGGAGCATGGTGAGTACGCCTTCCGTGGCTCCATCATTGATCTCTTTCCAATGGGCGCTGACGCCCCCTACCGAATTGACCTGTTTGATGATGAGGTTGAGTCACTCAGAACCTTCGATCCGGAGAGTCAGCGTACAACCATGCAGGTGGATGCGATCCATCTGCTCCCGGCACGTGAATTCCCGCTCAGTGAGGAGGGGATCCGCCATTTTCGCCAATCCTGGCGTGCCGCATTTGAGGGGGACCCGCAAAACAGCGCCATCTATCGTGATATCACCCAGGGGCTGGCGCCCTCCGGAATCGAGTACTACCTCCCCCTCTTCTTTGAGAAGACCGTCACCCTCTTCGACTATCTGCCGCAGAACCATCTGCTGATTCGGGAGCGGGGCTCGGAGCAGAGTGCGGATCAGTTCTGGGAGGAGATTCGTGAGCGATACCAGGACCAGTCATTTGACCGGGAGCGCTCCGTGGTTGATCCGGAACAGCTGTTTCTGAAAACCGATGAGCTGTTTGGTGCCGTCAACCGCTCTGCAGTTGCTCTCATTGAACATTTCGAGAGTGAAGAGCAGCCAGGACACTTCAACCTCTCCACACGCAAGCCGATGCAGCTGGGGGTACACGCACGCAGCGAGGACCCGCTGCAGAGGGTGGTCGAGTTCATGGAGGGGTTCAATGGACGGATCCTGATCGCCGCAGAGTCGGCAGGACGTCGTGAGGCACTGCTGGAGATGTTCCGCGCGCGCTCCATCCATCCACATCAGGTTGCCAACTGGAGTCAGTTCCTGCAGCAGAGAGAGCCGCTCTCGATCCTTGTTGCACCACTGGAGCATGGGCTGCTCCTGAGCCAGCCCCCAATCGCCGTTATTACCGAATCCCAGCTCTTTGGGGAGCAGGTACTGCAGCGCCGCAGACGCTCAAGAAAGGGGGGAGTCAGTGCGGATGCGGTCATTCACCACCTCTCAGAGCTGAAGATTGGCAACCCGGTGGTACATCTGGACCACGGTGTCGGCCGCTACAAGGGGCTGGTCTCACTGGATGCCGGCGGGAGTCAGGCCGAATATCTGCTGCTGGAGTATACCCAGGGAGACAAACTCTATGTTCCGGTCACCTCGCTCCACCTGATCGGACGCTATACCGGCATGGACCCGGAGAAGGCCCCGATCCACCGTCTGGGGAGTGGGCAGTGGCAGAAGGCGCGGAAAAAGGCGGCCCAGAAGGTTCGGGATGTTGCAGCCGAGCTGCTTGAGATCTATGCACGCCGTGCAGCCAGGCAGGGCTACTCCATCCCTGAGCCCGATATTGAATACCAGCAGTTTGCCGCCCAGTTCCCGTTTGAGGAGACACCAGACCAGAGCGAATCCATCGATGCCATCATCACGGACATGGTCTCGCAGCAGCCAATGGATCGACTGATCTGTGGTGATGTCGGATTCGGCAAGACCGAGGTGGCGATGCGTGCCGCCTTCCTCGCGGTACAGTGTGGAAAGCAGATTGCCGTCCTGGTGCCCACCACCCTGCTGGCACAACAGCATTATGACAACTTCAGTGACCGCTTTGCCGACTGGCCCTTCCGAATTGAGGTACTCTCGCGTTTCAAGAGCAAGAGAGAGACCGATGATGCACTGAAACTGCTCGCATCCGGCAAGATTGATATCGTCATCGGGACCCACAAGCTGATCCAGCCATCGGTTCGCTTCAAGAACCTGGGCATGGTGATTATTGATGAGGAGCACCGCTTCGGTGTGCGACAGAAGGAGCAGTTCAAGAAACTCCGGGCCGAGGTGGATGTACTGACCCTGACCGCAACACCCATCCCGCGCACCCTCAACATGAGTATGTCGGGGCTGCGCGACCTCTCCATCATTGCCACCCCGCCGAACAACCGTGTGGCGATCAAGACCTTTGTGCGCGAGTGGGATCCGGCACTGATCCGTGAGGCCTGTCTGCGCGAGATCCGGCGTGGTGGTCAGGTCTACTTCCTCCACAACAAGGTGGAGACCATTGAGAAGACCGCCCGCGAGCTGCGAGAGCTACTGCCGGAGGCGACCATCGAGAGTGCCCATGGCCAGATGCGGGAGCATGAGCTGGAGCGGGTGATGAAGGATTTCTACCATCGCCGCTTCAATATCCTGGTCTGCACCACCATCATCGAGACCGGAATCGACATCCCCACCGCCAACACCATCATCATGGACCGGGCAGACCGCCTCGGTCTGGCACAGCTCTACCAGTTGAGGGGGCGGGTTGGGCGCTCTCACCACCGCGCCTATGCCTATCTGATCATCCCCCCTAAGAACCTGATCACCCCCGATGCAGTCAAGCGGCTGGAGGCGATCGAGTCGCTCGAGGAGCTGGGTGCAGGATTCACCCTCGCAGTCCACGACATGGAGATCCGTGGTGCCGGCGAGCTGCTGGGAGATGACCAGAGTGGGCGCATGCAGGAGATCGGTTTCGATCTCTATGCGGAGATGCTGGAACGTGCCGTCAGTGACCTCAAGAGCGGAACGGAGAGCAACCTGGAGGAGCCGCTGGAGCAGCAGGTTGAGGTCGACCTCGGCGAACCTGCCCTGCTGCCGGAGGACTACCTGCCCGATGTCAATGCGCGGCTGGTACTCTATAAACGCATTGCGGCCGCAAAAACCCAGGATGAGCTGGATGAGCTGCAGGTGGAGATGATCGACCGCTTTGGGCTGCTTCCGGACCCCGCAAGGAATCTGCTCCATGCCACTGCCCTGAAGCTGGTTGCCGCCCCACTGGGGATTCGCAAGATTGAGGCTAACAGTGATGGGGTTCTGCTGCTGATAGGGAGCGACCATAAACTGGATCCGCTGAAACTGATCACCCTGATTCAGCAGCAGCCAAAACGGTACCAGCTCAGCGGTCAGGATCGGCTCAGGGTGGTTGAGGAGATGGAGAGTGGCGAGGTGCGCAGGGAGAGGATCGAGGCGCTACTGGAACAGCTTGCTGCCTAAACCCCTAAGCTCCTAAACCCTGGCTGCCACAATCCCGGCAAACTCCTCCCCGGTAAGCTCAACGGGGTTATCCTTCTGGTCAGAGATCCCCATGATCCTCGGGATATCCCCGTGAGTGACACCGAACTCTCCGAGCCGGGGGATCTGCAGGGTCTCGACCCAGCCACTCAGGCCATCCGATAATTGACCAAGACAACGCTCTGTTGATCCGCCACTACAGAACCCCAGACGCTCCCCAATGGTTCGGTACTTCTCCACTGCCACCGACTCTGGATCACGCTGCATCAGCGCCTCAATATTGACCCGGTTGGCCTCTCCAATCAGGGTCCCGCAGACCACCCCGTGGGGAATGGGATAGAGCCCCCCAATCGGCCCGGCCAACCCATGGACCGTCCCCAGCCCCGCATTGGCCAGTGTAATCCCGGAGACCATCGATCCGTAGGCAACTGCCGCCCTGGCAGAGCCATCACTCCCCTCCGACCGCCAGAGCGGAATCAACCCACGCCCCAGCTGCTCAATGGCAGCCACTACCAGGGTATCGGTGAAGAGGGAGGCCCTGGTTGAGAGATAGGACTCCAGCAGCTGACTCAGGGCATCACAACCGTTGGCTGCAATCAGCTCCGGCGGACAGGTGGCAAGCAGATCGGGATCAACCAGCGCAGCATCCGGAACCAGTGCAGGATGGCGGAAGGATTTCTTGAACCCTGTGGTACGGTCAGCCACCACCCCATTCATGGTGGTCTCGGATCCGGTACCAGCTGTCGTGGGCAGTGCAATAAAGGGGGTGACAACACCATCATGCTGCTTCCCTTCACCCACCCCCTCCAGGTAGGCCATGATGGAGTCCCCGGTTGGAAGCAGTCCGGAGATGCACTTGGCACTGTCGAGCACACTGCCCCCTCCAATCCCGACAACCACATCGAACTCAAGGTGTCGGCACGCCTCAACAATCTCATCAATATCTGCAGGTGAGGGCTCGCCGGATATCCGAAAATGGGCCAACGGATCAGTCCCACCCTTGCGCATGGCATCCATCAACCTGAACTGCTGATCCAGAAGGTCAAAAGAGCGATCCGCCGTGACCAACAGGGGGCTGTTGCCATAACGGGAGACAACCTCACCAACCCGACTGGCTATACCTGGTGCGAAGTGGATCTCCGGTACCGGGGCGCACTGGAATGGTGAGAGTTTTGCAGCAGCCATCTTCATGGGGAGCGACTCTACAACGCTTGTTGGCTAAAATCGAGAAACCGGTAGAGCTCGGCGCTATTCGCACTGATCTGCTTCGCATACAGCCTATACTCCTCGACTGTTGGGATACGTCCGAGAATGGCAGTGACTGCGGAGAGCTCGGCAGAGGCAAGATAGACGTTGGCACCTGTCCCCAGCCGATTTGGGAAATTTCTGGTTGATGTGGAGATGGCGGTACTGTTCTCCTCTATTCTGGCCTGGTTCCCCATGCAGAGAGAGCAGCCGGGTGTCTCCATCCGGGCACCCACTCGCCCGAATGTCTCGTAGACCCCCTCCTCGATCAGCTGCTGACGATCCATCCTGGTGGGTGGTGCGATCCAGAGCCGGGTGGGGAGTCTCTCAATATCCCCGAGCAGTAGCCCGGCGGCACGGAAGTGGCCAATATTGGTCATGCAGGAGCCGATAAAGACCTCATCGATCTTTTCTCCAGAGACCTCGGAGAGCGTTCTGGCATCATCCGGATCATTGGGGGCGCAGAGGATCGGCTCGGTGATCTCCGACAGGTCGATTTCAACCACTGCGGCGTAGGAGGCATCCGGGTCGGCCCTCATCAACTGTGGCATCTCCAGCCACTGCTCCATCGCCTCGATCCTCCGCTCCAGGGTCTCCCGGCTCTGGTACCCCTGTTCCACCATCCATCTCAGCAGTGCCACATTGGATCGGAGATATTCGGCAACCCTCCGCTCGCTCAGATTGATGGTTGCCGCAGTCGCCGAGCGCTCCGCGGTTGCATCCGTCAACTCAAAGGCCTGCTCAACGGTGAGCTGCTCCAGCCCCTCAATCTCGAGAATTCTCCCGGAGAAGATGTTCTTTTTCCCCCTCTTCTCCACTGTCAGCAGCCCCTGCCGGATTGCCTGCAGCGGAATGGCATGGACCAGGTCACGCAGGGTAATGCCGGGCTGCATCTCTCCCCTGAAGCGAACCAGAACCGACTCCGGCATATCGAGTGGCATCACACCAGTAGCGGCAGCAAAGGCGACCAGCCCGGAACCGGCTGGAAAGGAGATCCCCAGTGGGAAACGGGTGTGGGAGTCACCCCCGGTACCGACCCTGTCGGGCAGCAGCATGCGATTGAGCCATGAATGGATAATGCCATCCCCCGGCTTCAGGGAGACCCCATTTCTCTGGATCATGAAGCCGGGCAGGGTCTGGTGGGTTACCAGATCGACCGGACGGGGGTAGGCAGCCGTATGGCAGAAGGACTGCATCACCAGATCGGCACTGAACTCCAGACAGGCCAGATCTTTCAGTTCATCACGGGTCATCGGCCCGGTCGTATCCTGGGACCCTACAGAGGAGATCCTTGGCTCACAGTAGCTGCCCGGGGCTACCCCATCAACACCGCATGCCCGCCCCACCAGCTTTTGGGCCAGGGTATAGCCCCCCTCTACCCTCTCCGTTGTTGCTGAACGAAACAGGGTGGATCGGCCCAGCCCCAACAGTTCACGTGCACGATCCGTCAGTGCCCTTCCAATAATCAGTGGGATTCTCCCCCCGGCCCGCACCTCATCCCGCAGCACCTCGGTCTTGAGAAAAAAGCGGGTCAGCAACTCATCCGTATCATGGTCCCGAAGCTCCCCCAGGGCAGGATAGAGATCCACAACCTGCCCCATCTCCAGCCTGGATACATCCATCTCGATCGGCAGGGTTCCAGCATCCTCCAGGGTGTTGAAGAAGATGGGGGCAATCTTTCCACCAAAACAGTACCCCCCCTCCCGCTTGTTGGGTATATAGGGCATACCCTCCCCGGTATGCCAGAGCAGGGAGTTGGTGGCCGACTTGCGGGAGGATCCAGTTCCCACCACATCCCCCACATAGACCACTGGGTACCCCTTCTCCGTGAGTTGACGAATCTGCTCCAGGGGCCGGTTACTCACCCCCTCACGAGCCATCTTCAACATCGAGAGCGCATGCAGGGGGATGTCGGGTCGGGACCAGGCATCCATTCCGGGTGAAAGATCGTCGGTATTGGTCTCCCCTGGAACCCTAAAGACCGTCAGGGTAACCTTCTCGGGAATCTCGGGACGCTCAGTGAACCAGATTGCCTCTGCCCACTGCTCCATAAGCCGTTGTGCATGGGGATTTCCCTCCAGCCTCTTCTCCTCGACATGGGAGATTCCGTCATAGACCAGTATGGTGTGTGACAGTGCCTCTACCGCAGCCGGGGCCAGTGCCTCATCCTCCAGTGCATCGATCAGTGGCTCGATGTTATAGCCACCACGCATGGTTCCCAGAACCCTGATCGCCTCCACGGGGGAGATGAGTGGTGTGGTAATTTCCCGTCGGGAGACCTCTGTCAGAAACCCCGCCTTGACCCGGGCTGCATCATCCACCCCCGGGGGAACCCGCTGCCTGAGCAGTTCCAGAAGCTCCTCCCCCTCCTCCCCCGGGGTTTTCAGCAACTGGACCAGTATCTCAACCTGTTCCGGACTCAGTGGTCTGGGAGGAACCCCCTGCTCAGCACGGGCCTCAACCTCCTGACGATATTGAGCCAGAAACTCACTGGCTGACATCATGCCACCTCTTCCATCGAATCACCCTCGACAACCAGCTCTGTTGGATCCCTTCTCTGCCAGGCCGGAAGATAGTCGCGTCTGGTCTCGCCAACATAACGCTGGCGTGGGCGCCCGATCTTGGAGTGCTCATCGCCGATCATCTCATTCCACTGCGAGATCCAGCCCACAGTACGGGCCATTGCAAAGATCACAGTGAACATATTGAGTGGGATACCGATTGAGAGGAGGATAATCCCGGAATAGAAGTCCACATTGGGATAGAGCTTGCGTGACTTGAAGTAGTCGTCATTGAGGGCAATATGCTCCAGCTCCAGGGCCAGCTCCAGCAGCTTGCGATTCTCTGAGCCAGCATCACACTGCTCGATCACCTGATGACAGAGCTTGCGGAGGATCTTGGCGCGAGGATCATAATTCTTGTAGATGCGGTGCCCAAAACCCATCAGCCGGAAACGGTCATTGCGATCCTTGGCCCGATCCACATAGTGCTGCAGTGGCTTGTCTGAGTCACGAATCTCCTCCAGCATATGGATCACCGCCTCATTGGCACCCCCGTGCGAGGGGCCCCAGAGAGAGGCAATCCCCGCCGCAATCGAGGCGAACGGGTTGGCCTCCGAGCTGCCGGCCAGCCGAACCGTTGAGGTTGAGGCGTTCTGCTCGTGATCTGCATGGGCAATCATGATCACCTCAAGGGCACGAACCAGAAGTGGATCTGGGTGATATTCATCGGTCGGCAGCGAGAACATCATGTAGAGAAAGTTCTCAACCAGCGAGTAGTCACTTCTTGGATAGACAAAGGGGAGTCCATTGGCATAGCGATAGCTCCAGGCCGCTATGGTCGGCATCTTGGCGACCAGTTGTCGGGCCAGACGAAGTCGATTCTCCCGATTATGGATATCGAGATAGTCGTGATAGAAGGCAGAGAGCGCCCCGACCACACCCACCATGATGGCCATCGGGTGGGCATTGGAACGGAACCCCCCATAGAACCGCTTCATCTCCTCCTGCAGCAGGCTCTCTCGTGTTATCTCCCGGGAAAACTCCTCCAGCACCTTTTCAGTTGGCAGCTCACCACAGAGCAGCAGGTAGCAGGTCTCGATAAAGGAGCTCTGCTCCACCAGCTGTTCAATGGGGTAGCCCCGATAGAGCAACGCTCCACTCTCCCCATCTAGATAGGTGATCTCACTCCAGCAGCTGGCGGTTACGGTATATCCTGGGTCATAGGTAAATAGTCCCAGCTCTCGATAGAGGGGGCGGATGTCAACAACCCCCGGCCCCAGGGTCTGTGGCAGGATCTCCAGATCCACAGCATGGTCCGTCCGGTGATCCGTTATGGTGACATGACTCTTCATGACGCACCCCCTCTGGATGTGGTCATCACCTCCACCATGGCATCTGCAAAACCTGAGGTAGAGACCAGCTCCGCCCCCTCCATCAGACGGTGAAAATCGTAGGTAACCCGCTTCCGCAGAATAACCTGCTCCAGGGCATGGTGGATGGTGGCTGTCACCTCATCCCACCCCAGATACTCAAACATCATCGCCCCGGAGAGAATCACTGACCCCGGATTGACCTTGTCCTGATCGGCATATTTTGGGGCAGTGCCATGGGTCGCCTCGAAGATGGCATGTCCGCTCTGCTGGTTGATATTGCCCCCCGGAGCAATACCAATTCCACCCACAATGGCAGCCAGCGCATCCGAGATATAGTCCCCATTGAGATTGAGTGTGGCAATCACCGAATAGTCGGCAGGGCGCAACAGAATCTGCTGCAGAAAGGCATCCGCGATTACATCCTTGATGATCACCCTGCCCGCTGCCTCGGCACTGCTCAGCGCCTCACTGGCTACCCCCTCTCCCGACTCACTCCTGATCCGGTCATATTCACTCCAGGTGAAGGTCTGCTCCGCAAACTCCCTCTCAGCCAGTTCATAGCCCCAGCGCTTGAAGGCCCCTTCGGTGAACTTCATGATATTGCCCTTGTGGACCAGCGTAACCGAGGGGCGACCGTGATCAATCGCATAGCGGATCGCCTCACGAATCAGACGCTCCGACCCCTCCCTGGAGACCGGCTTGATCCCCAGTGAGGAGCTCTCTGGAAAGCGGATCTTCTCTACCCCCATCTCCTCAATCAGAAACCGTTTCAGCCGCTCATTCTCATCGGTACCGGCGAGATACTCGATCCCGGCATAGATATCCTCTGTATTCTCTCGGAAGATCACCATGTCCACCTGCTCCGGCGCCTTCACCGGAGAGGGAACCCCCTGGAAGTAGCGAACAGGACGCAGACAGGTAAAGAGGTCCAGATCCTGACGCAGCGTCACATTGAGAGAGCGCATCCCCTCTCCCACCGGCGTGGTCAGTGGCCCCTTGATCCCAACCCTGTAGGTACGAAAGGCCTCCATGGTCTCTTGCGGCAGCCACTCACCACACTGCTCAAAGGCCTTCTCTCCGGCCAGCACCTCTCTCCACTGCACGCAACGCTGGCCTCCATAACAGCGGTCAACAGCGGCATCAATAACCCTCTGGGCTGCCCTCCAGATATCACGGCCAATCCCGTCTCCCTCAATAAAGGGGATCACCGGTTGCGGAGGGACCTCTAATCCCTGCCCACTCTTTTCTATTATTCCGTCCATAATTTGCAGAAATCCATTCTGATCATACACCTACTCTCCAAAAGGGAAAGGTGACCGTTAGTACCTGACTATTATACTAAGGTATTTGGGGATAATTTCAACACCAGATTATGAGTGGTTAATAGAGACGATTAATGAAGAACCCGTGGAATGGAGAGGTTGAACGGAGGGATTGGGCTGCGAAAGTGGTTGTTCAACTCATCCTGCCACTCATAACTCCCCTTCATCGTTCCGTGCGGGGTTTCCAAGTGAGAACCACTGGAATATTGATAGGTGTCTCCGGGCGAGAGAAAGGGTTGCTGCCCAACCACCCCCTCACCGCGGACCTCCTGAACCTTACCGTTATCGTCTGTAATCAGCCAGTGGCGACTCAGCAGTTGTGCACCTACCGTACCTCTATTCTCGATGGTGATGGTGTACGCAAATCGATAGTCATTCTTGTCAGGATCTGAGTGGTGATCAATATACTCGGTGACAACAGTGATCTCTATATTGTGTTGTTCATTGTTCATTTTTTTCAGGATACTCCAAATCTTCTATCCATCAGGAGGAGCAGCTCACCGAAATCTCAGCCGCCCATGCAGGAGGAAACTGAGCATAATGGTTATGCACCGGTTGCTCATCGAACGGATTCCGAAGCAGACTCAGAAGACGCTCTACCTCACTGTAATCTCTAGATTCAGCACGATCAATGGCACTCTGTGCCAGATAATTTCTGAGAACATACTTCGGATTGACTCGATTCATTGCGGTCATTCGCTGAGCAGGCGTTGCTCTCTCTTCACTCAGTCGCTGACGATACTGTTCCACCCATTGAAAAAATGGGCTCTGATCCAGCCCTTCTCCCCTCTCCTGCAGGATGAGCTCCACCCCCCGATCAGAATTCTGGACCTCCGCCAGCAACCGGAATGATCGAGTGTAGTCCATCCCCTCTCTCTCCAACAGCTTCAGCCACCCCTGGTGCAACGTTCGATCTCTCTCTTCAAACCTGGCAATTCCAAGCTTATTGGATAGACCTTGATCATAAAACTGCTGGTACTCCTCCTGAAATTGCTCAATGATCTCAACCAACTGTCGGCTTGCCTGCTCCACCCCCTGATCGGAACCATCGCCAACAATAGGCAGGAGAGCCTGTGCCAGACAACTGAGATTCCACTGTGCAATTTGCGGTTGGCGATCAAATGCGTAACGACCCTGATGATCAGAGTGATTGCAAACAAAGCCGGGATCATAACGATCAAGAAACCCGTAGGGACCATAATCGATGGTTAACCCAAGAATGGACATGTTGTCCGTATTCATCACCCCATGAGCGAACCCCACCAACTGCCACTGTGCAATTAGTGATGCAGTTCTTCTTGCTACCAGACGAAACAACTCCAGCGCCTGCTCCTCTTCAGGGAACTGCTGCAGCTCAGGAAAGTGGTATTCCAACAGATAGTCCAGAAGCAACCGAAGCTGACGGTACTGATGTCGGTAATAGAAGTATTCAAAGGTTCCAAAGCGAATATGGCTCGGGGCCAGACGCAACAGTGTCGCCCCCCTCTCAATAGACTCCCGGTAGACCTCCTCCTCGCTTCCAATCATGGCTAGCCCACGAGTTGTTGGGATCCCCAGTGCACTCATCGCCTCACTACAGAGATACTCACGAATTGTGGAGCGCAACACAGCTCGTCCATCTCCATCTCGCGAATAGGGTGTCTGACCACCCCCCTTGAGATGAAAATCCCATCGTACCCCCTCTTCAGTCAACAACTCTCCCAGCAGGATGGAGCGACCATCCCCCAACTGTGGAACATAGTGACCGAACTGGTGCCCGGCATAGACAGCAGCGATGGGATCACTGCCGGGAAGAGGCTCCATCTTTCCAAACCATTTGGCCGCATGGAGTGAGGCAGATTGATGGATCCCCAACTCCTCAGCCAGTGGCTGGTTCCAGGAGATGAGGAATGGGTTCTTTAGTGGGGTTGGAGAGACTCTGGAGAAGAAATCACTCGGCAGACGGCTATAGCTGTTGTTGAATTGCATGGGTCCAGGAGCATAATCATGGCTCCAATCTCATCAACGGTTGATGTCATCGACCACCGCCTGCAGCCGTTCGGTGGGGTATCCCTGAAGGTTTCTCAGCAGCACCTGCTCCATCTGCTCACGCTGGAAACCGGTGTAATCCTTGCACCAGTGCTCCACCAGATCACCCAGCAGTTTCATCCGTTCTTTGTCTTCAAAAAATAGGGTACTCATGCCAGCTCCAGGATCTCTCTAATTTCCGACGAATTATATCAGGTATTGTGATCCATTTCCTCTTCCGTAACCAGCCTCCCAGGATCCTCCATTCGTTCTGGATAGAGAATCCCCAACAGGTGATCACACTCATGCTGTACGACTCTGGCATGAAAACCCTCAACCTCTCGCTCAAAATGGTTTCCATCCAGATCAAACCCAGAGTAACGGATCTGGCGATGGCGTGGCACAACCCCCCGTAGTCCCGGAATGCTGAGACATCCCTCCCACTCCTCCTCCATCTCGTTCCCAATGGGTTCAATTTGCGGATTGATCAGAACTGTTTTCGGAACATGCTCTGCATCCGGATAGCGCTCGGAGTGGTCCATTCCAAAGACAACCAGCTGCAGATTGATCCCGACCTGTGGTGCAGCAAGGCCCACACCCCCATATTCCTCCATGGTCTCCCATAGATCACGGATCATCTCTCTCAAACCGTTATCAAAGCTGAGTACAGGCTCGGCCAGACGTTCAAGCTCAACACTCCCGCGCTCGAGGATTTTCAGGATCGCCACTATGTTCCAACCTCACTCACCAGCGAGGAGCCCTCATCCAGCACAAACTGGCGAAAGGATTCGGCAACCGGTGAGAGTCGCTTGCCCTTGCGGTAGACCAGGTGCCACTGGCGCCGGATCGGGAGGTCCTTGACATCAAGCACCCGCAGCACTCTCGCCTCCAGCTCCATCTGTATGGTGTGAATCGAGACCATCGCCAGCCCCAGCCCCGCCTGCACTGCCTGCTTGATGGCCTCATTGCTGCCAAATTCCATTCTGGTCTCGATACTCAGTCCCCGCTGCTCAAAGAAGCGCTCCATGGCGGTACGGGTTCCCGAACCCTGTTCACGCACCACAAAACGCTCCTTCTGAATCTCCATCGGTGTCAGTCGGCTGCGCTTTCGGAACAGCGGGTGGTTTTTCCCAACCACCAGTACCAGTGGGTTATCCATAAAGTCCTCCGCGACCACATCCAGCTTCTCAGGGGGCTGCCCCATGATCACCAGATCCGGTTCGTTGGCAGAGAGCGCCTCCAGCAGCCGCTGACGGTTGGTTACATCCAGGGAGAACGTGATCTCAGGGTGACGCTGGATAAAGGTGGCCAACAGGTTGGTGGCAAAGGAGTTGGCGGTACTGGCCACCAGGATATTGAGATGACCGTGACGAACCCCCTTGAGATCCTCAATGAACTCCTCTACATCACTCAACTGACGACTGATGGAGCGGCTGGTTGCATAGAACTCACGACCTGCATCGGTAAGAAAGATCTTCTTTCCCAGATGTTCAAACAGGGCAATGCCTAGACTCTCCTCCAGCTGCTTGATCTGCATCGAGACCGCAGGTTGTGTAAGATGGAGGGTCTCAGCCGCGCGGGTAAAGCTGGAGTGACGGGCAACCGACTCAAACACCCGCAGCTGGCGAAAGGTAACATTAAGGGACATTGGATTAACTATAATGTAAAGCTTATGATAACAATCAAAAAGATTTACTGTTAATTATACTTCTACCCCACTAATGTTCAACCCACTGGATGGGCGAGGTAACTCTCCCAGGCCAAACAAAATTAACCATTGATGACCATACAAGGAGAATAGAATGGATCAATCAGCACGTTATGCAGATCTCAGCCTCAACGAGGAAGATCTGATCGCAAGCGGTAAGTACATCCTCTGTGCATACAAGATGGCGCCAGCAGCCGGTTACGGCTTCCTGGAGGTTGCAGCACACTTCGCAGCAGAGTCTTCTACTGGCACCAACGTAGAGGTCTCTACTACAGACGACTTCACCAAGGGTGTTGACGCTCTGGTTTACCATATCGATGAAGCAACCGAAGAGATGCGCATTGCGTATCCCAACGAGCTGTTTGATCGCAACATGATCGATGGTCGCGCCATGCTGGTCTCTTTCCTGACACTGACTATTGGTAACAATCAGGGTATGGGCGACTGTGCATACGCCAAGATGTATGACTTCTATGTGCCACCTCGCATGATCCAGCTGTTCGATGGCCCCGCCAAGGACATCACTGATATGTGGCGCATCCTGGGTCGCCCAGTTGAGAATGGTGGCTACATCGCGGGCACCATCATCAAGCCCAAGCTGGGTCTGCGTCCAGAGCCATTTGCCGAGGCGGCCTACCAGTTCTGGCTGGGTGGTGACTTCATCAAGAACGACGAGCCTCAGGGCAACCAGGTCTTCTGTCCTGCGAAGAAGGTCTACCCACTGGTTGCAGACGCCTTGAAGCGTGCTCAGGATGAGACTGGTGAGGCCAAGCTCTTCTCTGCAAACATCACTGCCGACGACCACGCAGAGATGATTGCTCGTGGTGAGTTCATCCTTGAGGCATTCGGTGAGGATGCTGACAAGGTAGCCTTCCTGGTTGACGGTTATGTCGGTGGCCCAGGCATGGTAACTACTGCACGTCGTTACTTTGCAGGTCAGTACCTCCACTACCATCGTGCCGGCCACGGTGCGGTAACTTCCCCAAGCTCCAAGCGCGGTTACACTGCATTTGTACTGGCGAAGATGTCCCGTCTGCAGGGTGCCTCCGGTATCCATGTGGGCACCATGGGTTACGGCAAGATGGAAGGTGCAGCTGATGACAAGATCATCGCCTACATGATTGAGCGTGACAGCTGTCAGGGTCCTGTCTACCACCAGGAGTGGTACGGCATGAAGCCAACCACCCCAATCATCTCCGGTGGTATGAACGCACTGCGTCTGCCAGGCTTCTTCGAGAACCTGGGCCACGGCAACATCATCAACACCTCTGGTGGTGGTTCCTACGGTCACATCGACTCTCCAGCTGCTGGTGCAACCTCTCTGCGTCAGTCCTACGAGTGCTGGAAGGCCGGTGCCGACCCAATCGAGTGGGCGAAGGATCACAAGGAGTTCGCTCGTGCATTCGAGTCGTTCCCACACGATGCAGATTCCATCTTCCCAGGATGGAGAGACAAGCTGGGCGTACACAAGTAACCCTACGAATGCTTGATAGCATTCGTGGTCATCTTAGGATAAGCCACTTGCTGATAAAGAGACCCCCTCGTGGGGTCTCTTTTTCTGGCAATAA